>JANOFJ010000001.1:0-3102 GCA_031413595.1 Novosphingobium sp.
CTATTGCCGCCATTGAGCGTGTCATTCCCGGCAAGACCGGTGATGCTGTCGTTGTCTGCTGTTCCAGCCAGCACGTCATCGCCGCTGGTTCCGACAATATCCGCCATGCCGCTACTCTCCCCTTGCCCCTGATCGCGCAAATCATGGGTCGTGCCCGATTATCGAACCTCAATGCAACGCCTTCGCCGCTTGTGATAGCGCGAAGATTGCTCAAGCGATTGGACGGAAACGGCAATTACTTGCGAGCTGACGCACCCCACTTCACCCCAGCACCACCTAAGTATTCCCCCCTGCCCTTGAATTCCGGGGACTCAACGGAATTGCGGAATTCGTGTCCCCGGAATTGCCGTGCCCGGAATTGTTGCCGTGTTGACCACGAGGAATTTCCTTGTAGCCTTTGAACAGGCGAGCGCGCCTTGATGGGCCCACCGATTTTTTGGACGGAGAGTTATATGAAGAAGTTGTTCCTGGTTGCCGCACTTTCCATCGGCGCCGCCGGTTTGTCCGGTTGTTCAGAAAAAGCCCAGCAAGAAACTTCCGAAGCTGGAGCCGCAGTAGGCGATGATGTCCAAGGTGCTGCCACCGCTGCTAGCGGCGCCGCAGAAGAAGCCGGCGCAGTCGCAGCAGACGCAGGTAAAAAGGCCCAAGGCGCTGTAGAGGCTGCAAAAACTGAGGCAGGCAAAGCCATAGAAGCTGCCGGGGAAGCCGCCGACAAGGCCGGCGAAAAAATGCAGAACTAAAACTGCGCAAATATAGGCGTACCCGAAATTTCGGAGACACTTCGGAATTTCGGCTACGCCGCGGATGCACTGCAGACTGCCCTCAGTGCCATCAACGCGCTCATGCGAACGTCAAGCCCCATTGCCCGCTATAGGTTCGGGAAAATGCTTCTTCCTGCCTGCGGGTAGCCCAGGTGGAACATCTAAAGCCGCGATTGGTTGGACCCTCGAATTGCACATTCAGGAGTGCCCGATGGCTGACCGCATTGTTCCCGATGTTACCTTCAAGACCCGCGTGCGCGATGAATCGGTGGGCGGCGACAATCCGTTTCGCTGGCAGGATGTCACCACGGGCGAGATTTTCGCTAACAGGCGCGTGGTCGTGTTTGCTCTTCCCGGCGCATTTACCCCCACCTGCACGACCGAACAATGCCCGGCGTTCGAAGAGTCCTATGGTGCGCTTCACGCCGCTGGCGCGGACGAAATTTACTGCCTGGCCGTGAACGACGCCTTTGTGATGTACCAATGGGCCCAAAAACTCGGACTCAAAAAGGTCAAAATGTTGCCCGATGGGTCTGCGCTTTTCACCCGTAGAATGGGCATGTTGGTCGATAAGGCCCATCTTGGTTTCGGACTTCGGTCATGGCGCTATGCGATGGTGGTGGACGATGGGCATATTGTCGGCTGGTTCGAAGAACCGGGCATCAACGATAGCGGCACCGATGACGACCCTTACGAGGTCAGCAAGCCAGAACATGTGCTGGCATGGCTGGAAAAGCACCCGCGCCAGCATAAGATGGCGGCTTGAGTGATCAGCAAGAGTGAAGGACAAAAGATGCTGCGACATCCAGGAGTGACCCTCGCCCTCGCGGTTATCTTTCTCGCCGGTTGCGGCACGTCCGCCAAGCTTGCGCTCAATCAGGATATGGGACCGGCGCCAGTTTTGCCGAAGCCCCAGAAGTCACTGATTCCAGTTATCAAGGTTGCCGATGCGATTGGCTGGCAAGGCGGCGCCAAGCCGGTCGCGGCGGCTGGCTTGGCTGTTTCGGCCTTCGCAATCGGGCTGGATCACCCGCGCTGGATGACAGTCCTGCCCAATGGTGACGTGCTGGTGGCGGAAACCAATGGACCGGTCCGACCCAAGGATGCCACCGGGATCAGGGGCTATTTTTTCAAGATGTTCCAGAAGAAGGCGGGGGCCGCTGCGCCCAGCGCCAACCGGGTTAGCCTGCTGCGCGATACTGACGGCGACGGAGTGGCGGAAACCAGATCGATTTTTCTGGAAAACCTCAACTCACCGTTCGGCATGGCCTTGGCTGGCGAGACGCTGTATGTGGCCACGACCGACGCGGTGCTGGCCTTTCCGTATCGCACTGGCGACCTGGCAATAAGGGTTCCGGGACGCAAGATTGCGGATCTCCCGGCCGGTGAAATAAACCACCATTGGACCAAGAACCTCGTTGTGGCCGCTGATGGCACGGCTCTGTTTGTCGCGGTCGGATCGAACAGCAATGTTGGCGAAAACGGCCTGGCCGCCGAAGAAGGTTGCGCGTCGATCTGGCAGATCGACCCACGCACCGGCGCGCACAGCGAATTGGCCACTGGCTTGCGCAATCCCGTCGGCATGGCTTTTGAGCCGGTTACAGGCGCTTTATGGACATCCGTGAATGAGCGCGATGAGCTTGGCAGTGACCTGGTGCCCGATTATATTACCAGCGTGAAGCGCGGCGGGTTCTACGGTTGGCCGTTCAGTTATTACGGCGCCACCATCGACGAGCGTATTCCCAAGACGCTGCGTCGCCCCGATCTGGTTGCCCGCGCAATCAAGCCGGATTATGCGCTGGGAGCCCATACTGCGTCATTGGGCCTCGCCTTCGCAGCTGGTTCCAAGCTGGGTAAGCCATTTTCGGACGGCGCTTTCGTCGGACAGCATGGTTCCTGGAACAGAAAGCCGCTGAGCGGCTACAAGGTTATTTTCGTGCCCTTTGCCCAGGGCCGGCCAACCGGGCTTCCCATCGATGTCCTGACTGGCTTTATCGACGCGCGCGGCAAGGCCCAGGGTCGTCCGGTCGGCGTTGCGGTCGACAAGGCGGGGGGTTTGCTGGTCGCCGATGATGTGGGCAACGTGATCTGGCGGGTGACGGCGCGGTAGGGACTCCGCGCGCAGCAACCCCGGACCCCATCTGAGACACCACCCCACCCCTAAGTATTCCCCCCTGCCCTTAAATTACCGATCCGTTTGACGTTCCGCGCGCAAAAGTCCCTTCGAGGCATGGTTAATCAGGGGGGTAGCCGCCTCCGCCCGGTCATCTTTTGGGATGGTCGGGCGGGTTGCGGACTAGGGAACTATCCCTAGCCGGTATCACACCCCAGCCTAACCTTG
>JANOFJ010000002.1:0-4729 GCA_031413595.1 Novosphingobium sp.
AGAAGATCCTGCTGACGATGTTGCCCGCGGCCGGCCTGGCGGCGCTCCTGGCGAAGAGATGTAATCCTTGAACCGGCCCGGGATCATCTGCCAGGTCTGGTGGAGCACTCCCAGTGCCTTGTAGCTGTCTGCGGCGCTTTCGGTCAGCACCCGAAAAGCCATGATATCGGTGATTTGTTCGAACGACACATGGCGCTCGGCCATCTTCTTCCAGATCGAGAAGGGATGCTTTTCGCGCCCCGAAACCTCCACCTTCAGCCCCGCCTCGGCCAGCGCCTGCTTGATCGCCAGCGCAATCGCATCGACCTGCCCGCCCTCCTGGCTGCGAATCTGGGTCAGCCGTCCGGTGATGGTGGCATAGGCCTCGGGCTCGAGCTGCTCGAAAGCCAGCAGCTGCATCTCGCGCATATATTCATACATGCCGACGCGTTCGGCCAGCGGCGCGTAGATATCCATCGTCTCACGGGAAATCCGGCGGCGCTTGTCCTCGCTTTTGATGAAATGAAGCGTGCGCATATTGTGGAGCCGGTCGGCCAGCTTGACCAGCAGCACCCGCAGATCCTCGCTCATTGCCAGGAAGAATTTGCGGAGATTTTCCGCCGCCCGCTCATTCTCGGTCAGCGTTTCGATCTTGGAGAGCTTGGTCACCCCATCGACCAGTCTGGCGATATCCGGCCCGAACAGTTTCTCGATTTCGTCGATCGTCGCCAGCGTATCTTCGACGGTATCGTGGAGCAGCGCGGTTACGACGGTATCCATGTCGAGCTTGAGCTCAGTCATCAGCCCCGCCACTTCGACCGGATGGCTGAAATAGGGATCGCCCGATGCGCGTTTTTGAGCGCCGTGTTTCTGGACGGTATAGACATAGGCCCGGTTCAGCACCGCCTCATCGGCGTCCGGATCATACGCTTTGACGCGTTCAACAAGTTCATACTGACGCAGCATTATTGCCTAGATGTGCGGATAAGTGTGTGCGGGGCAAGGGGAAAGCTACGAGCGAGGGCTGGAAGCGTCGATCTTGTAGGGTTTGGGTGACAAAGGTGACACGGTGTCACCCAAGTGTCACCGAAATCTCTCTTTATATTGCAAGGGTTTGGCCCAGATGGGTGACAGGCGTAACCCATCTGTCCGGCGTGATTTATCGTTATTCTGGAATAAGTTAACCGTACAGGGTGACAGCTTGTGCGGTTTAGACTGGATTTTGCCTCTGGACAGAGCGGCAATGGTCGATGGCCTGGCAGGGAATTGAGCGGCAACATCGGCCAGCTTAAGCCAGATTTTAGCGCTGTAGGAAAGGGGCTCGCCGGATTACGCCAGGCTGCACCGGCCTGCGCCCGGCATGTTCTGCCTTGCCGGGAGAGTGACAACACGGCATTGAGTTGTGCGGTAGTGGGGCCGATAGCTTGCGCTCGCGGAGCGGAGTGCCAATGTTTTCCGCATGTTTAAAGGGCCCAAATTGATGGCAATGCCAATCTCTTGACTGACCAATGGAGCGAAAGGCATCTGCGGCTGGCGATTGAGGCGGCGTGTGTGGCGCTGTGGTCATGGAATGTCGATGACAACAATCTCAGCATCGACCCGCGCGGCTTCGATTTGTGGGGACTGCCTCATTCCGCCTCGATCGGGTTTGAGGAATTATCGGCGAATATTCACCCGGCGGACCGCGACCGGGTGCGAGCAGCGTTCGAGGCCACACGGTCGGTCGAGGGCTCGTATGAAATCGATTTTCGGATCATGGTCGGCGATGAAATCCGCTGGGTTTCTGCCAGAGGCCAAGGAGCCGATGCCGGGATCGTCAACCGGACAATGTTCGGCGTATTCCTCGACGTGACCGGCCGCAAGCAAGCCGAGGAAGGCAGCGAGTTGCTGGCTGGCGAAATGAGCCACCGCGTTAAAAATCTGATCGCGATCGCGACCAGCCTGACCGCCTTTAGCTCGCGATCGGCCCAGACTGTTGAGGGCATGACGAAGGTGCTGACCCAGCGCTTGACAGCCTTGGGACGCGCCCATGATCTGGTGAGGCCGCTGCCAGACGCGCAAGGCACAGCCGCCCTGCTGGGTGATCTGCTGAGCGTGCTGGTCGCACCATACGACGACCTCGGTGCTTTCAGCGGCCGAATTCGGGTGGCCGTTCCCCGCATGGGGGTCGGCGAGCGCACCGCGACCGCCCTCGCTATGGTCTTGCATGAGCTCGCGACCAATTCGGCGAAACATGGCGCGCTATCGCTTGAAACCGGTGCTCTGGACATAACCGGCACCAGCGACGACGACATTGTCAGACTTGTCTGGGCAGAAACCGGCGGACCCGAGATATGCGAAACACCAGAGCTAAAAGGCTTCGGCAGCAAGATGGTGCAGATGAGTATGGGCGGGCAATTGAGCGGCTCGATCAAATACGACTGGCAACCGACCGGACTGGTCGCCACTTTGGAAATGCGCGCTGCAGCCCTCGCCCGCTAGTCCGCTCGGCGCAATCGGGCGCGCAGTCAACTCCACGCCGCCTCAGGCGGCAGGCTCATCAAAATAGCGTCAACATTGCCGCCGGTCTTGAGGCCGAACAGCGTCCCCCGGTCGTAAACCAGGTTGAATTCCGCATAGCGCCCGCGCCATTCGAGTTGCTGGCGTTTTTCCGCCTCCATCCACTCCATCCCCATGCGGCGCCTTACCAGCATCGGGAATGAGGCGAGGAACGCCTCGCCGACATCCTTGGTGAAGGCGAAGTTCTTTTCCCACTCAGCATCATCACCGCAATTGAGATGATCGTAAAAGATACCGCCGACGCCGCGGTGGACGCCGCGGTGGGGGATGTAGAAATAGTCGTCGGCCCACTTCTTGAAACGGTCGTAATAATCCGCGCCATGGGCATCGCAGGCGGCCTTGTAGGCGGCGTGGAAATCGGCGGTGTCTTCGGCATAGGGGATCGGCGGGTTGAGATCGCCACCGCCGCCAAACCAGGCTTTGCTGGTGGTCAGGAACCGCGTGTTCATATGCACGGCGGGCACATGCGGGTTGGCCATATGCGCAACCAGGCTGATGCCGGTGGCGGTAAAGCCCGGGCTATCCTCGCTCGCGCCGTTGATCGTTGCGGCAAAACCGGGCGCAAAGGCCCCGCTGACGGTCGAGATATTGACGCCGACTTTTTCGAACACCCGGCCCTTCATCAACCCCATCGTGCCGCCGCCGCCCTCCGAGCCGTCCTCGGTATCGCGCTGCCACGGCGTATAGGCGAAGGCCGCTTCGCTCCCGGCCTCGCGCTCGATGCTTTCGAACTCGGCGCAGATGCGGTCACGAAGCGAGGCGAACAAGGTGGCGGCGCGGGCGGTGTAGGGGGTCCAGTCAGTCATCAGCTGCGCTTGCCAAATGCGGCGCGCCGGGGCAAGCGTGGTGCATGGTTCCCTTTTCGTTCGCAGATCAGGAATTCGCGCTCGTGCAGGGTCGCGCGCTCTATTGGGGCCGCGAGAATGCCCTGCTGGTGGCCGATCTCCACCTTGAAAAGGCGAGTTTTTTTGCCCGTTTTGGCCAGATGCTGCCGCCTTATGACAGCCGCGAGACGCTGGAGCGGATTGCGCTGGCGATCCGCGAAACAGGCGCGCGGCGGGTGTTTACGCTGGGTGACAATTTCCATGATGCGGGCGGCGCGGAGCGGCTTGAGCCACATGCCGCCGGAATGCTCGCCGCGCTCACCCGCGCCACCGACTGGGTGTGGATCACGGGCAATCACGATTCGGGCAGCGAAGGGGCGCCGGGCGGAACCGAACTGGCAGAGCTGGCAGTGAACGGGCTGTTGCTGCGTCATGAAGCCCTGCCGGGCGAGGCTCGGGCTGAGCTGTCCGGGCATTTTCACCCCAGGCTCAAGATCACGGCGCGCGGCCGCAGTATCACCCGGCCCTGCGCCGTGGTGAGCGAGCGCAAACTGATCCTCCCCGCATTTGGCGCGCTCACCGGTGGGATGAATGCCGCCGACCCCGCGATCATCGCCGCGATGCAGCCTGCGCGCAGTGTCGATGCGGTGCTGAGTGCCCAAGGGCGACTGGTGCAATACCCCTTGTGGCGAGCGGCAGCCTAACCCCCTTCCCACTTCGCCTGATTCCCACTAAGGACGCGCGCAGAGTTCAATTTCAGGAGATTCTACTATAGCACCCCCACCCCGGCGTATGCTGCAGCCCCCGACCAAGAGCGGGCCGCGCTTCAATACCATGATCACGTCTGACAAAGTCCGCGTCATTGACGAAACCGGCGAGAATATCGGCGTGATGTACACCCGCGAGGCGATCGAACAGGCCGCTGGCGTGGGCCTTGATCTGGTTGAAGTGTCCCCCAACGCCGATCCGCCGGTCTGCAAGTTCCTCGATGTCGGCAAGTTTCGATATGAGGCGCAGAAGAAGGCCAATCTCGCCCGCAAGTCGCAAAAGACGCAAGAGATCAAAGAGATCAAGATGCGTCCGAATATCGACGATCACGATTACGACGTCAAAATGCGCAGCGTCGCCCGCTTCATTGACGAGGGTGACAAGGTCAAAATCACCTTGCGGTTCCGCGGCCGCGAACTTTCGCACCAGCAACTCGGTATGAACCTGCTCAAACGGGTCCAGGACGATACCGCCGAAGTGGCCAAGATCGAGGCCTATCCGCGTATGGAAGGCCGCCAGATGCTGATGGTGCTCTCTCCCAAGTAAGACTGTTTGTTTTGTGCGCTATTCGCATCCGCAAATAGCTTGCAACACCAGCC
>JANOFJ010000003.1:0-14651 GCA_031413595.1 Novosphingobium sp.
ACGTTTCTCCTGACCTTTGAGCCGACCGGCGACGGCGCGGCAACCATCATCCATGTCGCGATCGATGTGCCGCCGGTTCAAAGGTCAGGAGAAACGTGCTTTCGGACGTGCCGTCGCCGGGGATCGTATAGAGCAATCCGCTCTCGCTGGGCCGCGACTTCTTGACCTGGAGCCCGGGAAAGATCTGCCCGGCAATGCCGGTGTCGATCTGCGAAAACGGTGCAAAGACAGTCGCGACCGGGCGCTGCACTTCAATCGTGAAATCTTCGGTGCCAGTGTCACCGCAACCGCTTGCCAACAGGGCAGGCAGCACCACTTTCCAGATCTGCTTCATTGTGCCCCGCTCGCTTGCCCAGGGAAGTTTCTTAGCGCGAACAGCTTAAGCCTTGGTAACCGCCCTTGCCCCCGCCGATTTTTGGGCCTAAATGACTACGCGCACGGCCGCTCCGAAAGGGGCGGCCCTTATATTTTCTGCCGGAGATTTCCCGTGACCCAGCCGACCCCGTTGATGCCGCACGCCACTGCCTCGTGGCTGGTGGATTCCACCGCACTGTCGTTTGAACAGATCGCCGAATTCTGCGGTCTGCACATCCTTGAAGTGCAGGCGATGGCGGATGATCTGGCCAGCAGCAAATATACCGGTCGCGATCCGGTTCGCTCGGGTGAACTGACCATGGCCGAGATCGAGAAGGGCCAGGCCGATTCTGCCTATTCGCTCAAGATGCAAAAAGCGCCGGTTACGGTCAACCGCACCAAGGGTCCGCGCTATACCCCGGTCTCGAAACGCCAGGACAAGCCCGATGGCATCGCCTGGATTCTGCGCGCCCATCCCGAAATCTCCGACGCGCAGATCGGCAAGCTGATCGGCACCACTCGCAATACCATCAGCGCGATCCGCGATCGCAGCCATTGGAACATCTCCAACATTCAGGCCAAGGACCCGGTTACGCTGGGGCTGTGTTCGCAGCGCGAACTGGATGCGATTGTTGCCAAGGCGGCCAAAAAGGCCGGGCTGGTCGATGAAGCCGGTGACGATGCGCGGCTGGGCGATGATCGCGCTTCGCTGATTGAAGAGCTGCGCGCCGAACGCGATGCCGCCCACAAGCTGGCCGGTGAAGTGGCGCAGGAAGCCGAAGCCGCCGCCTGGCTCGAAGCCAAGCGTGCTGCCGAAGCTGCCGGCGCGGTCGAGGAAGCTTAAGCCCTTATCCTTGCTTGCCCTTTCCCGGGAGAAGGGGCAGTTTCGCTGACATGGCACCAGATAATCCCGGCGAACCCTGGCTAACGCATTATGCGCATCCCTGCGCATGGGATCAGGCGTTTGCGCCGCTTTCCATGCCGGAGATGTTTGCGGCAAGCGTTGCGGCCTATGCGAGCCGCCCGCTGGTCGATTTCATGGGGCGTCACTATAGCTACGCGGCAATTGAGGCCGAGGCTCAGGCCTTTGCGACCGGGCTCCAGCGGCTGGGGATCGTCAAGGGTGACCGCATCGGGCTCTATCTTCCCAACGTCCCGATCTATGTCTCGGCCTATTACGGGGCGATGATCGCCGGGGCGACGGTGGTCAATTTCTCACCGCTCTACACGGTCGATGAACTTTCGGCGCAGGTCGCCGATTCGGGCACACGTCTGCTGGTCACGGTTGATGTCGCCAGCCTCCTGCCAACTGCGCTCAAGGTGCTGCAAGGCTCGGCGCTCGAAAAGCTGGTGGTCGGATCGCTGGCCGATATGCTGCCGTGGCTGAAAGGCGTGGGCCTGCGGCTGATTGGGCGCAAGGCGCTGAGCTTGATCCCGTCCGCGGCCGATGTGCTGCGCTGGCGCGATGCCCTCAGTACAAGCGCGCCGAGCGAAGTTGAAATCGATCCGGCCCATGATCTGGCTTTGATCCAATATACCGGCGGCACCACCGGCACGCCCAAGGGCGCAATGCTCACCCACCAGAACCTGACCGCGAATGCCCGCCAGATCGTCGCGATCGATCCCCGGGCCAGCGAACGGGATGTGATCATGGGTGTGCTGCCGCTTTTCCATGTTTTCGCCAATGCGACCGTCCTCAATCGTACGGTGGCCAACGGCGGCTGCATTGCGATGTTGCCCCGCTTTGACGCGGGCCAGGCGCTGAAAGCGATCGAGCGGACCCGCGCGACGGCGATGCCCGGCGTTCCGACCATGTATCAGGCGCTGCTTGATCATCCGCGCCTCGGAAAAACCGACTTTTCAAGCCTGAGGATCTGCATTTCGGGCGGCGCGCCTCTGTCGGCCCCGGTCAAGGCGCGGTTCGAAGCTGCCACCGGTGCGCGGTTGGTCGAAGGCTACGGGCTGACCGAATCATCCGGCGTGGCGACTACTAACCCCTACGAGGGCGATGACCGGACCGGCACGATCGGGCAGCCACTGCCCGCGACGCGGCTGCGATTGCTCGACAAGGAAGATCCGGCCCGCGATGCGCCGCCGGGCGAGCCCGGCGAACTGGTCATTCAAGGTCCACAGGTAATGCAGGGCTATTGGAACCGGCCCGAGGCTTTGGCGGAGGCTTTCGCGATTCGTGATGGCGCGCGCTGGCTGCGCACCGGCGATGTCGCGGTGTTCGATGCCGAGGGCTACGTCCGGATTGTCGACCGGATCAAGGACATGATCGCGGTGGGCGGCTTCAAGGTTTTTCCCAGTCAGGTCGAAGCGGTGCTGGTCGAACATCCGGCGGTCAAAGAGGCGCTGGTGATCGGCGTGACCGACCCCTATCGCGGTGAAAGCCCGCGCGCTTTCGTGACCCTCAAAGAGGCGAGTGAAATAACCGGCGACGCGCTCAAAGACTGGCTCAACGCCAGGCTTGGCAAGCATGAGCGGGTCGATGCGGTGGTGGTGCGGGCGAGCCTGCCCAAAACGATGATCGGCAAGCTCGATCGCAAGGCGCTACGCGAAGAGGTCGGGCGCGAAGAGTTGACTAGGGCCTAGCGTCGCCCACCAGCCGTGACTGTCTATCCCGCCAAAGTCAGACGCGGTTCGCCGCCATCGTCCACTGCGAGCGGCAACGCGCCGGGTTCACGGTGGGCAAAGCGCCCGTCGACCTGCGCGCCCTGCTCGATAGTCAGCGTGTCGTAATGGACATCGCCGAAAATCCGGGCGCTCTTCAGGATCACCAGATCGCCTACGTTGATCGATCCGCGCACCGTTCCGGAAAAACGTCCGGCGTCGGCGCTGATCGCACCGATCACTTCGCTCGTTTCGCCCTGGACCAGCGATGTACAAGTGACATCGCCTTCGATCCGTCCGTCCACATGGAGATCCGCCGATGCGTGGACATCGCCCTTGATCGCCGTGTCGGAGCCGAAAACCGAGAAGGTTGAGCCTGCCACCCGGTTAACCGCCGATGGCCGCGGCTGCGCCGCTTGCTTGTTTTGGGGCTTGTTCGAGAACATGTGACGCAGACTCCAGGAAGGGACGCGGGTTCAGGGGGCGATCATTGATCCGGACCTCAAAATGGAGGTGCGGGCCGGTCGAGCGGCCGGAATTACCGATCAGGCCAATCACGCTGCCCGGACCAACCGGGTCACCCACCCGGGCGCGGAAGGCAGACATATGGGCGTAGCGGGTCAACAGGCCATTGCCGTGGGTGATCTCGATGCAATTGCCATAGCCCTGACGGACCCCGGCAAAGCTGACCGTCCCGCGGGCGGCGGCATAGATCGGTGCGCCGATCGGGCCTTTGAAATCCAGCCCGGCATGGAAGGCAGCGCCGCCCGTGAAAGGATCACTGCGATAGCCAAAGCCCGATGAAATGAACTCAAGGCTGGCGGGGAGGTATTGCGGGATGCCGGCAAGGCCGCGCTCCAGCGCATCCATCCGGGCGAGGCTGATGCCGAGCCGTTCGAACCGCGGATCAAGCGTGCCATTGCGCGAAGTGACCAGGCTCAGCAAGGGACCACCCTGGGCGCTGCGATCAGCGATCGAGACCAGCATTGTGCCGGGGTTCATTCCCAGCTGCCGGATGCGGCTTGCCGCTGCGGCGGAGCGGCGGTCGGCAAGGCGGGTCAGTTTTTCGACAAAGGCAAGCTGGCGCGCTTCCATTCGGGCGAGCCCTGCTGCCTCGGGGACAAGTGTGCTGACCTTGTTGACGGTCTGCGCGGTTGCGCCGCTCGAGTTGGAGACGGTTTCACCCGATTTAACATCGTCCGGCAACGTGCCGACCATCTTCTCGATAAAGTCCTGGCGCTTTTCCAGATCGCTGGCGACATTGCCCAGATCGTTGCGGTATTCCGACACCCGGCTCACCGCGCTGACAACCTTGGCTTCACGATCGAGCAGGGCCAGCCGATCGCGCGTCGACGAATATTGGCTGATCGCCATCGCGGCCATGCTAACCAACCAGGCCAGCAAAAGGGCAGCGGCAAGTCCGGCAGCAATCAGCTGCAGGCGCGACGAAATCTTGATAAAACGGACCTGTCCCTGAGACCGCATGAAAAATTCACGGTCCGGAAACCAGCTCCGTAGGCGACCATGAAGATCGCCAACAGCCAGATTTTTCAAAACGACCCCAAGTCCCTTTTTCTCTTTGTGGGGGGCGGCTAGCAGGAACGGCAATCGGTTGCGAATCATGCGTGCACGACTCAAGCCGAACCGGACGAGTCATGGGACGAAGCGTTTTTTGCGGGCAATTTCCGAACCATGCGCACTGAATCCCGGCTGCATCAACATGCGCTGACAAACTTGCGCCGGACTGCTAGGCCCGTCTGCATGGCCTCGCAAAACCTCACCTCCGAAAGCCCCGAATCGCTGGTCGCGCGGCTCGCCCACGCTGGCCGGGCAGCACAGCGCGTGCTTGCGCGGCTGAGCGACGAACAAAAATCCGCAGCGCTGCTTGCGGCGTCCGCTGCCCTGCGCGCAGCCGGACCCGCGATTCTCGCGGCCAACGCGCGCGATTTGGTAGCCGGCACGGCTCGGGGCCTCAGCGATGCGCTGCTCGACCGGCTCAGGCTCGATCTCGCGCGGCTCACGGCGATGGCGGACGGCGTGGCACAGGTCGCGGTTCTGCCCGATCCGGTCGGTCAAATAATCGACAGCGCAGCTCGGCCCAATGGCCTTGCCCTGTCGCGGGTCCGCGTACCGATCGGGCTGATCGGGATCATCTATGAAAGCCGCCCCAACGTAACCGCCGATGCAGCGGCGTTGTGTGTCCGCTCGGGCAATGCCGTGTTGCTGCGCGGCGGCACCGAGGCGGTTCATTCCAATCACGCAATCCACGCCGCGATGATCGCAGGGCTCGCCGCCAAGGGTGTTCCTGCCGACGCCGTGCAACTGGTCCCGACGCAAGACCGCGCTGCAGTCGGCGCGATGCTGACCGCCGCCGGGTTGATTGATATGATCGTGCCGCGCGGGGGCAAGAGCCTGGTGGCAAGGGTCCAGGCCGATGCGCGGGTGCCGGTGCTGGCCCATCTGGACGGGATCAATCACAGCTACATCCATTCCGCCGCCGATCCGGCCAAGGCGCGGGCCATCGCGCTCAACGCCAAGCTGCGCCGCACCGGTGTGTGCGGGGCGATGGAAACGTTGCTGCTTGATGCGCGCTTTGCCGATTCGTCTGCGGTAGTGGCCGACCTGCTTGATGCCGGTTGCGAACTGCGCGGCGATGCCCGGGCCTGTGCGCTTGATCCGCGCATCCAGCCTGCCAGCGCGCAGGACTGGGACTGCGAATATCTCGACGCGATCCTCAGTGTCGCGGTGGTCGATGGGCTCGATGCCGCGCTGGCCCATATCGAGCGTCATTCCTCGCACCACTCCGAAGCGATCGTTACCGAGGATACCGAAGCGGCCGAGCGTTTCCTGGCCGAAGTCGACAGCGCCATTGTCATGGCCAACGCCTCGACCCAGTTTGCCGATGGCGGCGAATTCGGTCTGGGCGCCGAGATTGGCATTGCCACCGGGCGGCTTCACGCGCGCGGGCCGGTCGCGCTGGAAGGACTGACCACCTACAAATGGCTGGTGCGCGGAACCGGCCAGATCCGCCCCTGAACGCGCCACTTGCGGTCAGTCCCTGTGCCGCGCATGATCGACGCAAAGGAGATTCCCATGCGCTATAACCGTCTCGGCTCGACCGGACTGATCGTTTCTGAACTCTGCCTCGGCGCGATGACATTCGGAACCAAGCCCGGCCGGTTTGGCGCGGTTGCCGGGCTCGATCAGGACGCCTCGACTGCGCTGGTCAAGCAGGCGCTGGATGCCGGGATCAACTTCATCGACACTGCCAATGTCTATACCGAGGGCCAGTCGGAGCAGTTCACCGGCGGGGCGCTCAAGGCGCTGGGCGTAAAGCGTTCGGACATAGTGATCGCCACCAAGGCGATGGGTGCGATGGGACAGGGTCCCAATGACGCGGGCATCAGCCGCTATCATCTGATGGACCAGATCGACGCCAGTCTGGCCCGGCTCGGCACGGATCATGTCGATCTTTACCAGATTCACGGCTGGGATACCCAGGCCCCGATGGAAGAAGCGCTGCGGGCGCTGGACGATATCGTCCGCACCGGCCGGGCGCGCTATATCGGCGTCTCGAACTGGGCAGCGTGGCAGATCATGAAGGCGCTGGGCCTGTCCGAGCGGCTGGGCCTCGCAAAATTCGTCTCGCTTCAGGCCTATTACACCGTCGCGGGCCGCGATCTCGAGCGGGAGATCGTGCCGATGCTGAAAAGCGAGGGCGTTGGCCTGATGGTCTGGAGCCCGCTTGCCGGTGGGCTACTCTCGGGCAAATACCAGCGCAGCACCGAGGGCAGGAGCCAGGGCGAGGGACGGCGCGCGTCGTTTGATTTCCCGCCGGTAAATTTTGAGCGCGCCGACGGGCTGATCGAGGCAATGCGGGCGATGGCCGATGGGCGCAAATCCAGCATCGCGCAGATCGCGCTGGCCTGGTTGCTGTATCAGGATGCCGTCTCCACCGTAATTGTCGGCGCCAAGCGGGCCGACCAGCTGGCCGATAATATCGCCGCCTGCGAGGTGGCGCTGACTGCCACCGAACTGGCGACGCTTGATCAGCTTTCCGCTTTGCCGGCAGAATATCCGGGCTGGATGCTGGAATTCCAGAAAGGCTATCGCGATTCGCAGGTCTCGCCCCGGCGCCAGCCGGTATGACCCTGACGGCATGAGCTACCCTGGATGATTCGGGTCGGACTGCTGGGCGGCAGCTTCAATCCGGCGCATGGCGGGCATCGCCGGATCAGCCTGTTTGCGCGCGAAGCGCTGGGGTTGGACGAGGTCTGGTGGCTGGTCTCGCCGGGCAATCCGCTAAAGCCCAAAGCGGGCATGGCGCCCTTGGCGGCGCGGCTCGCTTCGGCCCGCAAAACCGCCCGCCGCGCCCCGATCCGGGTCACTGCGATCGAGCGCGAGTTGGGCACGAAATATACCATCGATACGCTGCGCGGCCTGACCCGGCGCTATCCCAAGTGCCGGTTCGTGTGGTTGATGGGAAGCGACAATCTGGCCCAGTTCCACCGCTGGAAAGAGTGGCGCAATATCGCTCGTGCCATGCCGATTGCGGTTATTGCCCGTCCGGGCTATGATGGCGCCGCTATCGCGAGCCCCGCGATGGCCTGGCTCGCTCGCTACCGGCGATCGGCCGCCAGCCTGATTATTCGGAAAACAGGTTCCAACCGGGCAGAATGGAGCGCACCCGCGCTGATACAGTTGCGTTTCGATCCCGATCCGCGTTCGGCGACCCAGCTTCGCCGCGCTGATCCTGACTGGGCCCTCGGCTTTGCCGGACCGGCCCCGCGGGATGGACTGACGCATCGCCCGATCCGGCCAAATCCCGCATGATCAATTCTCACATGATTTCCCCCCACATGGTATTCTTCGTTCAGCGCCTTTGCTGCGACCGGATCTGCCACCAGGAGCCCGACCCACTTACATGAACGCTGTCCCACATTCTCCGGCTGAGCCGGTTACCGCCACGGCTTCTGCCGCCAGCCCTACCCCGCTTCCTGCTTCAGAGCCGGGTTCGCTCCATGCCCTGGTGCTGCAGTCGCTTGACGATGATCAGGCGCAGGACATCATCTCGATCCCGCTTGAGGGCAAGAGCTCGATTGCCGATCACATGGTGATCGCCTCGGGCCGCTCGACCCGCCAGGTTGCGGCGATGGCGCAGAAGCTGGCTGAGCGGATCAAGCACGGCGGTTTCGGCCACTGCCGGATCGAAGGCCTGCCTGCGGCAGACTGGGTGCTGGTCGATGCCGGGGATATCGTCATCCATCTGTTCCGCCCCGAAGTTCGCAGCTTCTACAATCTTGAGCGGATGTGGGCCTTCGGGGATGCCGGCGCGGCGTGATCCCCGCCAATGCGGCTTCACATTATCGCGCGGGGCAAGATCGGCCGCTCGTCTGAAGGCGAATTGGTCGAGCGCTATCTGAAGCGGATCAGCTGGCCGACCAAGATCACCGAACTGCCCGAAACGGGCGGAACGATCCCTTCACCGCTTGGCCCGGCGCGCGAAGTCCTGCTCGATGAGCGCGGCGCTCAGCAGTCCTCGGAGGACTTCGCGGCGCTACTTGGGCGTTGGCGCGATGACGGAGTGCGCGAAGTGCGCTTCTGGATCGGCGCCGCCGATGGCCACGGCGACAAGGCGCGGGCCGATGCCGATCTGCTGCTGGGATTCGGCGCGATGACCTGGCCGCATATGCTGGCCCGGGCGATGCTGGCCGAACAATTATGGCGCGCTAGCAGCATTCTGGCTGGCCATCCCTATCATCGTTCGGGATAAGGCGGCGTTATGACGCCGCGCCGCTTTGTCTCCTTGCGCTTTCTGCTTGTCCTGCTCGCGCTGGGCGGCGTGGGGCCAGCCATTGCACAAGTCGCACCCGGCTATGATGATGTCGATGAAACCCGCCGCGCCATGGCCGAGGCACAGGCCGAAGGTGCTTCTGCCCGGGTTCGCGCCGAAGTGCTTGAAGCCGGCGCTGCCCGCGCCACCGAAGCGGCGACCCGGACCGCGCAGGAAGCCGCTGCGGTCGCCGCGCGGATTCAGCAGGCCGAGGCTGGTCGCGCGGCCAATGAAGCGCGGATCCGAATGATTGATCGCCAGCGCGCCAATTTGCGGGCGCGTCTGGCGCAGCGGCAGCGTCCGGTCATGCAACTGACCGCCGCGCTCCAGCGCCTGTCGCGCCGTCCGGCAGTGCTTTCGTTGCTTCGCCCCGGCTCGGTCCGTGACACCATGTATATGCGGGCGCTGCTGGAAACCATGCTGCCCGATGTCGAGCGGCGCACTGCTGCTTTGCGGGCTGAAATTGCGCGGGGCCGCTCGCTCCAGCAAGAGGCGCGCCGTGCTTCAGCAGCGCTGCGCGCCAGCGAACAGGAACTGGGTATGCGGCGCCAGGCGCTGGCCGCGCTGGAAACCCGCCAGCGACTCGCCTCACGCGAAGCGAGCGGGGTCGCCGACCGTGAGGCGGAACGGGCGCTGGCGCTGGCCGAACAGGCACGCGATCTGGGGGGGCTGGTTCGCCAGCTCGATGCAGCTGGGCTGATCCGCGATTCGCTGGCGCGCTTGCCCGGACCGCTTGTCCGCCCGGCCCGGCCCGAGGATTCGCAAGTTACAGCCGTGGCCGCCCAGCCCGAGCTGGCCAGTGGCCTCGGCCGCTATCAACTGCCGCTGGCTGGCCGGCTGGTGGCGGGCTTCGGCGATCTCCAGCCCGGCCTGCCTCGCTCGCGCGGGATCAGCATAGCCGCGCGCGCCGGGGCGCAGGCGGTCGCCCCCGCAGCTGGCCGGGTTGCATTCGCGGGGCCTTATCGCGGCTATGGCAATATCGTGATTATCGAACATCCAGGCGGCTGGACCACGCTGGTCACGGGCCTTGGCCAGCTTGATGCGCAGATTGGCCAACGCCTCGTCGCAGGCTCACCGCTTGGTGTTGCAGGGCCGGGAAAGCCGTTGGTGGGCCTCGAGCTGCGCCGCAATGGCGAACCGGTCAATCCGCTGGACTTGATCCGTGCAACTTGAAGCGCCATCTGGCGTTAACCTGTAGTGCGCGATAAAGAGCGTTCCTATTCCGCGAGAGGCAATATCCGCCGATGAAATTCGCTTCGCTTATCCGTGCCGGCCTGCTGGTCAGTGCCGTTGCCCTGATTCCCGCCACCACCGCGGGGCTGGCTGCCGTCGATGGCCGGGCTGGCCCGCAATTCGGGCGGCTGATCACCGTCTACCAGTTGATCAAGGCCCAGTATGTTGAGCCGATCGACGATGAGAAGCTGGTGGGCGGCGCGATTGACGGCATGCTTGCGAGCCTCGATCCGCATAGCTCCTATCTTGAAGGCGCGTCGCTCCAGCGGCTCAACGCGATGATCGACGGCAATTATTCCGGCCTCGGCCTCAGCGTGGTGATGGATGATGGCGCGGTGAAAGTGGTCTCGCCGATGCGCGGCAGCCCGGCCGAGAAATCCGGGGTCAAGGCGGGCGATTATATCACTCACCTCGACGGCAAGCTGATCTACGGCGGCGAACTGGACGATGCCGTCTCCAAGATGCGCGGCCAAGCAGGGACCAGCATTCGCCTGACCCTCTTCCGCGCGGGGCGCGATGCGCCGTTCGACGTGACCGTGACGCGCGGAGTGATCGAGCTTGAGCCGGTTACGTCCAAGCTTGAACAGGGCGTGGCGGTGATCAGCGTCAACGAGTTTTCCCGCGATGTCGGCAATGATGTGAATGCGGCGATCCAGGACATGAAACGTCAGGCCGCAGGAAAGCTGGCCGGAATAGTGCTCGATCTGCGCTCCAATCCGGGCGGTTCGCTCGATGAGGCGGTGATTCTCTCCGATCTGTTCCTGACCAAGGGCGATATCGTCTCGCAGCGCGGCCGGGTTGCGTCTGAAAACGAATATTACCGCGCCGAAACCGCCGTGAAGGGCGATGTCGCCAAGGGCATGGCGATGATCGTGCTGATCGATGCGGGCTCCGCCTCGGCCTCGGAAATCGTTGCCGGGGCGTTGCAGGACCAGAACCGCGCGCTGATCATGGGCGAGCGCAGTTTTGGCAAGGGCAGCGTCCAGTCGCTCTACAATATCGACAAGACCCATGCGGTCAAACTCACCACGGCGCGCTATTTCACCCCTTCGGGCAAATCGGTCCAGGAAGGCGGGATCGAACCGGACATCAAGGTGCCGCAGCTGTCCGATCCCGATGCCCGTCGCCGCTCGGAACTGGCCCTGCGCGAATCCGATCTGCGCCGCCATCTGGTCAATGAGGTCAGCCTTGATGACAAGAAACTGGAGGCCGACAAGCAGGAAGATCCGCGTTTCAAGATGACCGCCGATCAGCTCAAGGCCAAGGGGATCACCGATTTCCAGCTGCATTATGCGATCGAAACGCTGAAGCGCACCGGCGGTGCATTGCTGGCCAGTCGTGGAAAGTGATGGGTCCTCGCAAGTGATCGGCAGCAGTAACTAATGGCGCTCAGCGGTGAAAACGCCTTCGCCAAGGCGCGGCTGCTGGCGTTGCTGACCCCGCTGGCGCTGCTGGGCGGTGCTTATGTTTCGCAGTACGGGTTTGGGCTTTATCCATGCGAAATGTGCTGGTGGCAGCGCTATCCGCATTTCGCCGCGCTTGGCCTGGGGCTGCTCGCGTTGCTGCGGCCTGGTTCGCGCACGCTGGTGCTGCTGGGCGGGCTTGCGATCCTCACCTCGGGACTGATCGGGGCTTATCACGCAGGGGTTGAATATCATTGGTGGGAAGGGCTGACCGCCTGTTCCAGCACTGCCGATGCCAATACCGCCGATCCGCTGGCGGCCATTCTGGCTGCACCGCTGATTCGCTGCGATCTTGCGCCATGGGAATTGGGGGGGATTTCGCTCGCCGGATTCAATTTTCTGATCTCGACCGCTGCGGCGATGGTGATCTTCGTGCTGCTCGGTCGCAGCCAAAAGGAAGCAGCATGAACAAGTTGCAATTGGCAAGAATGCTTCGCGTCGATCAGGCGGGCGAATACGGGGCAACCCGGATTTACGCCGGCCAGCTGGCGGTTATGGGCGACCGCGCTCCGCTATCGGGTGCGATTGCCCATATGGCCGAGCAAGAGGCGGTGCATCGCCAGAAGTTCGATGCCCTGATCGCGGCACGGGGCGTGCGGCCTACCGCGCTGCAGCCGGTGTGGTCGGTTGCCGGCTTTGCGCTGGGCGCAGCAACCGCGCTGCTTGGCCCCAAGGCAGCGATGGCCTGCACCGCCGCGATCGAAACCGAGATCGATGCGCATTACACTGCGCAGCTGGAAGAACTGGGCGATAATGATCCGGAACTCGGCGATATGATCCGCGATTTCCGCGACGATGAGCGGGCCCACCGCGAAACTGCATTTGCTGCCGGGGCCGAGCAGGCGCCGGGCTATCCGCTGCTGTCGGGTGCGATCCGGCTGGGCTGCCGGATGGCAATTCGATTGTCCGAACGGATCTAGCTTCAGCTATTATTCAGTGCGCACCATGCCTATATCGACTTGATGATCACCAAGGAGCCTCCCATGCGCCCGTTTTTCGCAATTGCTGCTGCACTTGGTGCCGGAATGATGTTTGGCTCGCCTGCGGCTGCGCAGGATGCCGCGGGTGACAAGGTCAACCAGCTGATCGTCTATGGCGATGACCCGTGCGCACCGGCGGCGGAAAACGAGATCACGATTTGCGCTCGCAAGCCCGAAGCCGAACGCTTCCGCATTCCCGAAATCCTGCGCGGCACCGCCTCGCCCCAGAACGAGGCCTGGAGCAACAAGGTGCTGGCTTATGAAACCGTGGGCAAGTTCGGGACGATGAGCTGCTCGCCCGTCGGTCAGGGCGGCTGGACCGGCTGTGCCGGCAAGCTGATCGATGCTGCCTATGCCGAAAAGGCCACCGATCCCAATCTGAAATTCAGCGAGATGATCGCGGCCGAACGCGCCAAGCGGATGATCACGATCGATGCCGAGGCGGCGGAAACCCAGGCCCGGGTCGAGGCGGCCGAAAAGGAATATGAAGCGCGCCAGAAGGCTGCTCAGGCGGCGCCCGCTGCGGAAGACGAACCCCTGCCGCAGCCAAAGCCCTAGTGCCGGGATTGGCCAGCGACTAACTCAACGCAATATCGGGCGCGTCCTCTTGCTTCATGCCGATCACATTATAGCCTGCATCGACATGATGAACCTCGCCGGTGACCCCCGAGGCGAGGTCGGACAGCAGGTAAAGCGCGCTGCCGCCTACGTCTTCGATCGTCACATTGCGGCGCATCGGCGCGTTGAGTTCGTTCCACTTCAGGATGTAGCGGAAATCGCCGATACCGCTGGCGGCCAGCGTCTTGATCGGTCCGGCGGAGATCGCATTGACGCGGATATTGGCTGGCCCCAGATCATTGGCGAGATATTTAACGCTGGTTTCCAGCGCCGCCTTGGCGACACCCATCACATTGTAATGCGGGATGACCTTTTCCGCTCCGTAATAGCTTAGCGTCACGATCGAACCGCCGGATTCGGGCATCATCGCGGCGGCCCGCTGGGTCACTGCAACCAGGCTGTAGGCCGAGATGTTCATGGTCATCAGGAAGTTTTCGAGGCTGGTATCGACATATTTGCCGCGCAGCTCGGCCTTGTCGGAAAAGCCGATCGCGTGGACCACGAAGTCGATTGTCGGCCAGCGTGCGGCCAGCGCGGCAAAAGCGGCGTCGAGCGCGCCCATTTCCGACACATCGCAATCGATCAGGAAATCGCTGCCCAAGCTGGCCGCCAGCGGACGGACCCGCTTTTCCAGCGCTTCGCCCTGATACGAGAACGCCAGCTCCGCGCCATGTTCGGCCAGCTTCTGGGCGATCCCCCAGGCCAGCGACTTGTCATTGGCAAGCCCCATGATCAGGCCGCGCTTTCCTCGCATCAATCCGGTCATTTCGGTTCATTCCCGTTCGTTTCATGGGGCCCACCCGTTTTATGGTGCCCGCTGGCATGATCGTGTTGATGCTCGGCCATATCGCTTTCTTCCGGAGTGACCGCCAACGCGGCGTTCAATTCGGCCCCCACAACCATTCCTAGGCCGACCAGCCAGAAAAAGAAAAGCGCGATCATCACGCCCGCCAGACTGCCATAGGTCAAATCATAGGTGAAAAAGCGCGCCAGCACGCCGGGCAGCATGACCATGACGGCAACCCACCAGCCCGTCACCAGCAACGCGCCGGGCCACTTGGGATAGCGCCGGGGCCGATAGGCGGTGGGTGTCAGCGTGTAAAACAACAGGTAGAGGGAGAGATAGAGGATGCCGGCGGGAACCAGCCGGGTCGCCGTCAACGTATCGGCCCAGTCTGAGAAACGCGGAAACCAGGCAGCGATAACCTCTTCAGCAGCGCCGATTGCGACCTGTGCAAACAGTGAAAACAGCAGCGCCACCACCGCTGCCACGATCGCCCCGCTGGAGATCAGCCGATAACGCCAGAAGGCGGCAGCAGCGCGCGTGCCATAGGCGCGGCGCAGGATATCGCGAATGGTCTCGATCAGGCTGCCCACCGTCCACAGTCCGACCAGTCCGCCGACCCACAGCAACCAGCCGCTGCGGGCCGAAATCACGTCGCGCGCCACGGGCTCGATCGCAGTGGCTACAACTGGGGGAACGGCTTGCAGGAAGGCGCGGATCGATGCCTCGCGCTGTTCCGTCTCGCCCAGCAGCGAAAAGATTGCCCCGACGGT
>JANOFJ010000004.1:0-17867 GCA_031413595.1 Novosphingobium sp.
GATCGAAAAGGCGATTGAGCGCAACGCGCGTGGCGGCCGGATCCGCGGCGGCTCGACCATCAGCCAGCAGACCGCCAAGAATGTCTTCCTGTGGCAGGGCGGCGGCTATTTCCGCAAAGGTCTGGAAGCTTGGTTCACTGTGCTGATCGAGAATATCTGGGGCAAGCGGCGGATCATGGAGGTTTACCTCAATGTCGCAGAAACGGGCGTTGGCACCTATGGCGTCGCAGCAGGGGCACAGCGCTATTACAAGCATTCCGCCGCCAGGCTGACCCGGGTCGAAGCCGCGCGGATCGCCGCTGCCCTACCTGCGCCCAAACGCCGCGCCGTCAACGGAGCGACCGGCTTCACCCGCCGCCACGGCAATGCGATTGCCGCGCGCAGCGGGGTCGTTCGCAATGAAGCGCTGGACGCCTGCGTTTACAAGTAAGCGCGGGTCTTCATTGAAAAGGGGAGAGGCACCGCCGTGCCCCTCCCCTTATTCTTGACCATCGGTCTAAATCAGAAGTCGTAGCTGATCCCGACCTTCATGCGCCACACCGACGAACTGAAGTTGACCTGGTTATCGCTCGTAAATGTCGGGAACCCGGCATTGGTCGACGTCGGCGTGGTGAAGATATACTGGCCAGCAGAATTAACTCCGCTGACTGTCACCACATCCTGCAGCCCCGCAAAGTTGCGGCGGCGCTGCACATTCCAGCTTGAATCGAGGAAGTTCAGGAAATTGTCCATCGTGGCATAAAGACGGATCTTGTCCTTCTTGCCGAACAGCGATCCCGGACCCGGAATTTCCTGTGAGAGCGACAGGTCCATATCGAAGTACCAGTCATTTTCGCAGCCATTGCGGGGCACGGTGCGGCCAATGTACTTCTTGGCGCATCCGATTGTATTAGCCCAATCGACGAAGCCCTGCACGACGGTCATGTTTGAGCCGCCCGTCTGGACCCCCAAACCATTGAAGATCGCTGGTGCGATGTTGGGATCGGTGACGCCGGTCGGGATATAGACCAGCGCGTTGTCATTGCCTGATACGCTGTCACCAAATACCGAACCGTTGGAGAAGGTCAGGCTGTACGGCCGGCCGGAACGCGCAACGAAGGTGATCCCAAGGCGCGAGTCGAGATCATCAAAGAACTCCTCGCGGAAGTTCAGCTGGGCGGTGATGTTGTGCTTGCTGCTGAAGAAGCCGCGCGAAGCCGCCGGATTCTGCCGGTCGGAAGAGGCCGTATTGTCATAGTTCGACCCGGCGGTCGAGTTGTACATATTCCGCCGGTCTTGAGCATCGGTATAGGCATAGCCGAGGCTGAAGAAGGTCGAACCCTTGCTGGTAAGCACGCCGCCATCAAACTCCTTAGAGAGGATGATCGAGGCATTGTGGCTTTGATAGCTTCCGGCATTGGTCAGCATCAGTTCGTCGTCGCGCGATGTGCCAAAGCAGGCTGCATTGACCCCAGTCCAGATTGGCGTTGGGTTTACGCCACCGAACTGCGCCGTGCATCCGACCCGGGTCGGATCGATCGAGGCGTAGATCGGCCGGCCATCAATGGTAAAGCCGCTAAGTCCCTGGGTAATGTTGGGAGTCTGTGCAAGATCAACCACGGTGAAGGGGTTGCGATACTTGCTGTAGATATAATCGAGGTTGAGCTTCCAACCGCTGAAGAACCCAGTTTCGCTGAAATTGAGCCCGGAGGAGAAACCAATGTTGGCGCGCAGCACCGTTGGCATTTTGATGTTTGGGTCGATCGACTGGGTATCGCCAAGTCCCGCCGCGGCAAGATTCTTGCCCGCGGTAATCAGGCAGGCCGGGATTCCAGTGAAATTGCCCGAGGCATCGACCACATCCTGCGGGACATTGCCGCATGGTGCATCCTGCGTCGATGCGCCGGCCTGAAAGCCGTTGTTCTGAAAAGCGTTGCCAAACCAGACCAGCGGATCGCCGCCTGAGAAGATCCCGACGCCAGCGCGCAGCTGGCCGCGGCTGAACACTGCGAAATCCCCCGCATCCCAAGTGAATGCAACCCGCGGCATGACCACTGCGGGCAGGCGGCTGAAACCCGTGGTGTTGGAGATGCCATAACGGGTCAGGAACGCCGGATTCGCAACCGGGCCGTTGCCGTCATACCAATCGACCCGCAATCCGGCGACCGCCGACAGGCTGTCGCTAATCTGCCAGTCATCCTGCGCGAAAACCGAATAGATGTTGCGGTCAAACTGTGCCGCAAGATCATTGATGTCACCGCTGGGCGAGAAGTTGCCAAAGGCGCCCTCCACCGAACCGCCGGTCACGTTTGACGCGCTGTTGGTGGTATTGTTGCTGCCCGTACCCGGCGAAAGCAGGCCTGCAGTCAGATCGGCCAGATTGCGGAATACCAGCGTGGTCGTGGCGTTCTGGACAAACAGATTATACAGCTTGGCCGCATTCAACTCTGCACCGAACTTGATCTGGTGAGCGCCCGCGTCGATCTTGCCAACAGCACGGTACTGATTGATCTTGGTCCGCAAATCATTGGCCGACCGCGAGAAGCCTGGTCCGGCTTCTACCACGCCGTCAGCGCCAGTGGCGTTATCGACGCCTACGATAATGCGGGGGATCGGGTTGCCCAGCTGCGCCTCACCTCCTCCGACCGGATCCTGTATATCCTGAACTTCGGTGCGCGAAAAACGCAGTTCGGTGGAGAAAATATCGCTCCACTGCGAATAGAGTCGGCCTGAATAATAGTTCGATTCCGTGCCCGAGAGATAGAAGGTATTGCGGCCAACTGCGGTGTTGGCGAAGGTTCCGGTCGTGGCCAGATCGTCCGCCCGCTCGGTCGCCTCTTCAAGCCGCTGATAGGTCGCCTCGAAGCGGTGATCATCGTTGACCTGCCAGTCCAGCCGACCAAAATAGCGATCATTCTTGAAATTACGGCTGAACACCAGGTCGCCGGTGTCGACGTCAAAAATGCGCAATATCTCGGCGCGGATCGCATCAAATTGGGCCTGGTTTACGCCGGGCATCTGGATCGGATAGCCGGCACCGGTTGGGCCTTCATCCTGAGACTGGCCGGCTTCCTGATGCTCATAGGCACCATAGATGAACAGGCGGTCCTTGATGATCGGCCCGCCGAGATGAACACCCCAGCGCTTTTCAGGCTTGATCGCTGCGACCTTTACCCCGGCAACACTGTTGCCGCGGATGCCATCGTCGGCATATTCGAAGAAGGCTCCGAACTTGTATTCGTTCGAGCCTGACTTGGTTACTGCATTGATTGCGCAGCCAGTGAACTGGCCGTAATCGACATCAAACGGGGCGAACTGGACCTGTGTTTCGCGGATCGCCGCATAAGGGATCGGGGTCGAACTGCGTGAGGAAAAACCGGTATCGTTGAGGCCATAGGCATCGCCCTGGCCGATGCCGTCGACGGTAAACGCGTTGCCGCGGTCATTGCCGCCAAGGCATGAGATTCGATCCTGGCCCGAGCCACCATCATCGCGGTCAAGACTGACCCGCGGATCGGCGCGAATGACATCGCGGATGTCGCGATTGAAGCTGGGAGCCGCTGCCAGCACTTCGGTGCTGAAGCTGGTGCCGGGGCCGACCGCAAGCTGGGTGACTTTTGCCCGTGCCCCAGTGACGACGATTTCGCCAGAACCCGAACCGAGGGTGAAGGTGAGTGATGTGTTCCCCTGAAGCGAAGTGACGACATCGGGAACCGTCTGTCCTTCGTAGCCAGCTGCATTCGCAGAAATTTCATAGGGTCCGCCCGTGACAAGGTTAATAGGGTCCGCCCGTGACAAGGTTAGAAGCAACGAAAGTGCCGCCTGCGTTTGTGGTCAGGGTGCGGGTTGCGCCGGTGCGCTTGTCAGTAACCGTAATTTCCGCGCCAGCAATCGGATTGCCCGAATCATCGCGGACAGTGCCCTCGATTCCAGTGGTGATTTGCTGCGCATAAGCAGGAGCGGCAATGCCACAAGCGAGCGAAACACTGGCCGCGCTGGCGGCTAGGAAATACTTAATTTGCATCACTTCAAACCCCGGTCTGATCCGGCCGCTATCAACCGGAATAACTATAAATACAAAATTTGCGCGCGACGAATCGGCATAAATGGCGTTTGGGCATCATCCATAAGGAGTGGCAGCCGCTTGCTAAATGTGAATTATGACTGTGCGGGGACAGCAGCTGAGCGGGTCATGCAAGTTAACCAAAGGCTGGAATTATAATGGCGCAGATTTCGCTCTTTTTGTAATTATCCTACGGAAATGGCGATGAATCGCGTAACCTGGCTAGTTTCTCCACACGGCTGGCGTGGTCGATTGTTGCTGCACTGCGGCAGTTGTGCAACGCTTGCGGCCTGAGGGAGTTACATGAGCGGCGCGCATCATCACTCGCATGGCAATCACGGCCACCACCATGCCGCGCCAGCCCGCGTTGGCCATGGTATGGCCTTTGCTGTAGCGGTTACGCTCAATACCGGATTCGTGGTGACCGAGGTGGTGGCGGGTCTCGCCAGCGGTTCGATGGCGCTGCTGGCTGATGCCGGACACAATTTTGGCGATGTCCTGTCGTTGCTGCTCGCCTGGGGCGCCAGCATTCTCGCAGCGCGGCCGCCATCCCAGCGGTTCACCTATGGCCTGAAGAGTTCCTCGATTCTCGCCGCGATTGCCAATGCGGCACTGTTGTGGGTCGCATTGGGCGCGATCCTGCTCGAGACGATCCACCGCTTCTTCAATCCCCAGCCGTCCGACGGACTGACGATGCTGGTGGTTGCGTCGATCGGCATTGCGATCAATGGCCTGTCGGCTGTTCTATTTGCCAGGGGCCGTAAAACCGACCTCAATCTGCGCGCCGCGTTTCAGCATTTGCTCGCCGACGCGGCGGTGTCTGCAGGGGTGGTGCTGGCTGGTATTGCCATCATTCTGACCGGGCAGGTCTGGATCGATCCGCTGACTTCGCTGCTGATCACGCTGGTGATCGGCTGGGGTAGCTGGGGCCTGCTCAGGGACTCACTGAGAATGGGGATGCTCGGCGTGCCTGAGGGTGTCGATGAGAGCGCCGTGCGCAGTTTTCTGGCCGCCCTGCCCGGCGTGAGTGCGATCCACGATCTCCATATCTGGCCGATGAGCACCACCGAGAATGCCTTCACCGCGCATCTGGTCATGCCCGACGGACACCCTGGCGATGCCTTCCTGCATGATGTGGCCGAGCGGCTCGATCACGATTTCGCGATCCACCACGCAACGATCCAGGTGGAAACCGGCGGGGAATGCGGGCTGGAGGCTGACGAAGTGGTGTAACTTGGTATCGTGGTGCGCTCAGCAACGCTCGTCGAGAGGCTTCATCGGCAGAAATCGAGCCATCTTAGCGTTCAACAGCTTTGTTAGAGCGCTGTCCAAGAAGCCGTAGTTATCAGGAATATCGAGGCAGACAATCCGCTTCCCGCCCAAGAAACGGCGATACTGCCGTTGAACTTTATTGCGATGCACGCGCTCCATCACGAAGATTGTGTCAGCCCAAACAATGAGCTCCGCTGACAACGGCTGGATAGCGTCCGAGTTTATCCCGGCTGAGTCGACCTCAAGACCCGGCCAGTCGGAAAAGATCTGCTCGGCAGTCGGACTGCGCAACTTGTTTTGGCTACAGACAAAGAGGTAGCGCTTCAAAAGCTGATCAATGCAGCCTCAAGCCGCTTCTTCCGCCTTATCGCCCTTGAGCACCTGGATCGGCTGCTTCTTGCCCTCAACCACATCGCGGTCGACCACGACTTCGGCGAGGTTTTCCGTGGTCGGCAGATCGAACATCGTATCGAGCAGGATGCTTTCGACGATCGAGCGCAGCCCGCGCGCGCCGGTTTTGCGCTCGATCGCCTTTTCGGCAATTGTTTCGAGCGCGTCGGCGGTAAACGTCAGCTGCACATCTTCCAGATCGAACAACTTGGCATACTGCTTGACCAGCGCGTTCTTCGGCTCGCTCAGGATCTTGACCAGGGCCTCGATATCAAGGTCTTCCAACGTGGCGATCACCGGCAGACGGCCAACGAATTCGGGGATCAGGCCGAATTTGAGCAGGTCTTCCGGTTCGGCCTTCTGCAGCAGTTCGCCCACCCGGCGCTTGTCAGGATCGGCAACATGCGCGCCAAACCCGATCGAGCGCTTTTGCAGGCGGTCGGAGATGATTTTTTCAAGACCCGCAAACGCCCCGCCGCAGATGAACAGGATGTTGGTGGTGTCGACCTGAAGGAATTCCTGCTGCGGATGCTTACGCCCACCTTGCGGGGGAACAGAGGCAGTGGTGCCTTCCATCAGCTTGAGCAGCGCTTGCTGCACCCCCTCACCCGAAACGTCGCGGGTAATCGAGGGGTTTTCCGCCTTGCGGCTGATCTTGTCGATCTCGTCGATATAGACAATCCCGTGCTGAGCCTTCTCGACGTTATAGTCGCTCGCCTGGAGCAGCTTGAGGATGATATTCTCGACATCCTCACCAACATAACCGGCTTCGGTCAAAGTCGTCGCATCGGCCATCGTGAACGGCACATCGAAAGTCTTGGCGAGCGTCTGGGCCAGCAGCGTCTTGCCGCAGCCGGTTGGGCCGACCAGCAGAATGTTAGACTTTGACAGCTCAACCTCACCGCCCTTGCCGCTGTGCTTGAGGCGCTTGTAGTGGTTATGCACCGCCACCGAGAGCACGCGCTTGGCCCGGTCCTGACCGATGACATAATCATTGAGCGTGGCGAAGATATCGCGCGGAGTGGGAACACCGCCATCTTTCTTGCCGGCGATCCCCGCTTTCGTCTCTTCGCGGATGATATCATTGCAAAGCTCCACGCATTCATCGCAGATGAACACGGTAGGGCCAGCAATAAGCTTGCGTACCTCGTGCTGCGACTTTCCGCAGAAGCTGCAGTAGAGGGTGCTTTTGGCGTCGGAGCCGGTCAGTTTGGTCATGCGTTATCCTGTGGCCCCGGATGGGACGGACTCGCCGAATCAACTCCGGCGAGCATTAATTTCAATCCTGCCCCTAACATGGGGAAGCTTGCAAGGGCCTGAAGCGGCAAGGTTCATTAATCCTTAGCAGCCTCAATCCTTCTTGCCGTCCTTTTCGGCGTCGGGACGGGTCTCGAACACCTTGTCGACCAAGCCAAATTTCATCGCTTCTTCGGCTTCGAGGAAGGTATCGCGGTCCATCGCCTTTTCGATCTCTTCCAGCTTTTTGCCGGTGTATTTAACATAAAGTTCGTTCATGCGGGCCTTGATCCGCAGGATTTCGCGAGCCTGGATTTCAATATCCGAGGCCATTCCGCGCGCCCCGCCCGAAGGCTGGTGAACCATGATCCGCGCATTGGGCAGCGCAATCCGCATCCCCGGCTCGCCAGCTGCGAGCAGGAAACTGCCCATCGAGGCGGCTTGGCCGATACACACGGTCGAGACCTTGGGGCGGATGTATTGCATCGTATCGTGGATCGCCATGCCGGCCGTCACCGCGCCGCCGGGCGAGTTGATATACATCGAAATATCCTTCGCCGGGTTTTCCGATTCGAGGAACAGCAGCTGTGCCACGATCACCGAAGCCATGTTATCCTCGACTTCGCCGGTCACGAACACGATCCGTTCGCGCAGCAAGCGGCTGAAAATATCGAAGCTGCGCTCGCCCCGACTGGTCTGCTCAACCACCATCGGGATGAGCGCGCCGGTAACCGGATCGTGCGAAAACTTACCTTGGGCGGAATTGTGGCCGAACAGGTCGATCATGGGAATCCTCTTTGTGTGAAGCCGCTATGTCGCGTGTGGAAGCGCGTTGTTCAAGGGCATTAACCCATTGCCGGTCGAGAATGGCTTGCACAGATTGCGCAATCACCTCAGCATCATGCTTAACAAGGGGATCCGCGATGAAATATCTGTTGCTGCCATTACTGACGCTGACCGGCGCTTGCGCCGCGATTCCCCGTGCGGATATGGTCTCCCCCGCCAGCCAAACCGCAGTCTATCTTCAGCGAATCGATGCGATTGATGATCACGGGCCGCAGCTGAATGCGGTGATCGCGATCAACCCAAATGCGCTGCGCGACGCGGCCGCTTCCAGTCTGAAAGGCGGACCACTGGCCGGCAAGGCAGTATTGGTGAAGGACAACATCGAAACGCGCGATCCGATGGCGACTACCGCCGGAAGCCTTGCTCTCAAAGATAACATCACCGGCCGCGATGCCCCTTTGGTTGCGCGGATGCGCGCTGCGGGAGTGGTGATTCTGGGCAAGACCAACCTCAGTGAATGGGCCAATATCCGCTCGACCCGTTCATCCAGTGGGTGGAGCGCGGTCGGTGGGCAAACCAAAAATCCGCACGCCCTTGACCGGACCCCCTGCGGTTCATCCTCGGGCAGCGGCGCCGCAGTCGCGGCCGGGCTGGCCTGGGCGGTGATCGGCACCGAGACCGACGGATCCATCACCTGCCCCGCCTCAGTCAATGGGATCGTCGGCTTCAAGCCCACCGTCGGCATGGTCAGCCGAACTCACATCGTGCCGATCAGCCATAGCCAGGACACCGCCGGGCCGATGGCGACCAGCGTAAAGGACGCAGCCCTGCTCCTGACTGCCATCGCGGGCAGCGATCCGGCTGACAAGGCCACCGCGCGCGCTGAAGCCCATCTGGCGGACTTCGCCGCCGGGCTTGATGCCGCGAGCCTCAAGGGCGTCCGGATCGGCGTGCTGCGCAAACAGGCAGGCAGCCACGAGCGGCTGACTTTGGTATTCGAAGCGGCTTTGGCCGATCTGCGCAGCGCCGGAGCTGAGCTGGTCGAGATCAACACGGACTTTGACGATTCCATGTTCAACGATGAAGGCACCGTGCTCTACTATGAGCTGCGTGAGGATCTGGGCGCCTATCTGCACAGCCTGCCCGGCAACCCGCCGATCCGCAGCCTGGCCGATGCAATTGCCTTCAACAAGGCACACCCGGAAGAGCTGCGCTGGTTCGGGCAGGAGACTTTCGAAAAAGCCGAGAAGATGACCGACCGCGTCGCCTATGAAAAGGCCCGCACCAATTCGTTGCGGCTGGCAGGCAAGGACGGGATCGACAAGCTGCTGGCCGATCACAAGGTAAGCCTGCTGCTCGCGCCCACCGAGGGGCCCGCCTGGGTGACCGATCTGGTGGTTGGCGATCATTACACTTCGGTCGGCGCCGGCAGCCTAGCCGCAATCGCCGGTTACCCGCACCTCACCGTACCGATGGGCGCGGTGGACGGCCTGCCGGTCGGGCTGAGCTTCATCGGAGCCGCCTGGGACGACAAACGCGTGCTGGAAGCAGGCGCTGCCTATGAGCGCGCGCGGACGGTAAAAGTGCCGGTTCCGGGACTTAAGCGGTGGGGTGAATAGGGACGCTTCAAACCCGGATAATTTGCAGCTCAAACGGAGAATTGGTGATGACGAATGAAACACGATCAGGCGGATGCCTGTGCGGTGCGGTGCGCTATTCGGTCGCTTGGCCACCGATGATGATCGGGACTTGTCAGTGCAGTCATTGCCAGAAGTCGTCTGGCTCCGCGCTGACGGTGATTGCGATGGTCAGTGGTGACGCGCTGGAGGTGACAGGCGCACTTTCGACCTTTGAAGATACCGGAGATAGCGGGAACGCGCTGTTCCGGCGCTTCTGCGGCAAATGCGGATCACCCGTTGTGTCAGATCTGGGCGGCGAGATGGCTGGCAAGGTGCGCGTCATCAGGATTGGTTCGCTTGATGATACCTCGGGCATTGAACCAACTGTGCATTACTGGACCAGCAGCGGCCAAGACTGGCTGGTGTTGCCCGACGCGGGGCAACGGCTCGAACGGCAATAAGGCGATCATACCGGTCGGATGGCGATCAACTTGCCCGGGAACATGTCAGCGGGTTCGACACGCTGCATCTATTCCGTCCGTTGCGTTTGGAAGAATACAAGCCAAGGTCAGCGGCCTTGATCCAATCGACATAGGTTTCGAAGCCGTCTGCCAGTGCGGCAATGCCAAAGCTTGCTGTAACCCGTATCTGGAGATTGGAAGCAAAAGCGGTCCGCTCGATCAAGATGCGAATCCGTTCCGCTGCCAGGACAGCTTCTTTCAGGTCGGCGCCGATCAGCAGCACCGCGAATTCCTCGCCGCCAAGCCGGCCGAAGGAATCGGTTGGACGCAAGCTTGCCAACAGGCTGGCCGAGACGGTTTTCAAGACCTCGTCACCCATCCCATGGCCATGCTCATCATTGACGCGTTTGAAATGATCGAGATCGAACACTATCAAAGCGCTTTCGACGCGATGGCGATTCCAGATCGAAATCGCTGATTGGGCCTCAACCGAAAACGCACTTCGCGTCATTGCCCCGGTCAGACCATCGACCGCAGCAATCCGGCGCAACTCCAGCTGCTGAATGACGATGCCGCCAAGCTGGCAAAGCAGGTCCATCTCCTCAACGCTGAAGTCTCTCGGCTTGGTGTCGATCGCGCATAACGAGCCGACATGGTACCCGTCGGGCGTAACCAACGGCACGCCGACATAGCTTCGAATATGGGGATCACCGGTGACCAGCGGACTGGACCTGAACCGCAAATCCAAACGGGCGTCGGGCACAATCGTCGGCGTAGATTGCTGGATCGTGTAAGTGCAGAATGAAATGTCGCGAGGCGTTTCGCAGACAGACAGCCCTTGCTTTGATTTGAACCACTGGCGGTTGTCATCGATGAGCGAAATCGCTGAAATCGGAACCTTCAGCAGCGTCTTCAGCAAGAGGGTGATCTGATCAAAACCCGTTTCCGGCTGAGTGTCCAACACCTCGTAGCGGCGCAGCGCAGCTAGTCTGGCAGGTTCATCGCAGGGTTGGGCCTTGACGCTGAACAATGGAATCAAATTGGGACGATTGCTGGCTTTCATCGATGAGAAGGACGGCACCGCCGAGGATTTTTTCAGCTTGGTGCGATAAAACCCAAAGCGGCCCGGCGCATCACTGCACCGGGCCGCTCGGTTTAATGGCCGCTCCGTGACGAGCGGCGACAGATAAGTTACTTCTTGGGCGCGGCCTTCTTGGCGGGAGCCTTCTTTGCTGGTGCAGCCTCGGCCTTGGGCGCCGCTTCCTTCTTTGGAGCGGCGGCCTTCTTGGCGGGCTTTTCCTCCGCAGGAGCAGCCTCGGCCTTCGCAGGCGCCTTTTTGGCCGCAGCCTTCTTGGCCGGCTTGGCAGCGGGAGCGGCCGTATCCTCGGCTTCGATCGCGGCCTGCAGCTCGTCCTTGGTCACCGTCCGCTCGGTAATCTCAGCCTTGTCGAACAGGAAATCGACGACCTTGTCTTCATAGAGCGGCGCACGCAGCTGAGCTGCAGCGAGCGGCTCGTTCTGGATATACTCCATGAAACGCTGGCGGTCCTCCTGGCGATACTGCTGGGCGGCCTGCTGCATCAGCATGCCCATTTCCTGGCTGGTCACTTCGACGCCATTGGCCTGGCCGATTTCCGAAAGTAGCAGGCCCAGACGAACGCGGCGCACGGCGATCGCACGGTAATCGTCCTTCTCGTCCTCGATTTCCTTCATCGCAGCCACCGGATCTTCTTCGTTGCTGACTTCCTGGGTCAGCTGCTGCCAGATCTGGTCAAACTCTGCCTCGACCATCGTCGGCGGCACGTCAAAGCTGTGACCGGCGGCCAACTGATCGAGCAGTGCGCGCTTCATCTGGGTGCGCGTCTGACCGGCGGTTTCCTGTTCGAGCTGTCCGCGCAGCAGACCCTTCAACTGATCGAGGCTTTCGAGACCGAGTGTCTTGGCGAAATCTTCGTCGATCTTGGTTTCGCCGGCGACCTTCACCGCCTTGACGGTGATGTCGAATGTGGCGTCCTTACCCTTGAGTTCTGTCGCCTGATAGTCAGCCGGGAAGGTGACGGTAATAACTGTCTCGTCGCCGGCCTTGACGCCGACCAGCTGCTCTTCAAAGCCCGGAATGAAGCGGCCCGCGCCCAGTTCCAGCGCCTGATCTTGCCCGGCCCCGCCTTCGAATGGCACGCCGCCCACCTTGCCGAGGAAGTCGATGATCAGCTGGTCGCCGTTCTCAGCCTTCTTGCCCTTCTTGGCATCGACAAAGCTCTTCGAACCCGAGGCCAGCTTGGCCACTTGCTCGTCAACTTCGGCATCGCTGACCGGAACGATCAGCTTTTCGAGCTTCAAACCGTCGAGCGTGGGAGCTTCGATCGTCGGCAGCACTTCCAGCGCCACGGCGATTTCGGCATCCTTGCCTTCTTCATAGCCATCACCCAGCGAAACCTGGGGCTGCATTGCGGGACGCAGCTTGTGCTTGGCCATCAAGCTGTCCATCGCTTCGCGAATCGAGGTGTTGAGGGCTTCCTGATGGAGCGAAGGGCCGTGCATCTTCTTGAGCAGATTGGCGGGAACCTTGCCGGGGCGGAAGCCAGGCATCCGCACGGTCGGTGCGATTTTCTTGACCTCGCCCTCGATCCTGGCGGCGATATCCTTGGCCGCAATCGTCACCGTATAGGCGCGCTTCAATCCTTCGTTGGTGGTCTCAACAATCTGCATGACAATGAAAGCCTTCTAAATCCTGTGTTGCTGCGGCGGCCCGTGCTGCCGCAACGAATTGAGCCAAAAACGTAACTGGTGCGGGCGAAGGGACTCGAACCCCCACATCGTAAGATACTGGTACCTAAAACCAGCGCGTCTACCAATTCCGCCACGCCCGCAGCCCGACGAAGCCATAAAAACAGGCGTCATAAAAACAGGGCTGGCCCTTATAAGCACTAACGCAAAAGGGCAAGCGTCGTGGGATTTATGGAACATGAGACTGCGCCCAAACGTTGAACCCATGAAAGGACCGCACCCCATGGCCACGCAGCCCGAACCGAAACCGGACCGAATCGATCCCCAGTCGCCGCCCGAAACCCCCGCCCAGCCGGCCCCCGTCGAATCACCGCCCGGAAACCCCGGAGAGGCTGAGCCGATGGCTCCCGATTTCGATCAACCGGGGACCCATCCCGACGAGTTTTAGGCGCTTAGCCCGATCAACGCTGCAATCCGGGCGATCATGCCCAGTTCGCCGCGAGATGACGGCGGAGCGCGCACTGCAACCGGGCATTCCAGACAATAGGCTTGCGCGCCGCGCGCGCCAAGCAGCCGTTCCACCTCGGCCAATGCCTGACCGAGCAATGCGCGCTGGCCCGTCGCAGCCATTCCGACAAGGTCCTGCCCTTCGCTGGGCGCAGAATCTTCTTCATCGCCCGTAAACGCGCTCATCAGCGAGTCGTAGGGGTTTGCGTCCTGGCCTTTGAAGTCGGCGTGCCATGCGCCGTCCTTGAGCCCAGCCTGCTCGGCGGCAAAGGCCAGCGCGTCGTCCAGTCCGCCGAACTGATCAACCAGCCCGTTTTGCCGCGCGGTTCCACCATCCCAGACCCGGCCTTGAGCGATCGCGTCAACTTGCGCGGGCGTCTTGCCGCGCGCCTTGGCGACCAGGTTGATGAAGCGGGCATAACCGCTTTCGACATTGGCCTGAAGCAGCGCATCAACTTCCGGGGTGAATCCGGTAAATAAATCGGGCTGGCCGGACAGCGGCGTGGTTCGCACGCCATCGCCATTGACGCCGTATTCCGCCAGCACGCGTTCAAAACTGGGTATCACCGCAAAAATGCCGATCGAGCCCGTAACCGTGCCGGGTTCGGCAAAAATCCTCACCGCCGGGGTTGCGACCCAGTACCCGCCGCTGGCCGCCATATTAGCCATCGAGACAGTAACTTTCTTGCCGCCGCTCCCGCTCGCCTTGAAGCGCTCCAACGCAGAGCGGATCGCCTCTGACGCCAGGACCGAGCCGCCTGGCGAATCAACCCGCAACACCAGCGCCGGTGCATCATCGCTGCTCGCTTCGTCGATCAACTTGGCGATCCGATCGCCTCCTGCCGTCCCGGGGCCAGCCTTGCCATCAACGATCTCGCCGGCAACGGTGATCACCGGAATCGCTTCGCCCGGCGTTTCAGGATCATTTGCGGCCGACCAGACCTTGTAGTTGGTATGGGCAAATTTACCGGGCAGCTTATCGAGCGGATCGTTGCCGACGATTTCGGCTACGCGGGCCCCGAAATCAACCCGGTTGCCAATGCGATCGACCAGCCCAGCCGCCTTGGATGCCTCTGCAAAATTTCCCTGCGCTGCCGCAAGCCAGGCGACTGGATCGGCAGTTACAAGCGCAATGTTCGCCTTCGGCCGGGCCTTGGCGACATCGGCTTGCCAATCATCCCAGATCATCGCGTAAAGCGCGCGGCGGGCTTCCTTCGAAGGCGCAGACTGATCGTTGCGGAGGTAGGGTTCGACGTAGTCCTTGAAGGTTCCAACCCGGTAGACATGCGCATTTATTTTCAGTTTTTCCAGCAGCTTGCCATAGTACAAATTGTGACCGCCCGGTCCGGCCACAATGGCTCCACCCATCGGATCAACCCAGACCTCACTGGAATGGGCGGCCAGCATCACGCCGTCATCGCCGTAGCCGACCGCAAAGGTCAGCACCGGCTTCTTCGCAGCGCGGACCGTATCAAGGGCAGCGCCTACTTCCTGCATATGGACCAGTCCGCCTCCAACGAACCGCGACAAATCGAGGACCACCGCCTTGATGCGGTCGTCTGCGGCCGCAGCCCGGATCGACCGGGCGAGGTCGCGGGCCCGATATTCCTTCACCGGAGCCTGCTGGGACAGCAGTAGTTCCAGCGGATCCATTATCGCAGGCTCTTCGACCACCGCCCCATCAAGTTTGATCAGCAGCGCACCTTCGCGGACCTGACCCACGCTGGGGCGCGAGGTCAAAGCTGCGTAAAGCAACAGGAAGAACAGCAACATGAGCAGCAGCACCAGGCCATCCTTGATGGCGACAAGCAGATGCCAGACTTTGCGGGCGAAAATCATCGAAACTCCTTTGCGCTTTGACGTTATCTAAGGTGCGTTGGCGCGGATAGCAAAGTTACTTGAGCAATTGGCCGGGTGCGACTAGGGCACTGCCTTTAATGACATCATCACAACCATCCGCTTCAGGCCGCTATCCAGCAGGCGCTGCGGCCTTTCCGCATCGTGACCTGCTCGGCCTGTCGGGCCTTGCGCCCTGGGAGATCCTGTTCCTGCTCGACGAGGCAGAGCAATGGGTGGAACTTAACCGCCAGCCGCAAAAACGCGACGACCGGCTGGCCGGCCTGACGATCATCAACGCCTTTTTTGAAAACTCGACCCGGACCTTGCTGTCATTCGAGATCGCCGGCAAGCGGCTGGGCGCGGATGTCGTCAACATGCACGCTGCCCAATCGAGTGTGAAAAAGGGCGAGACGCTGATCGATACGGCGCTGACGCTCAACGCCATGCGCGCAGATGCGATGGTTATCCGCCACGGCAGCTCCGGCGCGGTGCAATTGATCGCCGGCAAGGTCGATTGCCCGGTGCTGAATGCGGGCGACGGTCAGCACGAACACCCGACCCAAGGCCTGCTTGACGCGCTGACAATTCGTTCGGCCAAAGGCGACATTGGCAAGCTGACCGTGACGATCTGCGGCGATATCCTCCACAGCCGGGTCGCCCGCTCAAACATCCATTGCCTGACGACGCTGGGCGCCGAAGTGCGCGTCTGCGCCCCGCCCGCGCTGATGCCGGCCGGGATCGAACATCTCAAGGTCACGCCGTTTACCGATTTCGATGCCGCGCTGGATGGTGCCGATGTGGTGATGATGCTGCGGCTTCAGCAAGAGCGGATGCAGGGGCAATTCATCCCCAGCCCGCGCGAATATCGCCACCTTTACGGGCTGACGATGGAGCGGCTGGCCAAAGCCAGGCCCGATGCGCTGGTGATGCATCCCGGCCCGATGAACCGGGGCGTGGAGATCGACAGCAATGTGGCCGATCTTGCCAATAGTGGAACCGGCGCCCGATCGGCGATCACCCGCCAGGTCGAAATGGGCGTCGCGATGCGCATGGCCTGTCTGGACGTGCTGACCCGGAAAGCGCGCGGCGTGGAGGGTTGGTCATGAGCATTGCCCAACCACTGACCATCACCAACGGCTTGCTCGTCCTGCCATCCGGTGAGCCAAGCAAGGGTGCGATCCGCTGCGAGGGCGGCCTGATCACCGCGCTGGGCGATGTCACGTCGCAGGACGGCGACCGGGTGATCGATGCAAAGGGTGCGCTGATCGCGCCGGGGCTGGTCGATCTGGGTGTTTTCGCGATCGACAAGCCGGCGTTTCATTTCGGCGGGATTACCCGCGCAGGCCTGATGCCCGATCAAGTGCCGCCGCTCGATCATCCAGCCCGGGTGCGCTTTGCTGCGCAGTCGGGCAAGCCCGATCTTTGGGTTCATCCGCTGGCCGCCGCAACCCGTGGCCTTGTCGGCGACGAGCTGGCAGAGCTCGCCCTGATGCGCGATGCTGGTGCCCGCGCGGTCAGTACCGGGCGGCACTGGATCGCCGATTCTGGCACCATGCTTCGGCTGCTGAGTTATTCGGCGATGCTGGGGCTGGTCGTCGTCAGCCATGCCGAAGATGGCGGGCTGACTGGCTCTGCGGTCGCCACAGCCGGGGAAACCGCCACCAGGCTGGGGTTGCCTGCGGCTCCTGCCGAGGCGGAGGCTTTGGCAATTGCGCGCGATATCGCGCTGGCTGAACTGGCGGGCGCGAAGCTCCACTTTCGCCAGGTGACCACGGCGGCAGGGCTGGCGCTGGTGCGCTCGGCCAAGGCACGGGGACTGCCGGTTACAACCGGGGTTACTCCGGCGCATTTTATGCTTTCAGACATTGCCACGAGCGATTTTCGCACTTTTGCCCGCCTGTCCCCGCCCCTGCGGGCCGAGGCAGACCGCCAGGCGGTGCTTGCCGCGCTGGCCGACGGCACGATCGATGTCGTTTCATCGGGGCACGATCCGCGCGGGCCCGAAGATAAGCGACTGCCCTTTGCCGATGCCGAACCGGGCATGGCAGGGGCCGAGGTTCTTCTGCCGCTGACACTGGGGCTGGTCCGTGACGGCGTGATCGACATGGCCCGCGCCTTTGCCCTGCTGGCCGGCAACCCGGCTGCGCTGCTGGGTGTCAACGCGGGCAGGCTGATGATCGGGGCCGAAGCCGATCTCGCGCTGATCGAGCCGGACCGGCCGTGGATCGTCGATTCGGACAAGATGGCTGCTACTGCAGGCAATACGCCGTTCGACCGGATGCCCGTTCAGGGCCGGGTTGCGTCGTTGTTCAAGGGTGGTGCGCCGATCGATTCATAGAAAACCCCCTCCGCTTGGCGAAGGGGGTTTTCTATTTCCGGGTACTTAAACTGTTAACGGATCAGCGGCGAGCCAGCTTCATGGTTACACCGCTGTGTGCCAGCGCTGGCTTGTTCGGCACGGTCGCCCGGCTTGGTAACGAGGTATAAGCGAAGCATGCGCCGCCGCGCGCTTTGACGCTGGAACACATGCCCAGGGCCGAACGGGCGTTGAACCCGGCTGCAGCAACGCGCCAGAAATTCTTGCCGTTCACAACCGCCGGCGTGATCGTCATACGATAGCTGCGCAGGTTGGGATGGCGCGCAGCAAAGATGCCCCAGGCACGGCGCGCGCCCTGAGCGCTGGAAAAGCTTCCCAGCTGGACCAGGTGTGAGCCGTTGGCTGCCACGGCGCGCGGCTTGGCTGCCTTGGCTGGCGCTGCGCGATAGGTCACGCGGGTCTGCGCAACAGTGGCCGGCTTGGCCGACACGAGGCTGGTGGCCACTGTCTGAACTTGTGGCTCGGCAACAAAGGCAGCTTCAAAGTTCTGCCTTGGCGCAACCTGCACAGCAGCGGGCGCGGGAGGCGGAGTGTAGCTGACCAGACCGGCCGCGGTACCGTCAATCGCAGGCAGTTCGGCATTGGCGGCAACCGCCGTCGGCTGGGCGGCG
>JANOFJ010000005.1:0-2382 GCA_031413595.1 Novosphingobium sp.
GCGCTTCGATGAAATCAGCATGATCATGGCCGATCCCCCGGAAGACGCCGATTTCGACGCGCTGATGGAAGAGATGGGCCCACTGCAGGAAAAGATCGACGCGGTCGATGGCAGGACGCTCGACAACCAGCGAGAGAACGCGATGGAAGCGCTGCGCTGTCCGCCGGGCGACTGGCCGGTGGACAATCTCTCGGGCGGTGAAAAACGCCGGATCGCGCTGACCCGGCTGCTGATCCAGAAGCCCGGCATCCTGCTGCTGGATGAGCCGACCAACCACCTTGATGCTGAAAGTGTCGAATGGCTGGAAAACCACCTCAAGGAATATGCCGGCGCAGTGCTGATGATCACCCACGATCGTTACTTCCTGGACAATGTCGTCGAATGGATCCTCGAAATCGATCGCGGCAAATACTTCCCTTATGAAGGCAACTATTCCACCTACCTTGAGAAGAAGGCCAAGCGCCTCGATCAGGAAGGCCGTGAGGACGAGGGGCGCCAGAAGGCGATCCGGGACGAGCTTGAGTGGATCCGGGCCGGGACCAAGGGCCGCCAGACCAAGAGCAAGGCGCGGATCAAGGCCTTCGATCAATTGGTTGAATCGAGCGAAACCCGCATCATCAACAAAGCCCAGATCGTCATCCAGGTGCCTGAGCGCCTCGGCGGCAAGGTGATCGAGGCCAAGAATGTCTCCAAGGCTTACGGCGACAAGCTGCTGTTCGAAAACCTCTCGTTCCTGCTGCCGCCGGGCGGCATCGTCGGGATCATCGGGCCGAACGGCGCGGGCAAGACCACGCTGTTCAAGCTGATTACCGGCCAGGAAAAACCCGACGAGGGCGAAATCGCGATTGGCGAGACGGTGCATCTGGGCTTTGTCGACCAGAGCCGCGATCAGCTTGATCCCGCACACAACGTCTGGGAGGAAATCTCGGGCGGGCATGATTTCATGAAGGTCAACAAGCAGGACATGAGCACCCGCGCTTATGTCGGCGCTTTCAACTTCAAGGGCACCGACCAGCAGAAGAAGGTCGGCCAGCTATCGGGCGGTGAGCGCAACCGGGTCCACATGGCCAAGATGCTCAAAGAAGGCGGCAACGTGCTGCTGCTGGATGAGCCGACCAATGATCTGGACGTCGAAACGCTGCGCGCGCTGGAAGATGCGATTGAGAACTTCGCGGGGTGCGCGGTGGTCATCAGCCATGACCGCTTTTTCCTCGATCGGCTGGCGACGCATATTCTGGCGTTCGAAGGCGATAGCCATGTGGAATGGTTCGAAGGCAACTTCGAGGCTTATGAAGAAGACAAGCGGCGCAGATTGGGCGATGCGGCGGATCGTCCAACCCGGTTAGCCTATAAGAAATTGACGCGCTGAAGCTGAACGAAAAGCTTACCATTTCATTCACCTTGCTGACAGCGCGAATCGGGTAGCCCTGCATTCATGGTCGCCGCCGTTGGTGCGGCGCGAGGAAATGGAGAACGGCTATGGCCGTCAGGTCTTTCAGGAGTTCGAACCGCCGCGCGGCACTTTTCGCGGCACTCGCAGTGCTGGCATTGCCAAGCGCGGCGTTCGCCAAGCCAGACGATGGCGAACGCGGCGAGCGGCGCCACGGAAACAGTGAGGCCCGGCCCGATGGGGCCAGCAGAGGCAATGGAAATCAGGATCGCGGGCAGGCCGTTCAGCGCGAGCAGCCAGCCCGGCTCGAGCCCGTCCAGCGCAGCTGGCGCGGCCCGAATACGAGTGGCTGGACCCCGCCTGCCTCTCCGACAGGCCGTGAAGCAAGCGCACCGAATTCACGCGTCAATACCGGTTGGACCGGCGGCAACCGAGATGGCGGCCGCCGCGATGGCAATGCCGATCGCCCCCGCGGCGATCGCAATGACGGAAACGGGCGCAATGACGGAAACGGGCGCGGCGGGTCGGGCCGCGGCTCGACCGAAGTAGCCACACCTGCACCGGGCTGGCGCGGACCGGTCCGCGGAACGGATGATCGGCGTGTTGAAGGTCGCGGGGATGGCGGGCGTAGCACCCGAACCGATGATCGCCGCGACCGCGATGGCAGCTACCGCGACGGACGTCGTGATCGCGACGTGGCCTCGCGCGATGGTCGCCGCGGCGACAACTGGAGCCGCGACCGTAACAACGATCGCCACCGCTCAGGCTATGGCGAAAATCACCGCCGCTGGGACAACAACTGGCGCCATAACAATCGCTACAACTGGTCGGGCTATCGCAGTCAGCACCGCGATATTTTCCGAGGCGGCAGCTATTATTCGCCCTATCGGAACTATAGCTATCGCCGCTTGCGGATCGGCTTTTCGCTGGATGCGCTGTTCTACAGCAATCGCTACTGGATCAACGATCCTTGGCAGTACCGCCTGCCCGAT
>JANOFJ010000006.1:0-41107 GCA_031413595.1 Novosphingobium sp.
CTTCAGGGGAGGGGTTGGGGTGGGGTCTATCCCCGGGCGCGGCGTGTGGGGAGAAACCCCACCCCCGGCCCCTCCCCTGAAGAGGAGGGGAGAAGCATGATGAAAATCAAAACCAAGGCGTCCGAGCGCCATGTGCTGACCATCACGGTCGACAACGAAGCCGGCATTCTTGCCAAGATCGCCGGGCTGTTCACCGCGCGCGGCTATAATATCGACAGCCTGACCGTGGCCGACATCTCGGAGAACCACTCGATCAGCCGGATCACCATCGTCACCCACGGTCCGCCCGAGGTGATCGACCAGATCCATGCCCAGCTCGAACGGCTGGTCCCGGTCCACAAGGTGATCGACCTGACCGAGCTTGGCGAACATGTTGAGCGCGAGCTGGCGCTGGTCAAGGTCGCCGGCACCGGCGACGCGCGGGTCGAGGCGCTGCGGCTGGCCGATGTGTTCCGCGCCAAGGTGATCGACACCACCACGAGCAGCTTCATCTTCGAGCTGACTGGCGACCCCGGCAAACTCGACCGCTTCATCGCCCTGATGCGCGAGTTGGGGCTGGTCGAAGTTGGCCGCACCGGCGTCGTCGGCATGATGCGCGGGACCGAGGCGGCGTGAGCGTCATCCCGGGCTTGACCCGGGATCGCTGGCCTCGTCGATGCACCCTCGCGTAGATGAGGCCAGCGGTCTCCGGGCAGGCCGGGGACGACGAATGAATTTACCGATCCCTTTCGAGGGAATGACAATTCGAGAGAACAGGAAACGACAATGAAGGTTTACTACGACGCCGATGCCGATCTCAATCTGGTCACCGGCAAGAAGATTGCGATCCTCGGCTATGGCAGCCAGGGCCACGCCCACGCGCAGAACCTGCGCGACAGCGGCATCAAGGAGGTGGCGATCGCGCTGCGTCCCGGCTCTGCCAGCGCCAAGAAGGCCGAAGCTGCGGGCTTCAAAGTCCTCGCCAACAAGGAAGCCGCCAAGTGGGCCGACATCCTGATGATCCTCGCGCCCGACGAACATCAGGCCGCGATCTGGGCCGATGATATTGCCGGCAATCTCCGCCCCGGCGCAGCGCTCGCCTTCGCCCACGGCCTCAACATCCACTTCGGCCTGATCGAAGCACCGGCCGACATCGACATCATCATGATCGCCCCCAAGGGCCCGGGCCACACCGTCCGCAGTGAATATGTCAAAGGCGGCGGCGTGCCGTGCCTGATCGCGGTCCATCAGGACGCCACCGGCAACGCGCACGATGTGGCGCTGGCCTACGCCAGCGGCGTTGGCGGCGGCCGCAGCGGGATCATCGAAACCAACTTCAAGGAAGAGTGCGAAACCGATCTGTTCGGCGAACAGGCCGTGCTGTGCGGCGGGATCACCCACCTGATCCAGGCCGGGTTCGAGGTGTTGGTCGAGGCCGGTTACGCCCCCGAAATGGCCTATTTCGAATGCCTCCACGAAACCAAGCTGATCGTCGACCTGCTCTATGAAGGCGGCATCGCCAACATGCGTTATTCGATCAGCAACACCGCCGAATACGGCGACATCACCACCGGACCCCGGATCATCACGAGCGAAACCAAGGCCGAAATGAAGCGCGTTCTGGCCGACATAACCAGCGGGCGGTTCGTCAAGAACTTCGTGCTCGACAACCGCGCCGGACAGCCCGAGCTGAAAGCCGCCCGCAAGGCTGCCGAGGCCCACCCGATCGAAAAGACCGGCGCGCAGCTGCGCGCAATGATGCCGTGGATCGGCGCCAACAAGCTGGTCGATCAGGCGAAGAACTGACGCTCGCGTTTGATTGACGGCAAGCCGCGGCTTGGGCAAGGTGGGAGAGAGACCAAAACCTCTTACCCGGGAGAACCCCATGTCCAAGCTCCGCCTTGCCGTCAGTTGTGCACTAGCCCTTGGTGGCGGCGCGGCGATGATCAGCGCTCTGCCGCTGGGCGCGCAGCCGGCCATGCCGGTGCCCGGTTCGCGGTCCACCGCGGCGATCAGCGGCGGCACCTATCAGGCCGATGCGGCCCATACGCTGGTCAGCTGGCGGGTCGATCATTTCGGTTTCTCGCACTACACCGGGCTGTTCGGAAATATCACCGGCACGCTGGTGCTTGACCCTGCCAAGCCGGCTGCGGCCAAGGTCGATGTATCGATCCCGGTGGCAGAGATTACCACCGCCAACGCCGGGCTGACCGCGCATTTGCTCCGCGCGCCCAAGGAAGCCGGGATGAAAGCCGATTTCTTCGGAGCCAATCCGGCACCAGCCCGGTTCGTATCAACCAGGGTCCAGCCGCTGGCTAAGGGCCGCGCCTTGATCATCGGCAATCTGACGCTGAACGGCGTGACCCGGCCCGTAACGCTCATCACCAGATTCTATGGCGCGGGCAAGATGCCGGCGATGATGGGCGGCAAGGAAAACGTCGGCTTCGAAGCCACCGCCACAATCAAGCGCAGCGAATTCGGGGTGGCCTATGGCATTCCGCTGGTGTCGGACGCGGTAACCCTCAACATCGCAGCCGCCTTCACCAAATAGCGCTAGAGCATGATGCGACAAAACTGAATCGCATCATGCTCTATAATTCTTTGTTGTCGCGTGATTTATTGCGAAAAACCGGTTCCCACTTTTTCGCATCACGCTCTACCGCATCAATCCAAACGCAACGCGCAGTTCGCGCACAAACGCCTCGGGCTGTTCCCACGCGGCGAAATGCCCGCCTGCATCCAGCTCGCCCCAATGGACGATGTTCTTGCAATCCCGCTCGGCCCATTTGCGCGGGGTCGGCAGGATTTCCCTCGGGAACGCGCTCACCGCCACCGGCAGCGTGATCTCGCGCCCTGCAAAACTGCCAAAGCTCTCCCAATAGAGCCGCGCCGATGAGGCGCCGGTCGCGGGCAGCCAATAGAGCATGATATTGTCGAGCATCGCATCGCGGCTCAATGCATCTTCGGGCGCGCCATTGTTATGCGTCCACGCCCACATCTTCTCATAGATCCAGCCCGCCAGCCCCACCGGACTATCGACCAGTCCGTAGCCCACTGTTTGCGGACGAGTGCGCTGCTGGGTGGAATAGCCCGAATCCCAATCCTGATAATGCTTGAGCGCGCCCAGCGCTTTCAGCTCAGCCGGCGACGGATTGGCCAGATCCTCAGGCGTCGGCCGCCCGATCGGCATGTTGAGATGGATGCCCGCGCAGCCCGCGACATTCTGCGCCGCGATCGAACTGGTCACCGCAGAGCCCCAATCGCCGCCCTGCGCCACCCAGCGATCATAGCCCAGCCGCGCCATCAGCGTCCCCCAGCTGCGGGCGATCTTCTCCACCCCCCAGCCGGTGGCGCTCGGCTTGCCCGAAAAGCCGAAGCCCGGCAGCGAGGGGATCACCAGATGAAACGCATCCTCGGCTCGGCCCCCATGCGCGGTGGGATTGGTCAGCGGCTCAATCACGCTCATGAACTCGATCACCGAGCCCGGCCAGCCATGCGTCATGATCAACGGCGTGGCATTTTCGTGCGGCGAGGGCACGTGGAGGAAGTGAATATCCAGCCCGTCAATCTCGGTAATATGCTGGCCGAGAGAATTCAGCCGCGCCTCACACCGCCGCCAGTCATAACCCTTGCGCCAATAGGCGACAAAGTCCTGCAAAGCCGCGAGCGGCACGCCCTGCGACCAGTCGGCCACCGCCTCGCGCTCGGGCCAGCGGGTGTTATCGAGCCGGGTATTGAGGTCGTCCAACTGGGATTGCGGGATGGCGAGGGTGAAGGGGCGGATTTGGGTCATGGGGTGTGTTGTAGGGGGATTGCGCGGGCAGGGAAATGGCGAGATGGCTGAAACTCTCGATGTCCGATTTTTTGGGGAGTCCGGTCAGCCGGGCTTCAGCACCAAAAATTGGCAAAACTGCCATTCCGGGCATGTTCGGGCATGTTTATGTGACCGGCACGAGGCGAAAATTTTCAGATAATAAAACATAGCTTACGCGAGCGGATTAGCTGCCGTTGGTTCACGTATTCTATAGCTGCGCAGCCTGAAAAAATTCGCTAATCGTAAGCAATAACTGATCAAAGTGTCCGGCGGTTCAATGCTGATCATTTGATCAGTTAAGCCAGGAGAATTAAATCGTCGGAACTGGCATCTGCTCGTCGGTAGCTAGGAATATGGATTGCTCCAGTGCAAACATGTGAGCAGTGTTCTGTCCGATCTCGGAACCAATTCATGGTTCACCATACCATCCGCACAAAAACCGCTTGTGTTGGATTGAACAGCGTCTGTCGCTCCTCAACCCCAGCCCCTTTTGTGATGGACAAAAAGACCAATTTTGATAGCGTTCCCGCGGGAGCTACCGGCGTGCAGCAATCTTTAAAAATCAATGTAGATACGGCGACGCCAACAGCAATTATGGTATTGCGCACCGCAACATCTGCGACGCATCAACGCCTCCACGCGCACCCTGCCTTTGCTTCGCTTATGCGTGGAAAGATCGGTCAGGCAGAGTATTCAGCACTTTTGCTGGCACTTTACGGCTTCCACAAATTCTATGTAGGCGTGTCGATTGACGCGCCACTTCGTTGTGGTCGCCTTGTAGACGATCTGATGGTCTTTTCTCTGGAGCATGTCAGGGCCGAGCAGCCTCCGTGTTTGACCTTATCCGCCCCAATGTCCCACGCCGAACATTGGGGCGTTGAGTATGTGCTTGCCGGTGCGGCGATGGGGGGGAAACTGCTAGCAGGAAAACTCGACCATTTGCTTGGTGAACGCACGCAAATTGGACGCAGCTTTTTCGTTGGTGACGGTCCTGCACGTGGCAGTAACTGGCGCGACTTCGTACACATGCTTGAAAAAGCCCTGCCTACGGCACTTGATCAATCGATGGCGGCAAAGGCTGCCTTACAGACCTTCGAACATTTCGAAAATTGCATGAACCGCGTGGTTGCGGAAAGAACGGGTAGAGCTACATAGAATGGCGGATATAGAAATTCAGTTCGGTAAAGCCGATCTAACGACATGCGACCGGGAAATCATTCACACGCCCGGCAGTGTCCAGCCCTACGGAGTGTTGCTGGTCACCGATCCCGAAACGCTGACCATTTTGCAGGTAGGGGGCGCAACCGAAGGTCTTCTTTGCAAAAGCGTATCCGACCTCGCTGGAAGCAATCTTGCTGATATCATGCCCGCCGAAAAGGTCCGAAGGCTGAAGCAATTGCTATTCGAAAACGAGCTACGTCGGCCCATGCATCTCCTGAATTTCATGGCGAACGCCGAGCAACTGGTGCTCGACGTCAGCGTCCACCAGAACGATGGCGGACTGATCTTCGAGTTCGAGGAGTCCGATGTAACCGAGAACGGCGAACATAATCCGCTCGGTCAGGTGCAGGCTATGATTGCGTCAATCAGCGAGGCAGGGAGCCTCGACCAGTTATGCCAATCTACCACCAGTCAGCTGCAGCGCGTCACCGGCTATGATCGGGTAATGGTCTATCGCTTCCTGCCTGACGAATCTGGTTCGGTAGTCGCTGAAACGGTAAATGATGGTCATGCCCGTTTCTTTGGACTCCGGTATCCGGCGAGCGACATTCCCCAACAGGCACGCGCACTTTACCTAGACAACTGGCTGCGAATCGTTGCCGACATTGATGCCGTGCCGTCGTCACTGATATCGCAGACCAATCCGGCGACCGGATCGCCTCTCGATCTTAGCCATGCGACACTGCGCAGCGTATCTCCGATCCATCTTGAATATCTTCGCAACATGGGTGTGCAGGCAACCATGACGATCTCAATCATCAAAAATGGCAAGCTCTGGGGGCTGATTGCGTGCCATCACCACTCGCCAAAACGACTTCCGCGACATGTGCGCGCCGTCTGCGAGCTGTTCGGCAACATGTTTGCGCTCCAGCTTGACGCGCGCGAACGCGCAGAGGCGATGGAGTATCGTCATAAATCGAGCAAATTGCACTCGGCGCTCGTCAACCGGATGTCGGGCCACGACGATCTGGCCTTGGGTCTGATTGATCAGAGTCCGACGTTGCTCGACTATCTCGATGCTGACGGCGTCGCGATCCTTGTCGACGACAAATATGCAGCGATCGGGCGCGTGCCGCGCGAGAGCCAGGTCCGGGCGCTTGTCGCGTGGCTGGACAAGCATGCAATCGACGGAACTTTTACGAGCAACAATTTGGCCGCGCAATTCGATCTCGCGAAGGACTTTGCCATTGAAGCGAGCGGGGTGCTGGCGATATCGGCCTCGCGCAGCCCGTCGGACTATATCATCTGGTTTCGGCCCGAACTGATCGAAAGTGTGCGGTGGGCGGGCGACCCCAAAAAACCTGTTGAGGTCGGGCCACACGGCGACCGCCTGACCCCGCGCAAGTCGTTCGACGAATGGGTGCAGTCTGTTCGGTATGAGGCCAAACCCTGGACCGAAAACGAAATTGAGGCAGCGACGCATATGCGCGTTTCTCTGCTTGAGGTCGTCCTTCGCCGGATCGATCAGGTTGCGCGCGAGCGGGCGATTGCCCAGGGCCGTCACGAAACGATGGTGGCCGAACTCAACCACCGCGTGAAGAATACGCTGGCGACGATTCAGGCGCTTGCCCGCTACACCCATAAATCGGCCGACAGCCTGACCGCATATGTCACCGATTTCGACAAGCGCATTCAGGCCATGGCGACATCGCACAATTTGTTGAGCGAGGCGGCTTGGGGAAAGACGGACCTCAGAACAATTATCGCCGCACAGCTTGATCCTTACGGCAGCGCTAAAAGCATTGTTTTGGACGGGCCCGACGTTTCAATGCTGACCCTTGCGTCTGCGCCGCTGGGGATGGTGCTCCACGAACTTGCAACCAACGCTGCGAAATACGGCGCGCTCAGCACAACGGGCCAGGTCCAAGTCGAGTGGGATGTGGCTAACGTTCGTGGAGAGAACAAACTGGCGATCAGATGGCGTGAGTATGGCGGTCCGCCTGTTACCAAGCCGACGCGCGAAGGATTTGGAACATTTACACTGAAAAATATCATTCCATTTCAGTGCGGCGGACAAACCGACATCCGCTATGCGCCGAAAGGCGTTGAGTGCGATATAAATCTTGGTGCCGACTGTTTTGTGGGCGAGTCCGAGCTGAACGGGTCCGCGGACGATCAGGCTGCGCATGCTGCCAATGAAACCCAACAGAGCGACAAACACCGGCTTCTTGTCGTCGAAGACGAAGCAATGATCGCTTTCATGATCGAGCAAATTGTTCTGGATGCTGGATATGAAGTTGTCGGACCTGTGAGCCGCTTGGATGCCGCCATGAAAGTAGCAACTTCGCAAAAGCTGTCGGCTGCCCTGATCGACGTTAATCTGGCAGGCGATCTAACTTGGCCGCTTGCTCGCCTGCTGAAGGAGCGCGGCGTGCCGTTTACCTTCATGACCGGCTATGCGCGCAGCGGCGTTCTCGATGACGAGTTCAGTGATGCTCTGGTTCTTGGCAAGCCGTTCGACGCGAATGCCGTGCATGCCGCAGTGGCTAGAATGGTCGGTGAAATCGAGGTGGAATGAAATTGATACTAAATCTGCACCTTCGATCAAGAACCTGAGGGGCGTCGAACGGGTAGACCGCATTCAGCGCGAAATGATCGCAGCGTTTCGATCTTTATGCCCAAAAGCGGGCATGCCGGAATCCACTCAATCATCACCGTTCGTGCAGCATTTCAAAGCGGTCTAGGGTTGCAGCTTAGGGGCCGAGCTAGTCATCCTCTGAATGGCCGGAAACTGAACGAAAGCATCCAAAACAATTTTCCTGCATCCCCCCCAGCGCCGCATGGGCTTAAACCAGGCGCGATGAGTGAGGCTCATCGCGCCGTAGCCTCAAATCCCGTCAAGCGCCTTGCTGACCAGGATGTTCACCGAAACGCGGCGGTTCTGGGCTTTGCCTGCTTCGGTGTCATTGCTCGCCAGCGGGTCCGATTCAGCCATTCCGGTGGGGGTGAGCATGCGATAGGGTTTCCAGCGGCAGGCCTGCTGAAGAAAATTGATGACGCTGCTGGCGCGCTTTTCGCTGAGCGTCTGGTTATAGTCTTCGCTACCGACCGAATCGGTGTAGCCGACAACCAGCATCATGGCGTTACCCGTGGCATCGGCCTCGGTCGCTGCAGTGCAGAGTTCAGTTTTGGCATCGGCCGACAGCATCCACTTGCCAGTGGCGAAGTACACGTTTGTGGTGCCCTTGATATTGTACTTGTCGATATCAGCCATCCGGCCGCGCAGCGCCTCTGTTGCCGCGCTCTGGTCTGCAAAGCCCTGGGCAGTGCCGTTGCGGATCATCATCGCGGTTTTGAAGTCATTGTTCTTGAAACTGATCTGGCTCGCGACCAGTCCATCTCCCGAACGCAGCGTCTTGACGGCAACCGGCAGGCCGTTGAGCAGAGCGTCCGTACCAAGTTTACCGCGACCGCCGCCGAACAGGCCGCCGCTGGCCTTGATCTTTGTGGCATCGTTAATGGCGATGATCGTGCTGGTGCCGTCAGCGGCGGTAACTTTCAGCCTATCGTCTTTGCGCGCGGAGATGACGCCTTTGATCTCAGGCCCGCCAGCCATCATGCCAGTTACGATGATAGTCTGGTTAGGCGAAGTCTGCTCCTGCGCAGACAGGCTGCTCGCTGCTGGCACGGCAAGCATGGCAAGCAGCAGGAGAGCTCGTGGCCGGGTGGAAATGATGCGCATCATTTTACTCCTTCAGATTGCGTCGGCCGGCCTGTCGGTTCAGGTCAACCTGGACTGGCGCAGCAACAGTTTTGGGCAGACCGCGCCGCACGGGCACAGATTCATGCCGTATTAGGCTTACCATTTCATAAATCGCGGGATCGATTGGCGGAAATGGAGCGCGAAGCGGACGTCGCAACCGTCCGAAACCATTTTCCTACACCTCTGCGCCCTGTCACACTCGCCGCCATGCCGCTGCCAGACCCGCCCCGATGAGTTTCCCGCGTCCCCTCGCCCACCCCGCACAAGCCGCGCCGCAAGCGCGGCTTTTGTGTGTCTGGGGCGGCAAACATTCACGAGTCTCCATGCGCCACTGGCGCGAAGTTAGAGAAGTTTGGGTGGGGTGCGGCGGGGATGCCCCTCCTGTTGAGGTTCACCCTCTTTACAAGCCCGCCCTCACCCATCATAGGATTGCGTCATGTTTTCCAAACTAGGCCTAACCCTGCGACTTATCCGCCCTTGGGCGTGAGTTGGCGTGCCTTGCTCTGGTGCGCTGCGGCGCTCAGGGGAAGACTAACCGCCCGACAGTCTGACAAGCCAAGTTTCCGGAAATTGCCATCATGACCATGCTCAAACATCCTGCGGAAAAATACCGCCCCTTCCCCGTCATCAACCTGCCCGATCGGCAGTGGCCTTCGCGCGTGATCGAAAAAGCGCCGCGCTGGCTTTCGACCGATCTGCGCGATGGCAATCAGGCGTTGATCGACCCGATGGGTGCGGAAAAGAAGACGCGGTTTTTCGATTTGCTGGTGAAAATCGGCGCCAAGGAAATCGAGGTCGGCTTCCCCGCTTCAGGCGCGACCGATTTCGATTATATCGCCGATCTGGTCCGTTCGGGCCGGGTGCCGGATGATGTAACGGTGCAGGTGCTGACCCAATCGCGCCGCGATCTGATCGAGACGTCGTTTGCCAGCCTTGAGGGCAGCCACCGCGCGATTGTTCATCTGTATAATGCAGTGTCGCCGGCCTGGCGGCGGATCGTGTTCGGAATGTCGCAAGCCGAGGTCAAGCAGATCGCGATCGATGGCGCCAAGGTGATGCGCGATCAGGCCGCCAAATATCCCGGGACCGACTGGCATTTCGAATATTCACCCGAAACCTTCTCCACCGCCGAGGTTGAATTTTCGGTCGAGGTTTGCGCGGCGGTGATGGAAGTGCTGCAGCCCACCTCCGATCATCCGATCATCTTCAACCTGCCCGCGACGGTCGAATGCGCGATGCCCAACATCTATGCCGATCAGATCGAGCTGTTCGGGCGGATGATCCCGAACCGTGACAGCGTGGTGATCTCGCTCCACACCCACAACGATCGCGGTACCGGGATTGCGGCGGCGGAGCTGGGCTTGCTGGCGGGCGCGGACCGGGTCGAGGGCTGTCTGTTCGGTAATGGTGAGCGCACCGGCAACTGCGATCTGGTGACGATGGCGCTCAATATGTATACCCAAGGCATCGATCCGGGGCTCGATTTTTCGGACATCGACGGGATCGCCAAGACGGTTGAATATTGCAATCAGCTGCCGATCCACCCGCGCCATCCCTATGTGGGAGAGCTGGTCTACACCTCGTTCTCAGGCAGCCATCAGGACGCGATCAAGAAGGGTTTTGCCGCGCGCGAGCAGCAGAATGATCTGACCTGGGAAATGCCTTATCTGCCGATCGATCCGGCTGACCTTGGGCGCAGCTATGAGGCGGTGATCCGGGTCAATTCGCAGTCCGGCAAGGGCGGGTTCGCCTGGGTGCTCGAGCAGGACCAGGGGCTGAAACTGCCCAAGAAAATGCAGGCGCATTTTTCCGGCCATGTGCAGGAGCTGGCCGACAAGGTGGGCCGCGAATTGTTTGCCGAGGACATCTGGGAGGTGTTCCAGCGCGCCTATCACCTGAGCACCCCGCAGCATTTCCAGCTGATCGATTTCGACGAGGTCCGCGCGGCTGACGGCACGCGGATCTTTGCCGGCAAGATCGGGGTTGATGGCAAGGAACAAAGCGTCAGCGGGCGCGGCAATGGGCTGATCTCGTCGGTGGTGGCGACAATTGCCGAGGCGTTCGGGGTGACCCTTGAGATCAAGGATTACACCGAACACGCGATGGGCGCAGGATCCGATGCGCGCGCGGCAGCCTATGTCGAATGCACAGCGCCCGATGGCCGGACCGTGTGGGGCGTGGGGATCGACGAGGACGTCGCCACCGCCAGCGTTCGCGCGGTGCTGAGCGCGGCGAATGGGGTGGCAGGCGGATAAGGCAATGGGAGAAGATACCGTGAAAGAAGCGATCCTCGAACCCGATCTGCCGATCATCGATCCGCATCATCATCTGTGGGATTTTCGTCCCCTGCTAAGCGCGTTTCCGGAACCGCGCGACGATTTCATCGCAACAATCGCGCTATCACCTTACTATGGTTTCGACGCGCTACATGCCGACACGACCAGCGGGCACAATGTGATCGCAACGGTGTTCATGGAGTGCGGTGCCTTCTATCGCGCCGGTGCGGGCGATGCACTCAAGGTCTTGGGCGAAGTCGAATACGTCAATGGCGTCGCAGCGCAGGGGGCGAGCGGGCTATACGGGAACTTTCGGCCATGTGCCGGGATTGTCGGCCACACCGACCTGTTGCTGGGCGCGGCGGCGGGCGAGGTGCTTGACGCGCTGCAAGCCGTCACCCCGCGCTTCAAGGGCATTCGCCATCGCGGCGCCTGGGACGCCGACGAAACCGTGCTCGGCGCGCCCTTCAACCACTTCGCGCATCTTTATGCCGACCCGCGCTTTCGCGAGGGGTTTGCTCAGCTCGCGCAGCGCGGCCTGACCTTTGACGCCTTTGTGCTTGAGCCGCAGATCGCCGACGTCACCGCACTGGCCCGCGCTTTTCCGCAAGTCACGATTGTGCTCGATCACTGTGGCACCCCGCTCAACACCGGCCCCTATCGCGACCACCTTCACGAGCGGTTCGACGTCTGGCGCAGCGCGATCCGCGAACTTGCGAGTTGCCCCAACGTTTCGATCAAGCTTGGCGGACTCGCGATGTCGCAATGCGGGATGCCCGAACAGGGTCCGGAAGCGGGGCTGTCCTCCGAAGTGCTGGCAGCAATGTGGCGGCCCTATATCGAGACCTGCATCGAAGCTTTTGGGCCGGAGCGCGGCATGTTCGAAAGCAACTATCCGGTCGACAAATGGGGCGCGAGCTATGCCACGCTGTGGAACGCCTTCAAGCGGCTAAGCGCAGGGGCGAGCGCGGATGAGAAGCACGCATTGTTCGCGGGGACTGCGGCGCGGGTGTATGGGATCGAAGGTGTGTTGGCGGCGTTTTCATCAAAATAGCTAGGCGGGCGGTCAATCCATGCCAAGCCCCCTCGACAGCTTTGAGACGGAGCCATAAGGGGCTTTAACCGATCGCTTAAAGGATCTTCCCCCGCATGTCCCTCCCCGCCCCGTTCGACCGTCTCCGCCTGCCCGTCATCGCTGCACCGCTGTTCATCATTTCCGGGCCGGAACTGGTGATCGCCCAGTGCAAGGCAGGGATCGTCGGCAGCTTCCCGGCGCTCAACGCGCGGCCTTCGGGGATGCTCGATGAATGGCTCCACCGGATTACCGAGGAGCTTGCCGCGCATAACCGCGACAACCCGGATCGTCCGGCCGCGCCGTTCGCGGTCAACCAGATCGTTCACAAGAGCAACAACCGGCTTGAGGAAGATTATGAGGTCTGCGCCAAATGGCAGGTGCCGCTGACCATCACCTCACTCGGCGCGCGTGAAGACCTCAATCAGGCGGTACACAGCTGGGGGGGGATCGTACTCCATGACGTGATCAACGACCGGTTTGCCCGCAAGGCGATTGAAAAGGGAGCAGACGGCTTGATCCCGGTCGCGGCAGGGGCGGGAGGCCATGCCGGCGTGCTCTCACCCTTTGCGTTGATGCAGGAAATCCGCGAATGGTTTTCCGGACTGGTCGCGTTATCGGGCTCGATTGCCTGCGGCCGTTCGGTTCTGGCCGCACAGGCGATGGGCGCTGATTTCGGTTATATCGGCACGCCTTGGGTCGCCACAGTCGAGGCGAATGCGCAAGCCGCGTACAAGGACGCGGTCGTGGCCGGAAGCGCCTCAGACATCACCTACACCAACCTGTTCACCGGGGTTCACGGCAATTATCTGCGTCCCTCAATCGTTGCTGCCGGACTTGATCCCGACAATCTCCCGGTCAGCGATCCCAGCGCGATGAACTTTGGTTCAGGCGGCAATACCGAGGCCAAGGCATGGAAGGACATCTGGGGCTCGGGTCAGGGAATTGGCGCGGTCAAGGCCATCGAAACGGTCGCGCAGCGGGTTGACCGGCTAGAGGCTGAATATAACGCGGCGCGCGCCGAACTGGCCGGCAAGGCGCAGATGAAGCTGGCCTAGATTACAAGATCGAGGCTGGCGCCTCGGTTCCCAGTCAGAGTTGCTCGGCCATCGCGTCAAGCTCGGTAAAATCAACCCCGCTGCCGAGCGGATCGTGGCGATTGAGGGTAAAACGGCGGCGCTGCTGATCGAGCAGGCGCCTGCGCAGCGCCCGCTGCAGCAGCGCGATCCACTGCTGCGCCACCAACAGCGCAACTTCGGGTGCACGCAGCCGCTGCGCCGCCCAGCCCGCCTCGATCTGCCCGACCCGCTCGATCACCAACTCATTGTAGGTCCGGTGCGGACCGCGATGGAGCGGCAAGCCCAATCCGGATCGCGGCCGCATCATTGGCAGGCAGCAGCAATCCGTTGCTTCGAAAATCATCGAAGCCGATCCGCTCAACCCCGACAACCTCCAGCATCGGCTTGAGCGAGCGCCACGAGAGCAGCTGACGGGGCAATAAATGGTGACGCTGCAAGCCGGGCTCATGACCCGGTGCATCGCGGCGATTGACCAAACGGAACGACAGCCGCTGCCGTAATTGGCCTGCTCCAGAACCGGGCAGACTGGTCAGCTGCGCCATCCTGACTAGCGCTCGGGGTAGCTATCGGGGCGGCTCATCGGCGGAGCTTGACTCGCAATTGCCGCCCCTCGCGATCTGGCAACACCAGCAGCGATTCTCCATCAGGACCGAGCAGTTGGGTTGGCGACGCGATCGCACCTCCCTCGGCCATCTGGTGGATCAGACGCACCGCGATGCGGGTTGCTTCAACCAGCGATTGGTTCCGCTCCGGTTCGAACCGCAGTTCCTGCCCGATCAGGTAATCAAGGCCAAGCGAGGCAAGTGTTCCGTCGCGATCGCGTTGAAGCGAAACCAGACCCAGCGCCGGGAACGCACCGCCAGCCAGCCAGGCACCAATTGCGCGGATAAAATAGTCCGGCTTCATCCAGCTTTGGGCAGGACGCCAGCGGACCGCTTGTAACCCAGGCAAAGTCGCGAGCGTTGCACCCAGCCCGCACAAGACCCGGATCACCGGCAGCAGCGGGCTGCCCTCGCCGAGATGCGGCCCAAGCGCCAATTCGATCGGTTCGCCCGTGATGGGCCCGGTCAGTCCAAAAAGCTGGCCCGGCGGCGGCGGCGGCGGCGGCGGTTCTGCCGGAGCAAGCCCGCGGCAGTCAAAAGTGAGGCCCATCGCCAGAAGTTCCACCCAGCCTTCATCGCTGATCGGTCTGTGCGATACCGCAAAACCTACCTGAGATCCGTCCGAACACCCGCTGCGCGCCGCAAGCTCGGTCAATCCATCAGCGTCAGGTCTGCTACCCTCCGCAAACACAAGCGAAAGCAGCGCGCGACCGGATGACCCGGAATTATCGTCTTGAGCGCTGATTGCCTTCCCCTGAACTCTTTGTTCCCGGATGACAGTGGCACTTTTGGGGCATGCCCGTCGAGTCCCGCCATAGGAGTTAGTTTGGGTTTGGATGTATCAACAAGGGACTATTCAGTAGATACCGAGCGCAATGCCCTCTGCGAGCGTCTCACCGAGGCTCGCACACAGCAACAAATCAGCAGGCGGCACGGATTTAGCAGCCAGAATCGCTTCGGGAGTCTGCGCACCCAGATTGACGATCAGAGAATCGGCAACCCGGCGCAAGCGCCAGCCTGTGGCGATCCGGTTTATCTGCGCCTCTGCGCCGCGTCCGTCGGAACCTGCGGCAATGGCGGTGGCATAAGGCCTGCCCTCGACCCGCCCGAGCAGCGGATAATAGCAGCGGTCAAACATCTCCTTCATGGCCCCGCTCATGGTCGCAAGGTTCTCCGGGCAGACAAACAGAAAGCCGGACGCGGCGAGGAGTTGCTCCGGCGTGACATCATCCGCCGCCAGCAGCGAAGCCTTGCCGCGCGCCGCCGCATAGGCAGCCGCAGCCATCGCGCGCGCGGCACCAGTGCGGCTATGCCAGATGATTGCCAGCATCACGACTTGTCAGCAGCCCGGCTTGATCACCGAGCCGAGCAAGCCGCCCAGCCCGCGCGATGGTTTGCATTCGGGCTTGGGCTGGGTCGATTGCTCTTGGGATTGGTCGGGCATTTCCATTCCCTGGCCCATTCCCGGCATATCCATCCAGCTTGTGGTCGAGCGGTGGCGAATACGAGCGGTCCATTCAAGGTTCCATGCCGCCTTTGGGTCGGCCGGGCGCGGCGGATAGGAGAAGTCTTCCAGCGGACCGAAAGCCGTGAGCATGCCAAACCGGAAATCGGGCGCATCGCGGCGCACTTCAGCGGGAATGATGCAGCTGGTAGTCGCAGGCGCCATCACGGTCCGGTCGCGGACCAGCGGTCCGACTTGCGCAGGGGTCAGCCAATCCGACAGACCGCCGCCGAACTGACGGCTGGCGCTGCTTGACCACATCACCATGTCGCCCATCTGCCCGTCGGGCGCGCGCTTTCCGCCAAACAGCGTGGCGTGATAGCCGGTCGCATCGGCGATCGCGCCCCAGCGGACCAGCGTCGATCCGCTGGTCTGGGCTGTCGCAGTTACCCGCAGCGGGGTCATGAAGTCCTTTGTCAGGGTAAAGCCGATCTCGGGTGAATAGTTTCCGGTGATCCGGTGAGCGCCGATCAGCGAGCTGTCCGGCTTGGCATATTTGCCATCCTCGGCTGGCCAGCGCCCGAACGTCCGGCTGTTCTGCAGGGTCGGCCCCCAATCACGGATAATCGTAGTGGACCACATCCCCGGCGGAATTTGCCCAGCGGCGAGCTTGGCAAAATCGATCACCACCGGCTGGCCTTTGGGGGCACGCTCACCGCAGCCCCAATAGATCAGCATCCGCCCGCGCGGACGCTGGCCCGGGGGGAAACCTTCCTCCATCCGCTCCTGCGCCGGAGTAACCAGCGCGACCGACTTGCCGAGCTTGGCCACCGGCGGCATGAAATGATCTGCTTTGGCCCCGCCCTTAACCGGCGTCCGCGACGAGCCAAGCCGCAGCAGCAGTTCGTGCTGCATATTATTGCCGCCGCGTCCAAACATCATGCCAAGGCCAGCCCCCATACCGCTGCCCATCGCCCCCATCCCCGAAACAGTCCCGGCGCGCATATCATAGCGCGCGACAGGCCCGCTTACGGGCTTCTGCTGGGCCAGGAGTGGCTGGATCAATAGCGGCATGGCAGCGAGCGCCCCTGCCCCGGCCGTAATAATCAGAGCGAGCTTGCGACGATTTGTCATGGCCGAGTCCCTTTCGCTGTTCAGTTCGCGAATAGTCCACGCCCAGACCGATTGATTGTCAATTGTCGACATCGCGCGTCCCGAGCTTTGCGGCACCGCGGCAATCGGCTAGCATGGCGCAATGGCCTCATCTCCCCCCGCGTTGTTCGGCATCGAAAACTCACTTGGCGGGCGCAGCTGGCGCTGGCGCGGCGGCAACATGGATGTCGGCGCGCAGGTCTCCGGCGAGGGATTTGGACTGGAAGATGATCTGGTCACCCAGCTGCTGCTGTCGCGCGGGGTAGCGCGCGAAGATCTTGAGCGGCACCGCAACCCCACCCTGCGCAGCTTTCTGCCCGATCCATCCGAGTTCCGCGATATGGACATCGCCGCCGAACGGCTTGTTCAGGCGGTCCTGACCAATGAAGCCGTCACTATCTATGGCGATTACGATGTCGATGGGGCAACCAGCGTCGCCTTGCTGGTCCGATTGCTGCGGATGCTGGGGCACGAGGCGCGCTATTACATCCCCGACCGTCTGCTCGAGGGCTACGGCCCCTCCGGCGAAGCGCTGGTCCGGATCGGCGAGGAAGGCAGCAGCCTGATCGTTACCGTCGATTGCGGAGCAATGGCGCATGAGGCGCTGGCGATGGCTCATACCGCCGGGGTTGATGTGATTGTGGTCGATCATCACAAATGCTCTGTAGAGCTTCCCAAAACAGTGGCTCTGGTTAATCCCAACCGGCTTGATGAAAGCGATATAGGCGCATCGCATGGCCATCTGGCCGCAGTGGGCGTGGCCTTCCTGCTTGCCATCGCGACGGTGCGCTGCCTGCGTGATCGCGGCTTTTTTGCCGGCATGGCTGAACCCGATCTGATGTCGCTGCTCGATCTGGTGGCGCTGGGCACGGTGGCCGATGTCGCCGCGCTCCACGGCCTCAACCGGGCGTTTGTGGCGCAAGGCCTGAAAGTCATGGCGCGGCGTGAGAACATCGGCATGGCGGCGCTGATCGATGCCAGTCGGCTCAACCGCGCTCCGACCTGCAGCGACCTGGGTTTTGCGCTGGGTCCGCGCATCAATGCCGGAGGCCGGGTGGGTGAAGCGACCCTTGGCGTGCGGCTGCTGACCACCGAGGATGCCGATGAGGCGCGGGATATCTCCGCCAAACTCTCGACCCTCAATGAAGAGCGCCGCGCGATCGAGGCCGAGGTTCAGGGAGCCGCCGAAGCGCAGCTCGACCGCCAGCATAACCGCGCCGTTGTGGTGGTGGCCGGGCAAGGCTGGCACCCCGGCGTAATCGGTATCGTCGCCGGCCGGATCAAGGAAAAGACCGGCAAGCCAACGCTGGTAATCGCGCTGGATGCTGATCCTGATGGCAATGGCAAGGGCTCGGGCCGCTCGATCGCCGGGGTTGACCTTGGCGCGGCAATCATCGCCGCGAGCGAAAATGGCTTGCTGATAGCCGGCGGCGGTCACGCGATGGCGGCCGGGCTGACGATCGCCCCAGGCCAGCTTGATCCGCTCAGCGACTGGCTCGACGCTCAGCTTGGATCGACTGTTGTTGCAGCGATGGCAGGTCAAGCCATGCTGCTGGACCTTGCGGTCGCCCCGGGCGGCTTGACCCCGCAGCTGGTCGCCACACTGGAAAGCGCTGGTCCCTATGGGATGGGCTGGCCCGGTCCGCGGATCGTGGTCGGGCCGGTACGGCTGATCAAGGCGGACATCGTCGGCAATGATCATTTGCGGTTGATTGTTGGCGGGCAGGATGGCGGCAGCTTCAAGGCCATCGCCTTTCGGGCCGCGCAAAGCGCGATGGGTCAGGCTCTGCTTCATGGCGCGCAGGGCCGGAAAATCTGGCTGGCAGGACGCGCCAAAATCGACGATTGGGGAAGCCGCCCAGCGGCCGAACTCCACCTCGAGGATGCCGCCTGGGCTGATTGATGCGCTGCAACCAATACTGGGGCTTGACCCTTATGCCCGCCTTGCCTAAACGCGCGGCCTTGCCAACGGCTTCAGCCGGTATGGCCCCATCGTCTAGCGGTTAGGACGCGGCCCTTTCACGGCTGAAACACGGGTTCGATTCCCGTTGGGGTCACCATCGCCATAACTTCTGGCACCGGTGCATCAGGCCCGATAAAGGCAATCGGTATTGGCCCCTTCGTCTAGCGGTTAGGACGCGGCCCTCTCACGGCTGAAGCACGGGTTCGATTCCCGTAGGGGTCACCATCCAGCTTCCTCTCAATCATTGGAATTGCGACGCGCTTGCGCGCGCGATTGCGGCTGCCTGCTTGCCTGCGATCGGTTTTAGGGTTATAACCCTAAAACAATCTGATGACGGGTGAGAGGACTATCGCCATGAGCACCGCATTTGCCGAAATCGAAACGCCGCTGGCCGACCTCGACGTCAGCCGGGCCGAGCTTTACGCCGAAGACCGCTGGCAGGAGCCCTTCCGCCGCCTGCGCGCCGAGGCGCCGATCCATTATTGCTCCGATTCGCTGTTTGGGCCCTATTGGTCGGTCTCCAGCTACAAGCCGATCGTCCATATCGAGGCGCTGCCCAAGATCTTCTCCTCGTCCTATGAATATGGCGGGATTACCGTCGCGTTTCTGGTCGACCGGCTGCTCGAGGGTGAGTTTCGCATGCCGATGTTCATTGCGATGGACCCGCCCCAGCACACCGGCCAGCGCCGGACCATCGCCCCCGCGTTTGGCCCTAGCGAAGTCGCTGCGATGCGCGACGAAGTGAGAGTTCGGACCGGCGAAGTACTGGACAGCCTGCCGATCGGCGAGGCATTTGACTGGGTTGAGCAGGTCTCGATCGAGCTAACCACCGGAATGCTGGCGCGGCTGTTCGACTTCCCTTGGGAAGAGCGTCACAATCTCACCCGCTGGTCCGATACGCTGGGCGATGTCGAACTGCTGCACTCGCCCGGCGGGATGGAAAAGCGCAACCTCGAAGCTTACGAAATGGGCGCGGCCTTTACCCAGCTGTGGCAGGCCAAGATGGCCGAAGCCCAGAGTGGACAAGGCAGCGGAAATGATCTGATTTCGATCATGATGCGCTCGGACGCGATGAAGGAAATGAGCGAGGCTGAGTTCATCGGCAACATGATCCTGCTGATTGTTGGCGGCAATGACACCACCCGCAATTCGATGACCGGCTTTGCCTATGGATTGCACACATTCCCCGAAGAGCGCGCCAAGCTGGAAGCCGATCCTTCGCTCATTCCCAATGCGGTGAGTGAGTTGATCCGCTGGCAGACCCCGCTGGCCCATATGCGCCGAACTGTGCTGGAAGACACCGAGGTTGACGGCGTGGCCATGAAAAAGGGCGACAAGGTGGTGATGTGGTACCTTTCGGCCAATCGCGACGAGACGATCTTCGACGACCCAGACAGCATTCGCGTCGATCGCGAGAACGCCCGGCGGCATCTGTCATTCGGCTATGGTATCCACCGCTGCGTCGGCGCCCGCGTGGCCGAACTGCAACTGACCGTTCTGCTCGAGGAGATTGCCAAGCGGCGCCTCAGGGTAAATGTGCTGGCCGAGCCGGAACGTGTCCCCGCCTGCTTCGTCCACGGCTACAAGCATATGCAGGTCAGCCTCGAACGCTATTGATCCGAGCGGTGAGAACCAAGGACCGCATCATAAGCGCGGCGACGGAGCTTTATAATGAGCTTGGCTATGCCAATGTCTCGAGCGCGGTGCTGGCCGCACAGCTGGGCATCGCCGAAGGTAATCTGTGGTACCATTTCAAGACCCGCCGGGCGATCTTGGGTGCGATCAGCGAGAACTTCGCCCGGGATATCGAGCTTCGGCTGGCGCTTGGTCCCGGTCCGGACTGCGATGTCGTGGCGGACTACGCGGTGCTGTTGCAGGCGGTGATGCGCGAGTTTCGTGATTATCGCTTTCTCTACCGCGACCAAGCCGATTACGGCGAGCATGACGAGATAATCCGGCGCAATGCGCCGGGCTGGCACCAGCGGACCCATGCCCAACTGCGCCGCTATTTCAGTGCCTTCGTCGCGCAGGGACAACTCGACTGGCCCGAGGAGCGTTTGCCCGATCTGGCCATCAATGCCACAATCCTGCTGCGCTATGGCCTCGAGCATTCGCGCGAAATGGGCGAACCGATCGAGCAGGGCGGCGGAGCTGTGCGCGGAACGTTGCTGCGCCACCTCACTCTGTTCGAGCATCGGCTGGTTCCGGATGCGGCCCGGAAACTGCGCAGTTCGATCGACCGGATCGGGGCCAGCGACGCAGAATTTGGCCGCGACCGGAAATTGCCGCTGGCGAGCGCTGCCGCACCTCGCTAGTTAGCCGCCGTCATGTCCGGCAAGCGCGCCCTACCCTTGGCGGGAATCGCCCTTGCCGTTGCCACCTGCCTTGGCATGGTGGTCGCCGGCGCCGAACTGGGGCTGGCGCTGGGCGTGGCGGTGATCTGGCTGGGCTCGCTGTGGCTGACGCTGCCTGCACCTGAAGCCGAAGCACCCCGGATCAATGCCGAGCAGGCGTCACGCGATGCCACGCGCGGCATCATCGAATCCCTGAGCACGCCGCTGCTGGTCCTGGAAGGCAGCCGCATCACCCAGGCCAACGCAGCCGCCCGCGAAGCGCTGGGGGCGCACATCGTCGATCAGGACGCGCGGATCGCACTTCGCCACCCCGATGCGATGCGGCTGCTGGAGATGGAGCCCGACGAAGGCTGGGGCGAGAGCGTAACCATCAGCGGCTTTACCGGCGGGCGCAGCCTGTGGCAGCTGACCCGGCGGCGGATCGACAAGAAGCGCTGGTTGATCGAACTGACCGACCGGACCTCTGAATCCGACATAAGCCGGGCCCATACCGATTTCGTCGCCAACGCCAGCCACGAGTTGCGCACACCGCTGGCTGCGATCATAGGCTATGTCGAAACGCTGACAGAAGGCGGCACGGCAGTCGACGAAGCCGCACGGACCCGGTTCTACGAGGTGGTCCTGCGCGAGGCACGGCGGATGCAATCGCTGGTCGAGGATCTCATGTCGCTCAGCCATGTCGAGGCGGAAAAGAACGATCGCCCGACCGAGCCGATCGACCTGACCAAACTGACTGCGCGGGTGGTGGGCGAAATCGGCTCGATCCAGGGACGCAATCGCCTGGTTACGCAATTCCCCGATGGCCAGGCAATAGTGCTGGGCGACGCCGCTCAGCTTGAGCAATTGCTCCGCAATCTGATCGACAATGCGCTGAAATATGGCGACCCGGTCGAACCGGTGACCGTATGCATCACGCCCGACGCCAATGGCGGCATCGCCCTTGCGATTACCGACCGCGGGCGCGGGATTGCGCCAGAGCATTTGCCCCATCTGACCCGCCGGTTCTACCGCACCGATCCAGGCCGGAGCCGCGCCGCAGGCGGCACAGGGCTTGGCCTTGCGATCGTCAAGCATATCGTCGAACGCCACCGCGCGCAGCTTGATATTTTGAGCGAGTTGGGCAAAGGAACTACCTTCACCGCCAGCTTCCCGGCTCTCCCAAAAAACACTGCGGACGGATTGTCATAAATGTGTCATGAAAGTTGCGCAGAGCCACGCAAGACATCCCATCTGAGGCCCGCTCCATGAACAAAACAGCTTTCCTTTCCATCTCTGTCGCTGCCATGACCCTTGCCGGATGCGGCGGCTCCGAGGGCGGCTCGCGCGAGCAAATCCGCGCTGTTGGTTCGTCGACTGTGTATCCCTTCGCCAAAGCTGTCTCGTCCGAGCTGGCAAAAGCGAACCCGGCGATCAAGTCGCCGATCATCGAATCGACTGGCACGGGCGCTGGAATGAAGCTGTTTTGCGCCGGCGTTGGCGTGCAGCATCCTGATATCGAGAACGCCTCGCGCCGGATGAAGAAGTCTGAATATGAAGATTGCGCCAAGAACGGCGTCGACAAGATCGTCGAAATCCAGGTTGGCCTTGATGGCATCGCCTTTGCCGAAGCAAAAGGCGGGATCGGCTTTGCCCTGACCCAGGCCGATGTATACAAGGCCTTGGCCGCCAACCCGTTTGGCAAGCCCAACACCACCAAGACCTGGAAGGATGTGAACCCGGCGTTCCCGGCCGAAGCGATCCTGGTCTATGGTCCGCCGTCAACCTCGGGCACGCGCGATGCGCTCAAAGAACTGATCTTGATGAAGGGCTGCGACACCAACCCTGAAATGAAGGCGCTGAAGGACAGCGACAAGGAAAAGCACGACAAGATCTGCGGCGAAGTCCGCAGCGACGGTGCCTATGTCGATGCGGGTGAAAACGACAATCTGATTGTCCAGAAGCTCGAAGCCAATCCCAAGGCAATCGGCGTGTTCGGCTTTTCCTATCTTGAGGAAAACTCCGACAAGCTCAAGGGCCTGACCATGAACGGCATTGTTCCAACCTACGCCTCGATCGCCGATTTCAGCTATCCGGGCGCGCGTCCACTTTACATCTACGTCAAGGCAGCGCACTTCGAAGCCATCAAGGGGCTTAAGGAATTCGTCGCCGAATGGGCCAAGAGCTGGTCGAAGGGCGGCTTGCTCGCCAAGCAAGGAATGGTCGTTTCTCCAGATGACGTCCAGGCCAAGAATGCCAAGATCGCCACTGAAATGACGCTGCTTGATGCGAGCACGCTGAAGTAAGAACCCCGGCGCGTTGAAGTAAGAACAAGGGAAATACCCAAAAATGTCGCCAGCCATTCCTGTCCTGCTCGCCCTCGGGCTGGGCCTGATCGGTTGGTTGGCGGCGCGTTCACGGGCGTGGGCCTTTCGCAAGACCGTGCGTGCGGGCGGCGGTGAATTGCATTCGCTACCCAACTATCATGGCTGGTATGTTGCGCTGTGGATCGTCATCCCGGCGATCCTGTTTGCGATTATCTGGAATGTTGTAAGCCCCGGACTGGTTTTGGGCCAGGTTCTCGCAGATCCCGCTGCGGCCAATTTGCCCGGATTCGGGGTTGGCCGCGATTCGATCCTCTCCGAAGCAAAGGCAATTGCCGGTGGGCAGGTCGGGGCAGCCTTCAACCCCCAAGCCGCCGCGCTGGTTGCACCGTTTCGCGGCGCCATACAGCATTATGGCGTGATCGGCGTGATCATCACGGTGCTTCTGGGCTTTGTCGGCGGCGCGTTGGCATTCCTTCGTCTGCGCCCCAATTTCACAGCGCGCACCAGAGTCGAACGCACGGTGATGGGGGCATTGCTGCTGGCCTCGATGGTAGCGATCGTCACCACCTTTGGCATCCTTGCCTCGCTGATATTCGAGACTGTGCGGTTCTTCAGTTTTGTCAGTCCGGCCGAATTTTTGCTCGGCACCCATTGGGGGCCAGACCCGATGGCCACCCCAACAGCAGATATGGGCGAGCGCTATGGCGCAATTCCGCTGTTTTGGGGGACAATCTTCATTGGCGCGATCATCGCCATGCTGGTGGCGATCCCGCTTGGCCTGATGAGTGCGATCTACCTCACGCAGTATGCATCGCTGACGGTGCGCAAGTGGATGAAGCCGCTGCTCGAGATCCTCGCCGGGGTGCCGACCGTCGTCTATGGCTACTTTGCCGCGCTGACAGTCGCTCCGGTGATCCGGGACGCCGCGCAAGCGATCGGCATAGCCGGTGCCTCGAGCGAAAGCGCGATGGCTGCGGGGCTGGTGATGGGGATCATGATCATCCCCTTCGTGTCCTCAATGGCAGACGACAGCATCGCCGCCGTACCCCAGGCGATGCGCGATGGCAGCCTGGCGATGGGCGCGACGACTTCCGAGACAATCCGCAAGGTCCTGATACCCGCAGCGCTACCTGGCATTGTCGCCGGTGTGATGCTGGCGGTCAGCCGCGCGATTGGTGAAACGATGATCGTGGTGATGGCGGCTGGAGCCACCGCCCGGCTGACCGCAAATCCATTTGAAACGATGACGACAGTGACCTTCCAGATTGTCGCCATGCTGACCGGTGAAGGCAGCTTCGATCACCCCGCGACGCTTTCTGCCTTTGCGCTGGGCTTCGTGCTGTTCCTTGTCACCTTTGCTCTGAATTTCATTGCGCTGCGTGTCGTCAAGCGGTTCCGTGAAGCTTATGAGTAATATCACCGCCGCCCAGCGTAACGAGCGGATCGCCGCGCGGCTCAGCAGTCGCTACGCCTCCGAGCGCCGGTTCCGTGCGTTGGGCCTGGTCGCGGTGGTGTTTTCCGGGCTCATCCTCGCCTTTCTTCTGCTAACCATGACATCGAACGCTGTCGGCGGCTTCAAACGCACCGAATTGCGCTTCCCGGTCGATCTTGCTGGCGGCGCGTTGACAGTTGAACCCAGCCAGCTTGAAGGTCCGGGCGCGCTGCAGGCTCTCGAAGGTGCGGGACTGGCAGACGTCATCGGCTTTGCCGCCTCGCAAAGCGCGGGCGATCAGGCCGCCGCGCAGTTGGACGACGGCGCCTGGCGCGAAGTGGCCAAGCGCCTGATCGACGATCCCTCGCAGATCAATGGCAAGTTCGAAGTCTCGCTGCCAGTCAGTGATGATCTGGCGTCAGCCTGGCGCGGCGAAGGTGATGATGAGCTAAGGGCACTGGCTGCCCAGCTGAAGCGAGACGGAAAACTCGTCCACGCGTTCGATCCTGGTTTCCTGACCCGCTCGGACGCTTCGGACCCGCAGGCGGTTGGCATCTGGGGAGCGCTCAAGGGCTCGATGCTGACCATGCTGGTCACGTTGCTGCTGGCTTTCCCGATCGGCGTATTGTCGGCGGTTTACCTCGAGGAATATGCACCGAAGAACCGCTGGACCGAGTTCATCGAAGTCTCGATCAACAATTTGGCCGCCGTACCCTCGATCATCTTCGGGCTGCTTGGCCTGGCGGTGTTCCTGACCATATTCCCCAATATGCGATCCGCGCCGGTTATCGGCGGCATGACCTTGGCACTGATGACAATGCCGGTGATCGTCATTTCCGGACGCAACGCGATCAAAGCGGTGCCGCCCTCGATCCGCGATGCAGCGCTGGCGATCGGCGCAAGCCGGGTGCAGACGGTGTTCCACCACGTCCTGCCGCTTGCCCTCCCCGGCATTCTCACAGGGACCATTATCGGCATGGCCCGCGCACTCGGCGAAACCGCGCCATTGCTGATGATCGGCATGCGCGCCTTTGTCGCCAGTCCGCCCGATGGTTTCACTTCTCCTGCCACGGTCTTGCCAGTCCAGATATTTCTCTGGTCGGACGAGATCAGCCGCGGCTTTGTCGAACGTACTTCCGCCGCGATTATCGTCCTGCTGGCCTTTTTGCTGGTGATGAACGGGCTCGCCATCTATCTCCGCAACCGCTTCGAGAACCGCTGGTGACCACAACACACGAACTTGAAACCGAAGACGCCAAGCTCAGCGCGCGCGATGTTTCCGTTTATTACGGAACCAAGTGCGCGATCGATAATGTGTCGATCGATATCGCGACCAAATATGTCACCTCCTTTATCGGCCCATCGGGCTGCGGGAAATCCACCTTCCTGCGCGCGTTCAACCGCATGAACGATACTATCGCCGGCGCGCGAGTGGAGGGTGAGATCAAGCTCGACGGGCAGGATATCTATCGCTCCGGCATGGATGTGGTGCAATTGCGGGCGCGTGTCGGCATGGTGTTCCAGAAGCCCAATCCGTTCCCCAAGTCGATCTATGAGAATATCGCCTACGGTCCGCGGATCCATGGGCTGTCGACCAGCAAGACCGAGCTTGACGAAATTGTCGAGCGCTCGCTGCGCCGTGCCGGGCTGTGGGACGAGGTCAAGGATCGCCTGGCCGACAGCGGCACGACCTTGTCAGGGGGGCAACAGCAAAGGCTGTGCATCGCCCGGGCCATTGCGGTCGACCCCGAGGTGATCCTGATGGACGAGCCTTGCTCGGCGCTCGATCCGATCGCGACCGCCCGGATCGAGGAGCTGATCGACGAGCTCAAGGGCCGTTACGCCATCGTCATCGTCACCCATTCGATGCAGCAGGCGGCCCGCGTCTCGCAGCGCACGGCCTTCTTCCATCTCGGCAAGATCGTCGAGCATGGAAAAACCTCGGACATCTTCACCAATCCGCGCGAAGAGCGCACCAAGGATTACATCACCGGCCGCTACGGTTAGGACACGGACAATGGCAGAGCATACAGTCAAGGCGTTCGATGAGGACATCACCGAGCTTCGCGGCCTGATCGCGGAAATGGGGGGCCTCGCCGAAGTATCGCTGTCCGAGGCGATGGAGGCACTGGTCAAAGGCAATACCGATCTGGTTCAGGGCGTAATCGCGCGCGACAAGCGGATCGATGCGCTGGAGGCCGAGGTCGATAAGCTGGCGGTGCGGGTCATTGCGCTGCGTGCGCCAATGGCGGTCGATCTGCGCGAAGTGATCGCCGCGCTAAAGATAGCGGGCGTGATTGAACGGATCGGCGATTATTCCAAGAACATCGCCAAAGCTTCGGCCAAAATAGAAGGGCGCAAGAAGTTTGAGCCTCTGACGCTGCTGCCCGCGATGGCCGATATCGCCCGTGGGATGGTCCACGATGTGCTGACCGCCTACGCCGCGCGCGATGCCGCGCTGGCCGCCGAAGTTGTCGTTCGCGATGACAAGGTCGATGCTTTCTATGACAGCATCTTCCGCAATCTGGTGAGCCACATGATGGAAAACCCCGCAACGATCAGTAGCGCCGCGCAGCTGCTGTTCGTCGCCCGCAATATCGAGCGGATCGGCGATCATGCGACTAACGTGGCCGAGATGGTCTATTACGCAGCGACCGGCGATTACCTGACCGACCGGGAAGATAGGACGGGCGTCTGATGCCAGGCCCCCGCTTGCTGCTGGTCGAGGATGATCCGGCGCTCGCCGAACTTCTGGAATTTCGTTTCAAAGCGGAAGGCTATGCGGTTTCCGTAACCGCTGATGGCGACGAGGCGCTGCTGCTTGCAGCCGAGGAAGCACCCGATCTGGTGGTGCTCGATTGGATGATCGAAGGAACCAGCGGCATCGAAGTCTGCCGCCGCCTGCGCCGCGACAAGGCCACCGCCCATGTCCCGATCATCATGTTGACCGCACGCGAGGCCGAGGATGACCGCATTCGCGGGCTCGAAACCGGCGCCGATGACTATCTCACCAAGCCGTTCTCTCCGCGGGAGCTGATCGCCCGGGTCAATGCCATCCTGCGCCGCATCCGCCCTGCTCTTGCGGGTGAGGTTCTGAACGTCGGCGACCTGTCGCTCGATGCCACAGCCCACCGCGTTACACGCCGCGCCAGCATTATCTCGCTGGGTCCGACCGAATACCGGCTGCTCAAATTCTTCATGGAACATCCCGGCCGGGTCTTCTCACGCGGGCAGCTGCTCGATGCCGTCTGGGGCAGCGATAGCGACATCGAACTGCGCACGGTGGATGTGCATATCCGGCGGTTGCGCAAGGCGATCGAGCTGGCCGGCGCGCCCGATCCGGTCCGGACGGTGCGCTCAGCCGGGTATTCGCTCGAGCCAGTTTAACTCCCCTAGTGAAAATCCCGCGATTTCGGGATCACCCGGACGTTGCGGGGGTGGCCCCGGCTGCCCTGAACCGGGCGGTTGACCTCGTCCGCACGGGCAATGCTTGGCTCCAGCAGATCCTCCGACAGCCCGTGCAGCGCCGCAGTGGCGTCGGTCAGATTGGCGGCGATCACGTGGATCACCTCGTCGTCATATTCGACCCGCCCGCGCACTTCCATCAGCCGCGCGCCCATGATCACGCGGCGCTGTTTTTCCATCAGATCGGGCCAGATGACGAGGTTCACCACCCCGGTTTCATCCTCCAGCGTGATAAAGCAGACCCCCTTGGCGCTGCCCGGGCGCTGGCGGATCAGCACCACGCCTGCCACCTGCACCATGGTGCGGACCTTGCGTTCCCGTAAATCAGCCGCACGGACGAAGCCCCGCTCGGCCAGGTCCGCGCGCAGGAAGGCCAGCGGATGCGCTTTGAGCGACAGTCGCTGGGTCTGGTAATCGGTCACCACTTCTTCGCTCAGCCGCATTTTCGGCAGCTGTGTCGCTGCGCGCTCCGCCCCTTCATCGCGCGCTGCGGCGTGAGCGAACAGCGGCAGGTCGGGCGCGGCTATCAAGCTGCGCGCATCCCACAAAGCCTGCCGCCGGGACAGACCCAGCGAGGCGAAACAATCCGCCGAGGCAAGCCGCTCGGCCAGTGCAGGAGAGAGCCCGACCCGGTCCTTGAGTTCGCGCAGATCGCAAAACATTCCGCCCTCCTCGCGCGCGGCAACCAATCGCGCGGCGGCGGCTTCGGGGAAACCATCGACTTGGCGCAGCCCAAGGCGGAGCGCCTTGCCGCCCTCCTCCAGCGTACAATCCCACCCACTGTGGTTCACATCGACCGGCAATACCCGCACCCGGTGCTCAGCCGCATCACGAACGATCTGGGCGGGCGCATAAAAGCCCATCGGCTGCGAATTGAGCAAGCCGCAGGCAAACGCCGCCGGGAAGTGGCATTTGAGCCAGCTTGAGACGTAAACCAGATGGGCAAAGCTGGCGGCGTGGCTTTCGGGGAAGCCATATTCGCCAAAGCCTTTGATCTGGTTGAAGCAGCGCAAGGAAAAATCGGGATCATAGCCGCGCGCGATCATCCGCCCGACCATCATCTCTTCCAGTTCGGCCACCAGCCCGCGTGAACGGAAGGTTGCCATCGATTTGCGCAGCCGGTTGGCCTCCGCGCCTGAAAACTTGGCCGCGTCGAGCGCAATTTTCATCGCCTGCTCCTGAAAGATCGGCACACCCAGCGTGCGCGCAAGGATTGAGGTCAGCTCATCCGGAGGGCCGTGCTCCGGTCCCGGCGCGGGGATTTCTACCCGCTCCTCGCCCCGCCGGCGCTTGAGGTAAGGGTGGACCATATCGCCCTGGATCGGCCCGGGGCGGACGATCGCCACCTGGATCACCAGATCATAGAACTCACGCGGGCGCAGGCGCGGCAGCATATTCATCTGGGCACGGCTTTCGACCTGGAACACGCCGAGTGAATCGCCTTTGCGGAGCATCGCGTAGGTTTCGGGATCTTCGCGCGGGACGGTCGCCAGCGTCAGCTCGCGACCGTGGTGTTCTCCCAGCAGATCCAGGCATTTGCGGATGCAGGTCAGCATCCCCAGCGCCAGCACATCGACTTTCAGGATACCCAGCGCATCGATGTCATCCTTGTCCCATTCGATGAAGCTGCGTTCCGGCATGGCGCCATTGCCGATCGGCACCGTTTCGGTCAGCGGCCCCTGGGTGAGGATGAAACCGCCGACATGCTGCGAAAGATGGCGCGGCATGCCGATCATCTGTTCGGTCAGTTTCAGCACCCGGCGCAGATGCGGATCGCTGAGGTCCATGCCCGTTTCGCGGACATGCTTTTCGCCTATTTCACGCCCGTAACCACCCCACACAGTCCGGGCCAGCGCCGAGGTGACGTCCTCGCTCAGCCCCATCGCCTTGCCAACCTCGCGGATCGCCATGCGCGGGCGGTAATGGATCACTGTCGCGCACAGGCCCGCGCGGTGGCGGCCATAACGGCGGTAGATATACTGGATCACCTCCTCACGCCGTTCGTGTTCAAAATCAACATCGATATCAGGCGGTTCCTTGCGGTCTTCGGAGATAAAGCGATCGAACAGCAGGGCGTGCTTGGCCGGATCGACCGCGGTGATTTCGAGGACATAACAGACCGCCGAATTGGCCGCGCTGCCGCGCCCCTGACACAGGATGGGTGGATCCTGATTACGCGCAAAATCAACGATATCCTTGATAGTAAGAAAGTAGGTTGCGAGGTTCATTTTGGCGATCAGCGCGAGTTCGCGCACCAGCGTATCGCGCACGCTTTCGGGTGTGCCCGAAGGATAGCGGCCTGCCGCTCCCTCCCAGGTCAGCTTCTCGAGCCAGGCTTGCGGATCAAGCCCGGCCGGGCAGATTTCCTCGGGGTATTCATAGCGCAGTTCGGACAGGTTGAAGGTGCAGGCGTCCGCTACCTCGCGGGTCGCCGCGATCGCGTGGGGCCAGCGCGTGAACAGTCGCTCCATTTCCTGCGGAGACTTCAGATGCCGTTCGGCGTTGGGCTGGAGCAGCAGCCCGGCCCGCGCCACGCTGGTCTTGTGGCGGATCGCAGTCATGACGTCCTGCAACGGGCGGCGGTGGGCGGCGTGATAAAGCACATCATTGGTAGCCAGGATCGTCAGTCCATTGATGCGGGCCAGCGCATCAAGCGCCTCGATCCGGGCGATGTCATCGCCGGTATAGAGGTAGCTGGCGGCGATGTGTTTGAGACTGGCGAGCCGGGCAGCGAGATACGGGAGCAGGTCGGGGAATGGAGCGGTAAGCTTAAGCCCCTCCGCTTCAGGGGAGGGGTTGGGGTGGGGTTTCTCCCCAAGCGCCGCGTCAAGAGGACAGACCCCACCCCTAACCCCTCCCCTGAAGCGGAAGGGGACTACGTTGCTTTCCACCGCAACGGTAAACTCCGCCGCCAGATCCCCTGGCGGGAGGAGTACCAGTTGCACCCCCTCACCATGCTTTGCCAGCATCGCCAGCGAGATTTCGCACACGCCCTTGTCCTGCCAGCTGCCATCCAATCGCCCCATCCGCCCGGCCGAGATCAGCCGGCACAGGCGCCCATAAGCGGCGCGATTGGTGGGATAAGCGAGGAAGGCCAGCCCCTCGGCCGTCTCGATCCGACAGCCGATTACCGGGCGCAGCTTCAGCGTTTCAGCTTCGCCGTGCAGCCGCACTACCCCGGCCAGCGTGTTCACATCGGCAATCCCCAACGCGTCATAGCCCAGCGCGCGGGCGGTGGCGGCAAGGTCCACCGCATCCGAGGCCCCGCGCAGGAACGAGAAATTACTGGCCATCCCCAGCTCGACAAACGACGCACGGGCGGGGACTGCGAGCCCTTCGGGATCACACTCCGCCCGGCGGCGCTCAGGGGTGAGCGCTGGTTCCGGCACGGCTCACCCCGTCACCGCGGCCAGCCGTGCGGCGACGGCGCGCAAATCGGCGGCGAAGCGTTGCTCCTCGGCGGCGCGGGCACGGTCGTCCAGCCGCAGCAGATAGGATGGGTGGACAGTCAGCCACAACTCGGTCGCGTCCGCCAGTACCATCTGCTGCCCGCGGGCCTGTTGCATCGAAACCGTACGACCGAGCAGCGCGCGCGCCGCGCTGGCACCCAGCCCCAGCAAGATCCTGGGCTTCACCAATGCGCGTTCGGCATCAAGCCACCACCGGCACGTGTCGATTTCCCTGGCTCTGGGGTTCTGGTGCAGCCGGTGCTTGCCGCCACCCCGCATCACCTGGGTGGTGAATTTGAAATGCTTGACCGCGTTGGTCATCCGCGCCGCCGCACGGTCGATCCCGGCATCGGCCAGGTGTGCCGACAAAAGCTGCCCGGCAGGCCCGACGAAGGGGCGGCCCTGCTCCTCCTCGTTGTCCCCGGGCTGTTCGCCCACCACCATCAGCGTGGCCCCGGCCGGGCCTTCGCCCGGTACCGCACGGGTGCCGTTGCAACCGATCGGGCAGCGCCGGCAAGCCTCGATCCCGGCGGCCAGTGCATCAAGGTTGGGCGGCATGGCCAACCCGGAAAACGCATCGCCGCCAGCCAATACCATCGCCGCCTCGCGCGCCTGGGCACCCGCGATCAGCCCGGGGATCAGCGCCGCCTCGGGCAGGTTTTTCCAGTAACGGCGCGGCATTTCCTTGAGCATCGCACCGACCCTTCAGCCGCGCGGGATTGAAGATCGATGCGTAATAGCGCCGCCACAGCTCCTCGGCAGGATCACCACCCGGCGCATCCTCGCGCCGTGCCGGAGGGCCTTCGCGCAGTGTCTCGCCATCCCAATGGAGCGAGCCCGCCGGGGTCAGGATCGACCAGCGCATCGTGGTGAAGCGATTGACGAAGAACGCCGCATTGGCGCGCAGCACGTGGTGCGAAGGTTCGAACCAGGCAACGTAATGGGCAGCCCCGTCTGCCTCCTCGACCGCGCGAAAGCGAACAAAGGCGCGCATCTTGTGAATCTCGCGCCGGACGGTGCGGGCCAAATCGTTCAATCGCCGCACACCGGAATCGGCAGCGTCCTCCATCATCTCCGGGCGCGCCTGCAATTGCCACAGCAACCGGTAGAGCAGCGCGAACCGTTGCGGATCAGAATGGAGTGCAGCCTTGCCGGCAAGGTCGAGGAACGCGCGCGGCACGCGCGGCGGCGAGGCACCGGGCGGCGGCACGGGCAGGCGGCGCAGCTTGCCCGCTTCGGCAAACAAGTCGCTGCTCCCCTCGCCCGGCACCTGCCATACCACCTGATCGGGCGGAACATCCGCCATGACCAGCTGCCGTGCCTGCTCGCGCCAACCAGCAAAGTCGTCCGGGGCGTTCAGCAGCACCGCGCAGGCGTCGGCTTTCCGGGCATCGCAGCACGCGGTCATGCCGAAAACAACTCCAGCTGCTCGGTCCGCTTGGGGGAGATCAGGGCCTTCAGATCAGCACGGTCAGTCAGCAGCACCGGGCGCCAGTCGGCGGTGACGATGAAAGGCCGCAGCTTGGCCAGCGAAACGGTCATCTTGGCCACGTCGTCGAGCCGCAAGGTACGGTGGCGGCGGCTGGCGAGGATCGCGCCGACCGCGCGGGTCCCCAGCCCCGGCACCCGCAGCAGCACCTCGCGCGGGGCGCGGTTGACATCAACCGGGAAGCTTTCACGAAACTTGAGTGCCCAGGCCAGCTTGGGGTCGATATCCAGCGGCAACATTCCATCTGTCCCAGCGGCGTCGCAGACCTCGTCCGGGCGGAAGCCATAGAAGCGCATCAACCAGTCGGACTGATAAAGCCGGTGCTCGCGGATCAAGGGCGGGCGCTGCAGCGGCAAGACCGCGCTGGCATCGGGGATCGGGCTAAACGCCGAATAGTAGACCCGGCGCAGACGGAACTGGCCGTAAAGTGCACTGGCCTTGGTGACAATATCGGCATCGCTGGCCGCGTCGGCACCGACGATCATCTGAGTCGATTGCCCGGCCGGGGCAAAGATCGGCGCCGACTTGAAGTGCTTCTTCGCGTCCTTGGCCTCGACGATCGAGGTCTTGAGATCGCCCATCGCCCCTTCGATCACCCCGGCGTCCTTATCCGGCGCCAGGCGGGTCAGCCCCGCAACCGTCGGCAGCTCGACATTGATCGAGACCCGGTCGGCATAAAGGCCCGCCTGGTGAACCAGTTCGGGATCGGCCTCGGGAATGGTCTTGAGGTGAATATACCCTCTAAAATCATGCTCCTGCCGCAGGATCCTGGCAACTTCGACGAGCTGCTCCATGGTGTGGTTGGAGCTCTTGATAATGCCCGAAGAGAGGAACAGCCCCTCTATGTAATTGCGGCGGTAGAAGCTGAGCGTCAGGTCGACCACCTCCTGCGGGGTGAACCGCGCGCGCCGCACGTTCGAGCTCTTGCGGTTGATGCAGTAATGGCAATCGAACACGCAGTGGTTGGTCAGCAGGATTTTCAGCAGCGAGATGCAGCGCCCGTCCGGGGCATAGGCGTGGCAGATCCCCATGCCCTCGGTTGAGCCAATCCCCCGCCCTGGTCCATTTGGGCCGCCCTTGCTGTTGCGCTTGGCAGTGCCGGATGAGGCGCAGGAAGCATCATACTTGGCAGCATCGGCGAGGATGGCAAGGCGTTCAATCAGACTCGGTTGCGACATTTGTTCTTCATATGTTCTTTATTCCATCATGGCCAGAGTTTTCATGCGAACAGCCCCTGCAGGAACCATTCAGGTGCCCCCCCATGCTGATCATCGCCGCGTCCATCGCCGATGATCCCGTGGCGGTAAATCCAGTAACGCCGCCCCTCGCCATCCTCGATCCGGTAGTAATCGCGCAGCCGCACGGTGGAGCGTTCGCGCCACCATTCGGGCGCGATCCGTTCGGGCCCTTCGGCGCGGGCCACCTCATGCACCGCGCCGCGCCAGCGGAACCGGCGCGGCAGGCCATCGGGGGTGGCATAAAGCACCGCGATCGGCTCGGCTCTATCAAGCAATTTCAATGGCCTGCTATGGAAAGCCAATTCCCCTTGTGAAGCGCCTTGCGGCTCCAACGGGGCTTGCCAGCGTTGCGCGCGCTCGGGCAGATGGCTCGCCTGCGGCACCGGACAGCGCACTGCACCCGGGCCAAGGCGGATGGTCAGCCGGTCGATACAGGCGGCCAGGCTGGTACCGCGCAACTCGGCGGCTTGTTCGAAATCGGCCTGCAGAAGTGCCAGCGGCTCGGTCCACGACGCACGCAGGCGCACCAGCTCGATCCCGAACCCTGCGTCGATATCATCAAGCCGCCGCCCGAACAGCCCCGCAATATGCACCGGATCACGGCTTGGCGCGGCCAGCTCAAGCCGGCGGACCAGCACTTCGCCATCGACCTTCCACAGTCCCAGCTCGAGCCGCCGCGCGCCCAGCGCTTGCCCCTCAAGCTGACGGGCCATATCGGCGGCAAGGTCACTCATTACCTGATCGAGCAGCCCCCGGTGACGGATCGGTTCCATCAGCCGGCGCTGGACCAGCGGCGCAATCGCGGGGAGCACCGGCAGCAGAGGTTCGGGCACCAGTCCGAGCAACTGATCGAGCCGGACCAGCGGATTTGCAGCGGGCGAGCGGCGATTGCGGAAGCGCCGCGCCAGTGCAGGCCGGGCCACGCCTTGCAAATCGCCGAGCCGCTTCAGACCAAGCCGGCGCAGCACCAGCAGCACATCGTTATCCAGCCGCAGCGCCGCCACCGGCAGCTGATCGAGATTATCGCCGCTTGCAAGGATCGCAGCGGGCAGGCCGTAATGGGCCAGTCCCCAGGCTGCCCCCGCCGTTGGCGCGATAGCGAACCGCGCGGTGAAGCCCCGGCGCGCCAGCAAGCGCTGCGCATCGGCCAGTAGCGCCGCCTCTCCGCCGAACAGATGGCTGACCCCGGTAATGTCGATGATCAGGCCATCGGGCGGATCAAGCGCACTCCACGGCCCCCAGCGCTGCGCCCACAGCGCCAGTTGCTCAAGAAACGCGAGATCGCCCGCTGGATCACCCGCAAACACCGCCAGCCCTGGGCAGAGCGTGCGGGCATCGGCGAGCATCATGCCCGCCCGCGCGCCTTCAGCCAGCGCAGCCGGATTGGCTGCGGCAATGCGGGGACCGTGGGCCGTGTCAGCGATCAACACGAAGGGAGCAGCATGTTCCCCTTCAACCAGCGGCCAGCGATCGATCGCCAATCGGGCCAGCCAGATCGCCATGATCCGGCGGGGCGGAGTGTTCGGCGAGAAGGGCGTTTCCATCATCGCGCAATATCCATTCTCCGGGGGGGTGAGTGCGGGCGCGGAACAATTCGGCCCGCCAGCTTGGCAAACCCGGTGCAACAGGGTTGCAGTGCGGTTGCAATGAGGATGCAGAACGCGCCTCCCACCGCATTCGCGCCGAGCCAAGATCGCGCCGGGCATCCAGCCGGACCAGCCACAGCGGCGTGCCATGCCGCTCTGCCATCAGACTGAGCCGACGCGAGGCGGTGAAGCCCAACGCGCGAGGATTGCCGGCAAGTTCCCCGATAACAAAAGCCAGCTCGCGGCAGCGCAGCCCCTCCTCCAGCGCAAACAGCGCATCTTCGGGAGTTTTCGCAGCAACATGGACCAGCCGGTCTCGCAAAGGCGCGGGCAATCCGGGCCGATAGGGCCGCCCACCCAAGCGAAGCGCGGTGGCGTCCTGAACCCACAGCCAGGGCCGCCGATCGGGGCTATCGGCAGCGGGATCTGGCGCAATGCTGCGGATGCGGTCTAGCGCCAGCGCAAGTGCCAGCGCCGCGCCGCTGCCTTCGCTGGCACAAGCAAACACCTCACCATGGAGGGACGCATCGCCGCTTCCCGGTCTCCAGCGCGCAAGCTGAGCACAGCGCGGCGGGGCAGCCAGAAAGGGGGCAGCGGAAGGGATATGGATGGTCATGCGAATCGGCTTTATGTTCTATTTATGTTCTTATTTGCCGTGATTCGCAAACTCTCCTTTGGAGAAAAGAAAAGGGCCACTCCCTTGCCAGGAGCGGCCCTTATCGAAGCATCAGTCAAACCCGATCAGTCGAGCTTGATCCCGCCCGGCAGCGGCGCAACCGGCTGCGGCGGGATGCCAGGATCATCCTCATGCACCTCAACCAGACCGCGGCCGACATGGCTGCGACTGCGGCTGTAAACATAATAGACAACCAGCCCGACCACCGCCCAGCCGGTGAACAAGGTAATCGTTACCCCGGACAGGCTGAAGAACAGGTAGAGACAGCCGGCGATCGCCACAGGTGCGGTGAACATGATCGCAGGGGTGCGGAACGGACGGTGACGCCCTGCATCGGTGCGGCGCAACACCAGAACCGCGATCGAAACCGCGGCAAAGGCAAACAGAGTGCCCGAGTTCGAAACGTCCGCCAGCAGCCCGACCGGGAAGAGCGCCGCAAACAGCGCCACGAAGATACCCGTGATGATGGTGATGACATAGGGGGTGTTGTAACGCGGATGGATCTTCGAAAAGACCTCTGGCAGCAAGCCATCGCGGCTCATCACGAAGAAAATCCGGGTCTGGCCGAACATCATCATCAAGATGACCGAAGGCAGGGCAAGGCCGGCAGCCAGACCGATCAGATTGCCGATCTGCGGCCAGCCGATTTCCCGCAGTGTCCACGCGATCGCTTCTTTCGAGCAGACCACGGCCTGATCGCCAATCGCGGCACATTGGGCGGCCATTTCCGGGCTGCCCGGGCCGAACGCCTTGCCAGCGGCATCCATCAATGGCTGCGCGCCGACCGAACCGATTACTCCGGCTGCGACCAGCAGATAAAAGACGGTGCAAATCGCCAGACTGCCGATCAATCCGATCGGCATGTTACGCTGCGGATTTATGGTCTCCTCCGCCGCGGTCGAAACCGCATCGAAGCCAACATAGGCAAAGAAGATCGAAGCCGCAGCAGCACCGATGCCGCCGAAGCCGAGCGGCGAAAACGGTTCAAAATTCTCCATCTTTATCACCGGCACGGCCAGGATGATGAACAGGGTCAGCGCTGACACCTTGATCGCCACCAGCACCGCATTGACTGACGCGCTTTCCCTGGTGCCAATCACCAGCAGCCAGGTCACCAGGCCCGCGATCAGCATCGCTGGCAAATTGACCATCCCGCCATCGAATGGACCGCGCACCAGCAAATCGGGGATGTCGATGCTGAACGCGTTTTCGATCAGCCCGACCACATAGCCCGACCAACCAACGCTGACTGCGCCTGCGGCAACCGCGTATTCAAGGATCAGCGCCCAGCCAACCATCCAGGCGATGAGTTCGCCCATCACCGCATAGCTATAGGTATAAGCAGAACCGGACACCGGCACCATCGACGCCATTTCGGCATAGCAGAGAGCCGCGACCGCACAGACAAACCCGGCGATGATGAAACTTAGCATCATCCCCGGACCCGCTTTTTGCGCCGCTTCTGCGGTCAGCACGAAAATACCGGTTCCAATAACCGCGCCAACACCCAGCATGGTCAGCTGGAACGCACCGAGCGATCGGTGGAGAGATTTCTTTTCTGCCGTCGCCAGAATGGCATCGAGTGATTTTACGCGACCGAACATGCGGTTCCCCTAGTACTTGCGGCCTGCATCGGGCTGCGACCGGCAATTATTAACTGACCGGGAAGCTAGCGACGCGGTGCGGCAAGGCAAGCCTTAACTGCCCCCCTTCCCCAGCTTTCGACTTGGCCTTCCCCAGCTTTCGACTTCCCGCTACAAGCTTGGCCCATGTCTACCACTTTCCAACTCGATACGGCGACCAGCCGCGCCACTCCCACCCCCGCACCGATGAAACGGCTGACGGTCCCGGCGATTCGTCAGCGCAAGCTGAACGGAATCACCGCCGAGCCAGTGGTTATGCTTACCGCCTATACTGCGCGGCAAGCCCAGCTACTCGATGCGCATTGCGATTTACTGCTGGTGGGAGACAGCCTGGGTCAGGTCATCTATGGCCTGCCATCCAGCGTACCGGTGACGCTGGACATGATGGCAGCGCATGGCGCGGCGGTAGTTCGCGGCAGCTACCACGCTGTCGTGGTGGTAGATCTGCCGTTCGGCACCTATGAAGCCTCGCCGCAAATTGCCTTTGCCAGCGCCGCGCGCCTGCTGAAGGAAACCGGCTGCACCGCGATCAAGCTGGAAGGCGGAGCGGCCATGGCGGAAACCGTTTCCTTTCTAACCGAACGCGGAATTCCGGTGGTTGCCCATGTCGGCCTCACTCCGCAGGCAGTGAATATTCTCGGCGGCTACAATGCGCGCGGACGAAGCGACGCCGAAGCGAAGAAGATTGTCGCCGATGCAATCGCGCTCGACCTTGCAGGGGCGTTTGCTATCGTGGTTGAAGGCGTGGTTGAACCGATAGCGATCGAAGTGACCAAGGCGGTTTCCTGCCTGACCATCGGCATCGGCGCTTCAGCCCAGTGTGACGGCCAAGTGCTTGTCACCGAAGACATGCTCGGCATGTTCGAGCGCGTACCGCGGTTCGTGAAACGCTATGAGGAAATAGCCGAGACGATTTCGGGCGCCGCTGCGCGCTATGCCGAGGAGGTCAGGGCGCGAACCTTCCCCACCATCGAGCAAACCTACCAGCCCAAATGATCCCCCAAGTGAACCATTGCGCAGGCGGCACGGAACGCTAAGGCCTGCATGATCAATTGAGGGAACAAATGTGCTGCGCTTTTACAAGGGTTCGATCCTCTTTACACTCACCTGCTTTGCGATCGCCGTCTGGTACGGCTGGATGCAGACTGGCACAGTCAGCGGCACACTTTCGATGCTGTGGATTGTCTTCGTACTGGCCATCCTGGAAATCTCCCTTTCGTTCGACAATGCGGTCGTCAATGCCGCCGTGTTGGAGGACATGGACGATATCTGGCAGCGCCGCTTCCTGACCTGGGGCATGCTGATCGCCGTATTCGGGATGCGGATCGTGTTTCCGCTCGCGATCGTCGCGGTCGCGGCTGGATTGGGGCCGATCGATGCAATCAATCTGTCGCTCAACGATCCGGAACGCTATGAAAGCATCGTCAGCAGCGCGCATGTCGGCATCGCCGGCTTCGGAGGAGCGTTTCTGGCGATGGTCGGCCTCAGCTTCTTCTTCGATAGTGACAAGGACGTCCACTGGATCGGTTGGCTCGAGGCCAGACTGACCCGCGTTTCAAGCATCAAGGCGGCGGAAATCGCTGTGCTTCTGGTTGTGATCTATCTGATCTCTCTGACGCTGACACCCTCAGATGCCTTGACCTTCATGGTTTCTGGCACGCTGGGCCTGGTCACTTTCATCGCGGTGGAGGCACTGGGGACTATCCTTGAAATGCGTGAGGAAGCACTCAAAGCTCAAGGCGCGGTCATTCGCTCTGGCCTGGGCGGCTTCCTTTACCTCAATGTCCTCGACGCCTCATTCAGCTTTGACGGGGTGATCGGCGCCTTTGCCCTGTCCAACAATATGGTCGTGATCGCGCTGGGGCTGTCGATCGGGGCGATGTTCGTCCGCTCGATGACCATCATGCTGGTCAAGAAGGGCACATTGGCGGAATATCGCTATCTCGAGCATGGTGCCTTCTGGGCGATCATTGCACTGGGGGCGATCATGTTGCTTTCGGCCAAGGTCCATATTCCTGAAACCGTCACCGGTCTGATCGGTGCGGCGATGATCGGGGCTTCGCTGTGGTGGTCCGTACGCCACAATCGCAAACTGCCCGATAGCGAACTGGAAACCGCTATCCGCTCTGATTGAGCCGCGCGGCCAGCGGCGCCGAGACGATCAGCTGGACCAGATGATAAACCAGCACGGGCAGCAGGATAACCCCCGCAGCAGTAGGCGCAAACAGGACCGTAGCCAGCGGCGCGCCCATGGCGATGCTCTTCTGGGCGCCGGCAAACAGCATCGCGATCCGATCCCCGCGCGGCAGTCCCAACATTCCGCTCAGCAGCCAGGCTCCGCCGTAGCCGACCACCAGCAGCGCCGCGCAGCCGATCCCCAGCGCCAGCCAGCCTTCGCCATCGACCCGGCCCCAGATCCCCTGCTCGACCGCGCCCGAGAAGGCGACATAGACTGCGATTGCGATTGAAATCCGGTCCATCCACGTGACCAGTTCGCGATGCCCTTTGACCCAGCCGCCAAGCTGGTTCTGCATGATCTGGCCCAGGAAAAACGGCAGCAGCAGGATCGTTGCAACCTTGGCCAGCCCATCGCTGTCAAAGCCCGCCCCCGCCCCACCAGCCAGCGCCGAAAACAGCGGTGCGGTGATAAATACACCGAGGATATTGAGCAGGGCCGCAGCCACCACCGAGCTGGCGACATTGCCGCCCGCCAGCGAGCTGTAAGCCGTCGCCGACTGTACCGTGGACGGCAGCGTGCCAAGGAACAGGAAGCCCAGTGCAACCAGCGGCGGCATCCAGCCCGCGCCGAGCTGCCACAGCACCCAGCCAGCGGCCGGCATCACGGCGAAAACCCAGAAGGTCAGCGGCCAGAGCAGGCGATGATTGCCAAGGCCAGCCAAAACCTCGTGCCGGGGGAGTCGCAATCCGTTGAGGAAGAACAGCAGGAACACCGCGGCATTCGAGATGAATTGCGCCGTTTCGCGCATGCTTCCGCTTACCGGCAGCAAGCTCGCGAGCAGGATCGCGGCGATCAGCAGCCGCACCATGGGATCAATGCGGCCCATTTGGTTAGCGACCGGCGAGCTTCACCGGTGGCGCTGGAGTGACGGAAAAGCGCGGTGCAGGTGCCGGCTGGATGATCCCGCCATCCTCGACAAAGGTGGCGC
>JANOFJ010000007.1:0-6966 GCA_031413595.1 Novosphingobium sp.
GCTGTTCGCTTTCAGTCACTGCCGCGATGTGGTGGTGGCAGTCAGCAAGGCGGGCGGGTTCGGCGTATTGGGCGCAACCAGGTTCAGCCCGCAGCAGCTTGAGGAAGAGCTGGCCTGGATCGATGCCCATGTCGATGGCAAGCCCTACGGCGTCGATGTGCTGGTGCCCGAAACAGTCGATCCGCGCGTGGCGGAATTTACCGACAATTCCCAGCGCGCCGCCGCTATTTCGCCCGAACACAAGGCATTCGCCGCTGATTTGTTGGCAAGCTATGGCATAGCTGCGGGCAGTGAACTGCCGGTGCTGCGTGAGCGGATGGGGATCACCCCGGAAAACGGCCTCGCCCTGATGGAAGTGGCCTTCCGCCATCCGATCCGGCTGATCGCCAATGCGCTGGGAATTGCCCCGCCCGAAATGATCGCGCAAGGTAAGGCGCGCGGAATTCCGGTCGCGGCGCTGGTGGGCGCCAAGGAGCACGCGCTGCGTCAGGCCGAGGCCGGGGTCGATATCATCGTCGCGCAAGGCGGCGAGGCAGGCGGGCACTGCGGCGAGGTTTCGACGCTGGTGCTGATCCCCGAAGTGGTCCGGGCGCTCAAACAAGCGGGCCATGACATTCCGGTGCTGGCGGCAGGAGGCATCATGACCGGGGCGCAGATGGCCGCGATGATGGCGGCGGGCGCACAGGGCGCGTGGACCGGCTCGGTCTGGCTGGCGACTCCCGAGGCGGAAACCAGCGAGGCTTTTCGCGCCAAGATGATTGCCGCGCGCAGCCGCGATACGGTCCGCTCCAAAAGCCGCACCGGCAAGCCCGCGCGCCAGCTCCGCACCGCCTGGCACGAGGCATGGGACAGCCCCGATGGCCCCGGCACGCTGCCGATGCCGCTGATGGGGATGGTTTCCGAGCCCAGCTTTGCGCGGGTCGAAAAGGCGGTGGTGAATGGCAACGAGGCGGCCCGCGATCTGGTCAGCTATTTCGTCGGGCAAGGCGTCGGCCTGGTGGAAGCCGAACGCAGCGCCCGCCAGGTGGTGCAGGATTTCCGCGAGGAATTTGCCGAGGCAATATTGGCACTTACCGCGATGCTCGGCGACGATTGATAGCCAGACGCGCGGTTGTGTGACATAGTCCGGCGATGCTTCAGTCAACCAAGTTGCGGAACCGCTATCTCGACGTTCTCGCATCGATTTATATTTACAACGAGTTCCGCGGATACACCTCGCTTGACCGGGTATTGGAAGGGGTGCGCGCGCATTGCCCGGACGACAGCCGGTTCATCGCCGAAGTGGTCAAACACCGGGAAGATGAGCGCAAGCACTACATCATGTTCAAACGCTGGTTTGAACGGCAGGGCCGGATGCCGCTGCAATTGAACCGCGGTTACGGCCATATCGATCGCTTTATTGAGTGGATCTTTGGCTGCACGATCGAGGAGATCGATACGAGCGCCGTGCTCGGCAATCCGGGCGAGTTCGAAAAGCTGTGCCGGGTGATCATGCTGACCGAGCAGCGCGGGTTTACGCAGGTCGAAATCCTGCTCAAGAGCGGCCCGGTCCGGTCCGATCCGATCATGAACAAGATTTTCCAGATCGTCCACAAGGACGAGCCCGATCACTTCCTGCCCTATCAGCACTGGCTGGAGCGCAACGGCAAAGCCACCGCCCGCTGGAACGAGCGGGCCGCCGACTGGTGCATTCACAAGATCCTGATGCTGGGCAAGTTGCCGGCGATCTTCCTCAATCCCGCCGCACCCCGGTTGACCCGCTGGCCGGATGAGGATGCGGCGGTTTACGCAAGCTGATCCGCCCCTTGCAGAGGAGGAATTGCGCGCTAACCTCACTCCCATGACCTACACATTGATCACCGCCAACCGGAACTATTCAAGCTGGAGCCTGCGCCCGTGGGTGCTGATGAAAGCGCTCGGCATTCCGTTCGAGGACCGGATCGAGCCCTTTACCAAGCCCGACAATTACGAGGATTTCCGCAAGTTCTCCCCCACCGGGCAAGTGCCGCTGCTGATCGATGGCGCGCGGATTATCGCGGATTCGCTCGGGATCACGCTCTATCTGGCTGAGCGTCACACGTGCATCTGGCCGGCCGATGAAGAGGCGCGGATATTCGCCCAGGGCGCAGTGGCGGAAATGCACGGCGGGTTCGGGCATCTCAGGAATGATTGCACGATGAATGTCGGCGTGCGGGTCGAACCCAAGCCGATGTCGGTCGGCCTCCAGCGCAATATCGCCCGGCTGCGCGAGATTTTCGAGGCAGGCCTGACGCACTTCGGCGGCCCGTGGCTGGCCGGAGCAGCGTTCACCGCCGCCGACGCCTTCTACGCCCCGGTCGCTTACCGCATCCGCACCTATGGGCTGGATGTGGGGGCTGGTCAGGCCTGGGTCGATCAAGTGATCGCCCACCCGGCAATGCTCGAATGGGAAGCCGCCGCGCTGGCCGAGGATTGGCGCGAGGTCAGCCACGAGGAGGAACTGGCGGCTGCCGGTGTGGTGACAGCGGATTATCGCGAAGGCGCATGAGGAGACACTTGGCTGCTTGCGACCCCGAAGCGGACGCCTATTGCCCTCGATTGGTCCCTCCGCCGTCAAGCACCTGCCGCACCTTGATGGTGAGATCGTCGATCGTGAAGGGCTTGGAGATGAGGGCCACGCCGGCATCCAGAACCCCGTTGTGGACGACGGCGTTCTTCGTGAACCCGCTCGTGTAGAGCACCTTCAGGTCCGGGCGTGACGCGCGCGCCTTGTCGGCTAGCTGGCGGCCATTCATGCCCGGCATGACGATGTCGGTGAACAGCAAATCAACATGCGGTGTTACCGCCAGCACCGCCAGCGCCTGAGAGGCGTCGCCGGCCTGCACGACCGTGTAGCCGAAATCGCGCAGGATCTCGACCGACAGGAAGCGGATCTTTTCATCGTCCTCGACCACGAGAATGACCTCGCCTGCCTTCGCGTGTGCAGTCCCGGCTTCGAGCACAGGCTCCTCGACGTCAGGGTCGGCTTCTGCTCCAAAGTAGCGGGGAAGGTAGAGCTTCACCGTCGTGCCGAGGCCCGGTTCGGAGTAGACTTTCACGTGCCCGCTGGATTGCTTGATGAAGCCATAGACTTGGGAGAGGCCAAGTCCGGTTCCCTTGCCGATATCCTTGGTGGTGAAGAAGGGGTCGAACACGCGCTTGATCACGTCGGCGGACATCCCCGCCCCGGTGTCAGTGACGGAAAGCAGGACGTATTGGCCCGCGACCGCTCCTTCATTGGCAACGGCATAGGCATCATCGAGGTGCGCATTCGAGGTCTCCACCGTCACCCTGCCGCCGCCTGGCATGGCGTCGCGTGCGTTGATCACCAGGTTCAAGACCGCGTTCTCGAGCTGACCGGGATCGACGAAGGCGCGCCAGAGGCCACCTGCCAGCACGGTCTCCACCCGCAGATGCTCGCCGATGGTCTGTCGAAGCATCTCCGACATGCCGCGCACCAGCTTGTTGGCGTCCAGCACTTTCGGCGCCAGCGGCTGCTGGCGCGAGAAGGCAAGCAGGCGTGCGGTGAGCATGGCGGCGCGCTGGGCGCCGTCGAGCGCGTTGTCGATGCAGACGAGCGCGCGGGCCCGGTCGGTGTCGAGGCGGCTTTTGGCTATGTGGAGCGAGCCGATGACAACCGTCAGCATGTTGTTGAAATCGTGGGCGATGCCACCGGTCAGCTGACCGATGCTCTCCAACTTCTGCATCTGCCGGACCTGGGCCTCAGCCGCCTCTCGGGTCTCCAACTCTCCTTTCAAGGCGGCGTTCGCAGCACCGAGCTCCGCCGCCGAAGTGACGGCAAGCCTGAGCCGGGTGCCTCCCTGGCGAAAGGTCATGAAGATCAGGGCGAGGATCACGATCCCGTTCACGACGAGTCCGGCTTGGGCGAGGCCGGCCTGCTGAACGGTGACGCGCTCCCTGGACTTCAGGAGTCCGGCTTCCTCCGCCTTCATGGCGCGGATCACGTCACGGATCTGAATTGTCAGAGCCTGGCCCGGATCGAGCTCCTCCAGTGTCACCGCGCCGTCATGGTCGCCGCTGCGATAGCGAGCGAGGGTCTGGCTCAGACGCGTTAGTCTCACAGCGGAAAGCTCTCGCAGCCTCCCAATCAAGACCTGTTGCCGGGGATTGTCTGCCGTCGCGGCCTCCAAGGCATTGAGGCCTCCTTCGACGCGGCGGATCGCTGCGTTATAAGGCTCCAGATAGCCAAGCGCGCCGGTGAGCAGATAGCTACGCTGGCCGCCCTCGGCGTCCTGAAAGTCGGACAGCACCGAGGAGAGCCTGTCCTCCACTTCCAGGGTGTGGCGGACCAGGGCGAAGCTCTGTTTCTGCTGTTCGGCGAGCCAGACCGACCCAAAGATCATGACGATGAGCAGGGCGAAGCCTAGCAACAGGGTAGTCTGTGATCGATTGTCGGGGGTCATGACGACTGGCATGCGGCCGCATCAACCAATTGGCAAGCTCTGACGGACTGCGCCAGAGTACGACGGCCTTCAGATGCCTGAGGGAACAACGGCTTTCGGGCGCGCAACCGAGGTCCGCTCACCCCCCAAAACCAGACAACCGCCACCCAGTGTCAGCATAGGGGCTTGCGGCTGGGTTGGCTTCGCTCCGCACAATCCGTTTTCCTACAGTGGCCGCGTTCGCCATATTCCTGAGGCGGGTTTGGCCGCGGGCTCTTTGGAAATGGTCAATGCGTAGCAATCGGAACGGTGAATTGTGTCACCTTTCCGATATTTCGTTTACATATCAGTGATTTGCGTGGGTGACAGGGTGGTTACAGCTGTCACCATGCCAGGAAATTCGGCTGGGATTCTAGCCAGTTGGCAGGGTGACAGCTGGGTGACACGGTGTCACCCACTGTAACCTTGTCGGGCAGCGTTAGCTTAACCTAGCGCCGCCTTCAAATCCTCCACCAAGTCCGTCCGCTCCCACGGGAAGCTGTCGCCCACCGGCTTGCGCCCGAAATGGCCATAGGCGGCGGTCTGGCGGTAGATCGGCTTGTTGAGCCCCAGGTGGGTGCGGATGGCCCGCGGGGTGAGCCCGCCGAGCTTGGCGATCTTCATGATCGCGGCTTCGATCTTGTCGTCGCCGATTTTGCCGGTCTCATGGGTGTCGACATAAAGCGACAGCGGCTTGGAGACGCCGATCGCATAGGCGAGCTGGATCGTGCAGCGCGTGGCAAGGCCCGCTGCGACGATGTTCTTGGCCAGATAGCGCGCAATATAGGCGGCCGAACGGTCAACCTTGGTCGGGTCCTTGCCGCTGAACGCGCCGCCGCCGTGCGGGGCCGCGCCGCCATAGGTATCGACGATGATCTTGCGTCCGGTGACGCCGGCATCGCCATCAGGCCCGCCGATCTCGAAGCTGCCCGTTGGGTTGATGTGATATTCGGTTTCGCGCAGCAGCACCGGCGGGATCACATCGGCCACCACACGGCGGACATAGGCGTGAAGCTCGGCCTCGTTGTCGCCCTCGTCATAGCCGGCAATGTGCTGGGTCGAGACGACGACCGCGGTGGCGGCAACCGGCAGGCTGCCTTCATAGCGCAGCGTCACCTGGCTCTTGGCGTCGGGCTGGAGGAACGGAGCCGCGCCGGAGTGGCGATCGGCGGCCATACGCTCAAGGATCTTGTGGCTGTAATAGAGCGTCGCCGGCATCAGATCGGGGGTTTCGTCGGTCGCATAGCCGAACATGATGCCCTGATCGCCCGCGCCCTCGTCCTTGTTGTCGGCCGCATCGACGCCCTGGGCAATATGCGCGGACTGGCCGTGGAGCCGGTTGATGAATTCGAACTTTTCCCAGTGGAAGCCGTCCTGCTCATAGCCGATTTCGCGCACGGTCTTGCGCACCGTGGCTTCGATCCGCTCCAGGATACCGTCGGCCCATTCACCGTCCTCGTAAATACCGGCCCCGCGGATTTCTCCGGCCAGCACGACCAATTGCGTGGTGGTCAGGGTCTCGCAAGCGATCCGGGCCTGATCGTCGATCGACAGGAACAGGTCGACAATCGAGTCCGAGATCTGGTCCGCGACCTTGTCGGGGTGGCCTTCGGAGACGCTTTCGGAGGTAAACAGATAGTCGCTGCGCATGGGAAATCCCGATATAAAGGTTTCTTTATGTCATGCGCTTTAGCGGCGCCGGGCCCGCGTGGCAACCATGCTCAAGACAAGAAGAACCACGGCCCAGCCAAGCGGAAGTAAGTTGCCGAGCTTTGCGAACAGCGTTGGAGGATGGGCCGGGGGGATAAAACCGTCGAGCCGCCCGGCGGTGAGCCGCGGCAAATGCTGGCGCACAATCCCGTCGGCATCGATCACCGCGCTGATCCCGGTGGTGGTCGAGCGCAGCACCGGCAGCCCCTCCTCGATCGCCCTGAGCCGTGCCTGCGCCAAATGCTGGGGCGGTCCCCAGCTGCCAAACCAGCCATCATTGGATGGGTTGAAGATATAGTCCGGGCGGTGGGCGCGATCGACGACTTGCCCCGAGAAAATGATCTCGTAGCAGATCTGCATTCCGGCCCGGCCCCATGGCCCCAGTTCCAGCGTTTGCGGCCCGGGCCCCGGCCAGAAGTCGATACTGCCGGCCACCAGCCGCGAAGCGCCGAGCGGTTCGAGCAGCGGGCGCAAAGGGAGATACTCGCCGCCGGGCACCAGATGCGCCTTGGCATAGCTGCTGCGGATCGTGCCGGCCTGATCGACCACGGTTACGGCATTGCGCGCGCCCACCGCAGTCCCGCCGCTGATCTCAAGATCGACCGCGCCGGTCATCAACAGCCCGCCCGGCCCCGCCACCCGGCCCAGCCGCGCCCGGGCCAGGCGCGGATCGGCGGCATAGGTCGAATTCTGATAATAGTAGGGCGGATACCCCTCGCGCAGGAAATCGGGGATACCCGATTCGGGCCAGAACACGACGCGCGTTTCGCCGGGCTTGCGGGGCAGCGTAAGCTGC
>JANOFJ010000008.1:0-14755 GCA_031413595.1 Novosphingobium sp.
GACAGTCCGGACGCGCCGCTGGTCTCGGCGATCATCCCCTGCCTCAACGAAGAGCGCACGCTGGGGATCTGCATTGCCAAGGCGCTCGATGCCTTCGCCCGGCGCGGCATCATCGGCGAGGTGGTGGTGGGCGACAATGGCTCGACCGACCGCTCGGTCGAGATTGCCGAGGCACTGGGCGCGCGGGTGATCCATCAGCCGATCCGCGGATATGGCGCGGCGATCTGCGCGGCGGCCGGCTCTGCCCGCGGCAAATATCTAATCATGGCCGACGCTGACGACAGCTACGACTGGAGCGCGCTCGACGATTTCATCGATGCGCTGGAGGACGGCGCCGAGCTGGTCATGGGCAACCGCTTTGCCGGCGGGATCGAGCCGGGGGCGATGCCGCACCTGCACCGCTATCTGGGCAATCCCGTGCTCTCGACCATCGCCCGCTGGCTCCACAAGTCACCGATCCGCGATTTCCATTGCGGGATGCGCGGCTTCACCCGTGAGGCGTTCGGCCGGATGGGCGCGCGCTCGCCGGGGATGGAATTCGCCTCGGAAATGGTCATCAACGCGCACCGCGCCGGGCTGGTGATCCGCGAGGTGCCGATCAAGCTCTACCCCGACAAGCGCGACCGTCCGCCGCATCTCCGCTCGTTCCGCGACGGTTGGCGGCACCTGCGCCTGATCATCGCCCACGCGCCGGACACGATGTACCTGATCCCGGGGCTGTCGCTGCTGGTGCTCGGGACGATCGGCCTGGCGCTCCTGTCGACCGGGCCGATCACCGTCGGCGGTCGCTATTTCGGGATTCATTTTGTTGCGCTGTCGGCGATGGCGACGCTGATCGGCTTGTCCGCCGTGCTGCTGGGAACGCTGGCGAAGGTGGCGATTGCGATCTATCACCCGGTTCAGGGCGGACGGATCGTCCCCTGGCTGATGCGCGGCCGGCCGCTCGAGTGGCTGGTCCTGTCAGGTAGTGTGCTGGCGGGGAGCGGCTTTGTGGCAGATGGGTTGCTGGCGTGGAACTGGATCTTTGTCGGCGGCTCGATGGAGCAGTCGGTGCATCAGGTTTTTGCGATCTCCACCGCCTGCGTGGCCGGGGTGGTGATGGTGCTGTCGGGCTTCGTGCTGAAATTGCTGCTCGATAATCTGGGCGAAAAGCATGCGTTCTGACGCTTCGATTGCCAGCAGCGGGGCTGTGCCGCAGGGCCGCTTGGTCGACAGCGACACCAGCGAAAGACGGGCTGTGCCGCGGGTCTGGGATACCGACTGGCTGATCTTGCGGCAACTGGCGCGGCAACTGCGCGACCAGGCGAGCCGGCACGTCCGGCCCGGCGCGCTGATGGTCGATCTGGGCTGCGGCGACATGCCCTATGCCGAGATGATGCGCGACCTGAAGATCGATTATCGCGGCGCCGACATTGACGGCGGCGGTAATCTGCAGATCGATGCGCATGGCCGGGTTCCGCTGGCCGATGGTGCTGCGGGGGCCGTGCTCTCGGTGCAGGTGCTGGAGCATGTCCGCAATCTTGATTCCTATTGCGCCGAAATGCACCGGCTGCTGGACGAGAATGGCGTTCTTCTGCTGTCCACTCACGGAGCATGGCTTTACCATCCGCATCCCGAAGATCACCGCCGCTGGACCCGGACCGGCCTGGTCCTCGATCTGGCGGAACGCGGATTTGAAGTGGAGGAGGTGAGCGCGATCGTCGGACCGCTGGCAACCACCACGCTGATCCGCCTGACCGGGTTTTCCTTCGCGCTGAGGCGCTTGCCTCTGATTGGCCCGCTGCTCGCTTCGCTGCTGGCCGTGGTGATGAACTTGCGTGCCGCGCTCGAAGACCGCATCACGCCTGCTCAGATACGCTATGACAATGCCTGCGTATTTCTGGTTCGCGCCCGCAAGGTTTCCATATGATTCTGCGCACCTCATTCGCCTATATAGCCATCGCAGGCATTTGCCTGGCTTTGCACAACGCCGTGTTGATCGGTGCTGACTACGCGGGGCTGGCGCTGTGGCTGGCTGTGCTGCTCTCCTTCGGTATCGTCGCAACCGTGGGTTATGTCCTGCACACCGTTTTCACATTTCACAGCCAGCCCGGCGTTAAGGCGTTCGGGCGTTATGTGATTGCCATGTCGGCCAATATACCGCTGGCATTTGTCGCCACATGGTTCTGGCATGACAAGGCTGGACTGCCGATGACACTCGCTGCGCCAATTGCCTCGATTTGCATGCTGGCGCTGAACTTCGTGCTGGGCCGGTGGGCGATTGTCCCGAAAACCCGTCAGGCGCCGGCAACATAATGGCCAAGGAGCTGGAAATTCTTCGCATCGAACCGCTGACACTTCAGCAAATCCTGTCGCGCCACCTGGCGATGTATCGGCGCAAGGTGCCAATTTATCAGGCGGTCATGCTCGAAACCCTGCGCGAACTGTGGGACGGGCGGCATCGCCGATTGCTCGATGTCGGGGGTGGTACCGGGGTGATCGCCCAGGCCATGTCCGAACTATTTCCGGTGGATGAAGTTCAGGCGGTGGATCTGGTCGATCGGTTCTGCCCGACCCTGGATGTGGCGACCCGGCAGTATGACGGGAAAACCTTGCCATTCGGCGCAGGGACGTTTGACGCAGCGACGCTCAACAACGTGATGCACCATGTTCCGATCGCCGCCCGCGCCGATCTGCTGCGCGAGATCAAGCGGGTCGTTGCAGGTCCGCTCTACATCAAGGATCACGAAAGCCGCGGAAGGCTGGACGATCTGCGCCTGACTGCGATGGATGCCATCGGCAACATCCCGTTCGGCGGCATGGTCACGGCCGATTACCTCACGCGCGCAGAGTGGGAGCAGGTGGCAGCTGAAAGCGGCTATCAGATTACTTCGCGAGCTGCCCCGGCGAACTACCGCTCGGGCCTGTATGCGATGGCATTTCCCAATCGGCTCGAAGTGACGATGCGCTTCGATCCGGCATGACCGGAACAGCTGAATGCGCATCCTGACGGTCAGCCATTTCTACGAAAGCCACGGCGGCGGGATAGAGCGGGTCGCCGGGCATCTTTGCCGCGGGTTCACGCGCCTTGGTGCGGAGGCGGCCTGGGCTGCGAGCGGCGGCGATCAGGCCCCGCAGGCTGAAGTGGTGACGGTGCCGCTGGCCTGTTTCGATCCGCTGGAGAAGCTGACCGGCCTGCCCATGCCGCTGCCGGGGGTGCGGGCAATCCGCGCGCTCGCCCGCGAAATCCGCCGCAGCGATGCGGTCATCATTCACGATGCGCTGTACATCACCTCAATCGCCGCGCTGCTGCTGGCGAAGGTCTATGGCAAACGGATCATCCTGATCCAGCATATCGCTGGCATCGCTTTTTCATCGCCGGTGCTGCGTTTGGTCATGACGCTGGCCAATCTGCTTGTGACGCGCCCGATGCTGTGGGCGGCGGATGCGCTGGTGTTCATCAGCGATACCGTTCGCCACGATCTGGTCGGCACACCGCCGCGCCTGCCCTGCCAATTGCTGTTCAACGGCGTCGATGGAGCGGTTTTTCATGCCGGGGACAGCCGGACTGATGCCCCGGACTCTCTGGCCGGCATCACCGCGGCCCGGGATTCGCGCCGCATCCTGTTCGTTGGCCGCTATGTCGAGAAGAAGGGCTTGAACGTGCTACGCGCGCTGGCGCAAGCGCGGCCCGATCTGTCGTTCCTGCTGGTCGGCAGCGGACCGATCCGTCCCCGCGACTGGGGGCTGGCCAATGTCCACGAGCTGGGCAGCCAGGGTCCGAAGGCGCTTGCCGATCTCTACCGGGCGGTTGACCTCCTGTTGCTGCCCAGCGTGGGCGAGGGCTTTCCGCTGGTTATTCAGGAAGCGATGGCCTGCGGCCTGCCGGTGGTTTGCGGCGAGCCGAGCAACCGCGCCGATCCGGATGCTGCGGCCTGGTTGCGCGGAGTGGCGATTGACCTTGGCGATCCCGAAGGCTCGGCGCGGCGATGCGCCAATGCGATCGACCGCGCCGCGCTGACAGTGGACCAGAGGGCGGCGATGGCCCGGTACGCTTCGGCACGCTATGACTGGGGTATCATGGCGCGGGAACTGCTTGTGTTGGCGCGCGGTAAGGAAACCGAGAGCTTGAATTAGTTCTTGTTCGTTGTCGCCGCGCGATCACGCGGATTATATCTGACTCTTGGTGAAATTTGCGGGGGCTGAATGCAGGTAGAAGAAAAGGCCGACCCGTTTGGCCGGGATCATCGAAAAATCGTTTTCGCTTCGGGCCTGCTGGTTGCGGCAAAGGTCATCGTTCTGTTCGTGCTCGCGTGGAACAGCCGGCTCGTCATGGACGAATTTGCGCAGCTCGGCTGGGCGAAGTATCTGGGACACGGCCTGTTCGAGACAATCTGGCCCGCCAAAGCGGCCGGCGCGACCGCTTTTTACAAACTGGCTCACCTGTCCGGCTGGGATGCCCAGTCGATCTTGCTGATCGGCCGGATGCAGACTGCATTGCTCGGCTGCGGGACCCTCGCGATGGTCTATGGCTGCGCCCGCGCGCTGGGCGAAAGCCGGGTGCGCGCCTTGGCGATCGTGTTTATCCTGCTGTGCTTCTCGAACTTCATCGAGCGGATTTTCCGCACGATCGCCGAGCCGCTCGCGCTGTTCTTTGCGGTCGCGGCGCTGCTTGTCGTGCTTCGCGGACAGGCGGACAAGCCAAGGACCATACTGGCAGCCGGGGTCCTGAGCGGTCTGGCGTTCCTGGCGACCCAGAAATCACTCTATTTCAACCTGGCCCTGGGGCTTGGGCTGCTGGCCGATGCTGCCCTTGCGCGCCATTATCTGGCCGGTATCCAGCGCGGCGTTTGGCTCGTGCTGGGGTGGACCATGCCGATCATTGCCTATTGCTTCATTTTCGGCGGCACCAATCCGCTGCCGATTGCGCAAAGCCTGGTGTTCGGCCCGGTCGAGGTTGCGACGATGGGCGGCGGCGAATATGGCGGGCTGCGGCATTTCGTGCTGCAAACCCTGCTGCGGAACCCGGTGCTTTATGCCTTCTGCTTTGCGGGTATGGCGCTGTCGCTGATGCAGTTCGGCAAGCTGGACGAGCGCCGGCGGATAGCGCTGGTTTTCACTTGGGTCATCACCGTGCTGGTGTTCACCCACGACCAGCCGTGGCCCTATGTCTTCATCATGGCGCTGCCGTTCATGGCGCTGTGGTCGCTGGTGCTGCTGGACCGCCTTGCCGCCAACCCGCAGCGCCTGCGCCTTGCATGGGTCGCACTTCTGACGAGCATGGTGATCAGTTTCATAAGCAACTTCAATTATTTGCGGATTGGCAATGCCAACCAACTCGAATTGGTCAGGCGCTCAGAGGCATTGCTTGGCCCGGACGAGGTGTATTTCGACGGGATCGGGATGCTGCCCAATCGGGCTGAACCGTCGACCCTGTGGATCGACCAGCACTACCGGTTCAAGACCATCCGCGAAGGGAAGAATTCCGAGGCCTACCGGATCTTTGCCAACTCGCCGCCTAAGCTGATCATCTGGTCATACCGGATGAACAATATCGCGTCGGTGGTCGGGGGATTGATCCAGAACAGCTACGTTCGCATCGCGCCCAATATCAGGATGGCCGGTCGCCGGCTGGTTCGGGACGAGCCGGCGCGCTTCGATGTCCCGCTGGCGGGCAGGTACAGGCTCTACAGTGCGGCAGGGGCGGAATTGCAATGCCGGATTGAATCGGGCGGCACGCTGCTTGAACCGCCGTTCGCGCTTGCGACCGGGGCAAAGACGCTGACTTTGCGGTCCTGCCCGGCCGATGCCTTGCTGCTGCCCGAAGGGTCCTATGCGGGGCTCCTCAAGGCAGGCGGCGACAACGATCAACTGTTCGATGATGTCTATGAATGAGCGGATAGGTGCGCGCATCGCAAGCATAGGGCGCTTCCCCCAGCTAACTTCGCTTCGGGCGCCGAACTTCACTTGGCGTTCAGCATGGGGCTGGCTATAGGCACTTCCATGTTTGCCAGATCACCGCTGAAACTCGCCCTTCTTGCCACCGCCGCTGCGGCCATGGCGCTTACCTCTGGTTGCGCCGGGCGCGGGGGCAAGGCGCGGGATACTGCCTTTGTCGCGCGCGATGTCGATACGCTTTATGCTGCCGCGAAGGACAAGCTGGACCGCGGCGATACCAGAGTCGCCGCCGCGCTGTTTGACGAGGTGGAGCGCCAGCATCCCTATTCGCCGTGGGCCCGGCGCGCCCAGTTGATGAGCGCGTTCAGCTATTACGTCGCGCGCGATTACAACAAGTCGGTCGCCTCGGCGCAGCGGTTCCTCTCGATCCATCCGGGCAACAAGGACGCGCCTTACGCCTATTACCTCGTTGCGCTGTGCTATTATGAGCAGATCAGCGACGTGACCCGCGATCAGAAGATCACCAGCCAGGCGTTGACCGCGCTGACCGAAGTTTCCCGCCGTTACCCGAACACGCGCTATGCCAATGATGCACGCCTCAAGATCGATCTGGTCAACGATCACCTCGCCGGCAAGGAGATGGAGATCGGGCGACTGTATGAACGGTCGGGCAAATGGCTCGCCGCCTCGCTCAGGTTCCGCAACGTGGTCGAGAAGTACCAGACCACCAGCCACACCCCCGAGGCGCTGTTCCGGATGGTCGAAACCAACCTCGCAATGGGTATCCCCGAAGAGGCGCAGAAGGCCGCTGCCGTGCTGGGGGCCAACTATCCCGGCAACGAATGGTACGAGAAGGCCTTCAAGCTGATGAACAAATACGCGCCGGGTACGACCGCTTCTTAATTGGCGATATCCAGTGCGGGTTTTTCCGCACCGTCCAGCTTGATCCGCAGCTCCTTCGCCAGCGTCGGCGCAATGCTGCGCATGTCGATCTCGCCCAGCGAGCGGCCCCGCTTGATGCCCGGCCCCATAATCATGAAGCTTGAGCGCAGGTTGACCGCCTGCGGGAAATGGCCGTGCATCCCCTTGCGCTTTGCTGGACCGGAGAGCGGCGCGGCTGCCCCGGCAAAGCCCGCAGCGTAGGTATCGGGCGCAAGATTGAGGTAGAACTCAGCCTCGGGGTTGCCGCCCATCGCGGCAATCTCATCGCGGTTGATAATCGCGGCGATCCGGGTTGCGGGGTCGGCCTGCAGCTTGCTGAGCAGCGCGCCAACCCGCAAGCCCAGCTCTTTGTCGCCAGGCCTTGCGAGCACCACGGCGACCGATCCGCCCGATGGCCACGGCATCGCCTCCCAGCTCACCACCTTGCCTGCAGCGTCGAGCTTGATCAGCCCGGCATCGATGAAGGCGCGGAACAAGTTAGTTTCACGCGCGCTGGTCTCAAACCCGTGATCGCTGACGATCGCGATCACGCCCTTGGGGTGAGTTGCCTTCGCGGCCGCCACCAGCTGACCAACAATCGCGTCGATCCGCTCCAGCGTGGCATGAGCCAAAGCCGATCCCGGCCCGGTCAGATGCTGTTCGTGATCGAGCGCGGTGAGGTAAACGGTGGTCAGATCGGGCTTGTGCGCCTTGATCAGTGCCACCCCGAACCGCCCGCGCAATTCATCCGCCTCGATCGTTTCGTCGATCCCGGCGGCATAGGCCGCGCCCGCTTTCAGCTCCAACTCGGCCAGCAGCCCGGGCGAGGCGAGCGCCGCCAGCAACTTGGCATCATCGCCGTGGCCGCTGCGCCAGATCTGCGGCAGGTTCCACCGGACGCCCGCCGCGCCCACGCTGACCGGCCAATGGACATTGCCGACCTTGAGCCCCGCCTTACCCGAGGCTGACCACAAGGTCGGCACCTTGATGTCGCTCGCAAACCAGTACCAACCGCCCGCGTTGATCTGGGAGGGATCGAAAGTGTTGTTGCTCACAATCCCATGGCGGGCCGGACTCGCGCCGGTCAACAGCGTGGTATGGCTGGGATAGGTAACCGTCGGCAGCACCCCAACCACGCCATCGGCATAGCTGCCCTCAGTCAGGAACCGCCGCAAATTGGGAATCTTCAACCCCCGCTGCTCCGCCTCCGCCACATCACCCGGCCGCAAGCCATCGATCGAGATCAGCAGCACGGGGCGGGCAAGGGCGGGGGTGGCCGCGATGCAGCTGGCTGCGGCGGCAAGGATCAGGCTGAGACGGGCAAGGGCTATCGTGGATGTCATGGCAGGACCTTGTTTTTCGGGAGACGATAAGCTCGTCGCCTTTTCGAATTGAATTTCTGGTTCCTAACAATAGAGGCGGTTTGATCAAGCTCGGTCGGACTGCCGCAGTGCGCCCCAAGTCGGTCTTTTGAAAGGCCGTCATATGTTGCCAGAAGCGGACATGGTTCTTGGTGGCATGGTGTGGCGGTAATGAGGTGGGGAGCCGACTGTCCGCTTTTGTGATGAGAATTTGGAAAGCGGCCATTCGCGGCGCTTCCCTTCGTAAAATCAAGATGCGGTTAGAACGGTCGGTTCTCGCTGGCGCAATGGCAGACCCGGCGCTAGGCTGAGTGAGGGTCGATTAGGGGGAGAACCACTTGTGCGCCGCTTTGCAACTTTCTGCGGCGCAGCGCTGCTTCTCAGCATCGCAGCTCAGGCCGCTCCCTATCGCGCCGAAATCGTCCGTGACGATTGGGGTGTTCCGCACATCACAGGTCGCTCCGACGCCGACGCAGTGTTCGGGATGATCTATGCTCAGGCCGAGGATGACTTCAACCGGATCGAAATGAACTACCTCGGCAGCCTTGGCCGCATGGCCGAGGCCGAAGGCGAGAAGGCGTTGTGGCAAGACCTGCGCCAGCGGCTGTGGATCGATCCGAATGAGCTGAAGGCCGACTATGCCAAGAGCCCGCCTTGGCTGCGAAAGCTGATGCAGGCTTGGGCCACCGGCCTCAACCAGTATTTGGCCGACCATCCGGAGGTGAAGCCCAAGGTGCTGACCCGGTTCGAACCGTGGATGGCGCTGAGCTTTTCCGAAGGGTCGATCGGCGCTGATATCAGCCGCGTTTCGCTCAGCCAGCTGCAAGCCTTTTATGAACGCCGCAAGGTCGCGCTCACCGCCGAGGAACGCGGGCTGGTTCCGCGCGAGCCGACCGGCTCCAACGGCTTCGTGATCGCGCCTTCGCACAGCGCCAGCGGCCATCCGCTGCTTCTAATCAATCCGCACACCAGCTTCTTCTTCCGCGCCGAGCAGCAGGTGACCAGCGGGCAGGGTCTCAACGTCTATGGCGCAGCAACGTGGGGGCAGTTTTTCATTTACCAAGGCTTCAACCAGAACGCGGGCTGGATGCACACCACCAGCTCAGCCGATACGATCGACGAGTTCGCCGATACAGTGGAGGAAGTTTCGGGGGGCAATGGCTTGACATATCGCTTCGGCGAAGAGCAGCGCCCCATTACCGTCAGGATGGTGACGCTCGCGTACCGCAAGCCCGATGGCACAATAGGTAGCCGGGCGTTCAACACCTTTGCCACGCATCACGGCCCGGTGGTCCGGGAAGCAGACGACAAGTGGATTTCGGCTGCATTGATGCACAAGCCGCTCGTCGCGCTGCAGCAAAGCTTTTTGCGCACTAAGGTCCGAGACCTTGCAGGATTCCGCCGTGTTGCGGAGCTGCAGGCAAACTCGACCAACAACACCTTGTTTGCCAGCAAAACGGGTGAGACTGCGCTGTACCTGCCGCAATTCATGCCGAGGCGCGATCCACGCTTCGACTATACCAAGCCGGTCGACGGAAGTGACCCGGCCACCGACTGGCAGGGACTGCACCCGCTTCGCGAGCTACCGCAAGTGGTCAACCCGAGGAATGGTTGGGCCTTCAACGTCAATGATGGGCCCTGGTGGGCGGCAGGAGGCGACAGTCCCAAACAGGCCGCATACGCGCCCTATTTCGACCAGGTCGCCCGCCGCCCGCGCACCGCTGCGGCGCTGCGGGTGCTGGCGGCGCGGCCCAGTTTCACGCTCGATCAGCTGGTCGAGGCGGCCTATGGACCGTGGATACCACTGTTCGCCGAACAGCTCCCTGGACTGGTCGCGGCGCATGGGCGCAGCCCTGATCCCGCGCGCGCAGAGGCTATCGCGCTCCTCGCCGGGTGGGACCACCGCTGGAGCCTGATCTCGACCGAAACCAGTCTCGCGGTGTTCTGGGCCGATGCGCTGTGGGAGCGGGTCGCCACGGCGGCCGGGGTGCCACTGGGCTCGGTTCAGCCAGCGCTGATGGCCAAGGCCAACGATGCCGACAAGCTTGCGGCGCTCGATGCGGCGATGGCCCGGCTCAAAGCGGACTTTGGCTCGTGGCGGGTGCCGTGGGGCGAGATCAACCGCTTCCAGCGCTTGGACGGGGCGATTGTCCGAACCTTCGACGATGCCAAACCAAGTATCCCGGTGCCGTTCGTCTCGGCCAACTGGGGCTCGCTCGCCTCGTTCGGCGCACAGCGCTATCCGGGGACCCGGCGCTACTACGGCGACTATGGCAACAGCTTTGTCGCGGCGGTCGAATTTGGTCCCCGCGTTCGCGCTCGCGCGGTGACCGCAGGAGGCCTGAGCAGCGCCCCCGCCTCGCCGCACTTCAACGACCAGGCCGAGCGGTATGCTCAAGGGAATTTGAGGCCCGTATACTTCTATCCCGAAGACCTCGCCGGGAAAGTGCGTTCACGCAAAGTCGTGCATGGAAAATAATTTGGGGACAGTATATCTATTTTTTACATATAAGAGGCCGATGACCCAATGAACCAACGGCGGCTACCAACGCCGCCGGAAGACCGTCGCAACGTCCGAAATGTTGTCGTTTCCTGGCCGCGCCAACTCGGCATGACATCGTCAGCTTACCCAGTTCTCAGACCACAAGCCGGCCATTCTGCTTTCCGCCCAAAATCGGACATTGAGCCCACGTCTGGACGCTGTCCAAAGCAAGTCGCGGAATCCCCGCGCTGCCCCTCTCCGCCGCTCACCTATCCCAGAAGTCCAAACCAAGCCTCCCGCCAACCCGCATCGCAGCCTCCGCACCCGCGCTGGCCTTAAAACCCATACGCCCAGCTCCCCAAATACATCCGGCATTTCTACCCAGCAGGTTGACATTTCGCCCCCAAACGCCTTTACTCTCCTCCCCATGCTATCGCAGAAAACCCGTTACACCATCCGTGCCTTCCAACACCTTGCCGACCATTGGCGGCAGGGGCCGGTGCGGCTTGATGCGATTGCCGAGGCGCAGAATATTCCGCGCAAGTTCCTCACCGTGATCCTGGCCGAAATGGTCCGCGAAGGGCTGGTCATATCGCACCGGGGGCGCGATGGGGGGTATGAGCTGGGGCTGGATCCGGTCGATATCCGTTATGGCGATATCATCCGCCTGACGCGGGGTAGCCTGGCGCTGGTCCCATGCGCGGCGCGCAATGCCCATGAACATTGCACCAACTGCCTGCCCGAGGCGGAGTGCCGCCTGCGCGGGCTGATGCTGGTGCTGCGCGACGAAATGGCGACGATGCTCGACCGGGTATCGCTCGCAGATCCGATCAAGCTGGAACCGCCGTTCGAGTAAGCGGTGCGGGCGAATACTGCGGCGTTTCGATCCGCAGCGCCATCTGCATCGCGCGGACGAACTGATCGGTTGCCCGGTCCCAGCTGAAGCTTGCGCCATAGGCGGCGGCGGCCATCGGATCGAGCTGCCCGGCGCGCTGGATCGCTCGGCAGATATCTTGATCGAGGGCACCGATTGTCGCCGGCATGCGCTGGTCAGGACCGCGCCCTTCGGCGCCCACGATGTCGAGCGGGCCGGCCACCGGGAAGGCGGCGATGGGCAGGCCGCAGGCCAGTGCCTCGATGATCACCAGCCCGAACGTATCGGTCCGGCTGGGGAAGACAAACACATCGGCCGAGCAATAGGCGCGGGCCAGCTGCTCACCGCTCAGCGCGCCGAGAAAGCGCACTGCCGGATAGCGCTCCTTCAGCATCACAAGGTCCGGGCCATCGCCCACCACCACTTTTTGTCCGGGCACATCGCAATCGAGAAAGGCTGTGAGGTTCTTCTCGATTGCGACGCGGCCAACATTGAGCAGGACCGGGCCGGTCAGGTCAGCCAGTTCCGGCAGCGGGGCCTGGCCGGGATAAAACACGGCGCGATCGATCCCGCGCGACCACAGTTGCCATTGATTGATTCCGCGCGCCTCCAGTTCGCGCCCCAGCGACGGCGTGGCGACCAGCACGGCGCGCGATGATTGGTGGAAGCGCCGGATCAACGGCCAGAATCGTTCGGGATCAAGCCCGGTGCGAACCGCCGCGTAATCGGGGAAACGGGTATGGAACGCGGTCGTGAAAGGCACGCCCCGCGCTTTGCACCAACCGCGGGCGCTCCAGCCAATCGGACCTTCGGTGGAAATATGGACGATGTCGGGGGCGAAATCGGTCAAGGTCCGGCGCGTCCCGAACCGCGGGGCGAGGGCCAGCCGGATCTCGCCATAGCCGGGCATCGGCATGGTCCGGAACTGGCTTGGCGTGATCAGCTCAACCTCATGGCCGCGCTCGATCAGTTGGCTGACGGTCATCGCCAGCGAACGGACTACGCCGTTGATCTGCGGGTGCCAGGCGTCGGTGCAAATCGCGATTCTCATGCTGGTTCCTTCTCAAATGCAGGCAGCGGCGTTTCGATTGCGGCGGGAATTGTGACTGTGCCGGAAACTGCAAGGGCATCGCGGGATTCGGCGACCCAATCGACCAATGTCATGGTGCCATCGCGCGCTTCGACCAGCGCGGTGCAGCTCTCGACCCAGTCGCCGTCATTGTAATAGGTGATGTCGCCGATCTGGCGGATTTCGGCGCAATGGATATGGCCGCAAACCACGCCGTCGACGCCCTTTTCGCGGGCGGCGTGGGCCACAGCCTCCTCAAACGCGCAGACAAACTGCACCGCATTCTTGACCCGGCGTTTGATATAGGCCGACAGCGACCAATAGGGCAGATTCATGCGTCGCCGCGCTGCGTTGAACACGATGTTGGCACGCAGCAGCAGCTCGTAGGCCTGATCGCCCAGGAAGGCGAGCCAGCGGGCATAGAGCACCACCCCGTCAAATGCGTCGCCATGGGTCACCAGCAGTCGGCGGCCGTCGGCGGTGGTGTGGATCGCGTCCAGCGCCAGTTCCACCCCGCCAAAACTCATGCCCGCGTAGGGCCGCAGCATCTCATCGTGATTGCCGGCGATCAGGATTACCCGCGTGCCGCGATGTGCCATTTTGAGCAGGCGCCGGACGACTTCATTATGCGCGTCGGGCCAGTACCAGCCCTTGCGAAGCCGCCAGCCATCGACAATATCGCCGACCAGATAGAGAGTCTCGCATTCGATCGCGCTCAGGAAATCGAGCAGCATCGTCGCATTGCAGCCGCGGGTGCCAAGATGAATGTCGCTGATCCAGACGGTCCGGTATTTGCGCTTGGGCCGAAATCCGCGCGGCTCTGGCAGATCCAGCCAGGCGGGAAGTGTCGCCGCTATCGACGATGGAAGTGCCGGCTCGCAGGTCGAGTTCCGGGATCTACTCATCATGATTGCACCCCTGTAATGGCCTCTGTTGCGTTGCCTATGCGCTCGCCAGGTTGTGGTTATGTGGCGGTATTACAGCCATGTGACAGTCGTGGATGGTTGATGCACAAAGCGGTGACGCGGGCGCAATGCTGCGCTAGAACAGTCCGCGAACATGCTGACTCGTCTTTCCATCCGCAACATCGTCCTGATCGAGGGGCTGGATCTGGTGTTCACCGGCGGGCTGGGTGTGCTGACGGGGGAGACGGGGGCGGGCAAATCGATCCTGCTTGATGCGCTGGGGCTGGTGCTGGGCAACCGCGCCGAAACCGGGCTGGTCCGCGCCGGCGAAGATCAGGCCAGCGTCACCGCCAGTTTTGAGTTTGCTGCGCTGCCGCTGCCGATTCGCGAGATATTGGGTGACGCCGGGGTTGAGGTTGAGCCGGGCGAGCCGCTGATCCTCAAGCGCCGCCTCAAGGCCGACGGCGGCTCCAAGGCGTTCATCAACGATCAGCCGGTCGGCGCCGCGCTGCTGCGCGATCTGGCCGCGCATCTGGTCGAACTCCACGGCCAGCACGATGATCGCGGGCTGGTCAATCCGCGCGGCCACCGGGCGCTGGTCGATCGCTATGCCGGGGCAGACGGCGCGGGCGTCGAGGCGGCATGGCGTGATTGGCAGGCCAGCGAACAGGCGCTTGCCGCGGCCCGGGCCGCCGTGGTGCAGGCCTCGACCGATCAGGATCTGCTGCTCTCGCACCTTGCGGAATTGACTGCACTTGCGCCCGAAGTGGGCGAGGAAGCGGCATTGGCCGAAGCGCGCGCCACCATGCAGAAGGGTGAGCGGCTGTCGGGCGATCTGGCGGAGTTGCAGCATTTGTGGACCGGGTCGGATTCGGCGCTGGCCAGCTTGCGCAGCGCCGGGCGGCGGCTCGACCGGATCGCAACCGAACACCCGCTGCTGGCCGAAGCGCTCGCCGCGCTCGACCGGGCGGTGATCGAGGCAACCGAAGCCGAAGAGAGCCTGGCCCGCGCGTCTGAAGCGCTGAGCCATGACCCGCAGAGCCTCGACCGGATCGAAACGCGGCTGTTTGAACTGCGCGCGCTGGCCCGCAAGCATAGCTGTCAGGTAGACGATCTGCCGGCAAGAATGCTGGCGATGCGCAGTGCGCTCGACGCCATCGAAGGCGGCGAGGCGGAATTGGGCGCGCTGGAACGAGCCGCGCGTGAGGCTGGCCTCAACTATCGCGCCCGCGCCGAAAGCCTCTCGATCGCCCGTGTCGAAGCGGC
>JANOFJ010000009.1:0-10473 GCA_031413595.1 Novosphingobium sp.
ACCGGACCATTATCGCGACTGTGGTGCCGCGCGCGCTTCACAATCTTACCGTGCTGGTCTCGAAATATTTCGGGCATGAACCCCTTGTCGCCGGGATCGCACCAGCCGATTACGCGATCGATATCGATGTCGATGAGCCGCGCTCGCTGGGAGCAGATCGCGCGGTCAATACAATTGCGGCGCATGCCAAATATCCCGGCGATCTGATCGTGGTCGATTTTGGGACGGCAACCACTTTCGACGCGGTTGATTTCAACGGTGCCTACAAGGGGGGGATTATCGCCCCCGGCATCAATTTGTCGCTCGACGCGCTGGTTGGCAACACCGCCAAACTGCCGCGAATTGCGATTGAGGCCCCGCGCAACAAAAGCGTGATCGGGCGCAATACCGAGGATCAGATGTTGATAGGCGTTTTCTGGGGTTATGTTGCAATGATGGAGGGGCTGATCGCCCGCATGCGCGCAGAGATCGGCCGCCCAGCCAAGGTCGTTGCGACTGGCGGACTGGCCGTGCTGTTCCACGAACACACCGATATCTTCGATGCTGTCGATAATGATCTGACTCTGGATGGCCTGGCATTGCTCGCGCAGCGGGCGGCTACACGGTGAACAAATCCCACAAGCCCGGCAAGGAACTCCTGTTTTGCGCGCTTGGCGGCTCCGGCGAGATTGGCATGAACGTCAATCTTTATGGCTGCGACGGCAAATGGCTGATGGTCGATCTGGGCATGACTTTCAGTGGCAATGAATATCCCGGAGTTGACTTGGTTTTCGCCGATCTCGATTTCATCGAAGAGCGAGCCAAGGACCTCATCGGCATCGTCCTGACCCATGCCCATGAAGATCACATCGGCGCAGTCCCCTATTTCGTGCAGGAACTGGGCGTGCCGATGTATGCCACGCCGTTCACTGCGCGCCAGGTGCAGAACAAGCTGGACGAGGCGGGGATCACCAAGGAGGTCAAGCTCAAGGTAATCGATCATCTTGACCGCTTTCAGCTCGGACCATTCGGGATCCGCTATGTTCCGCTCGCCCATTCGATTGCCGAGGGCAATGCCCTGCTGATCGACACGCCCTATGGCAATATATTCCATACGGGCGACTGGAAGCTTGATGCCGAACCACTGATCGGCGTTCCGGCAACGCAGGAAGAGCTGACCGCGATTGGCGATGATGGTGTGCTCGCACTGGTCTGCGATTCGACCAATGTTTTCAATCCCGAGGCTTCGGGATCGGAAGGCGATGTCTATCGCGGGCTGCTGGAAGAAGTAGCCAAGCACAAAAATCGCCGCGTTCTGGTTACTACCTTTGCCTCCAATGTCGCCCGGTTGCAGACGCTGGGTAACGTCGCGCGCGAATGCGGGCGCAAGCTTTGCGTGGCGGGACGCTCGCTTGATCGGATCATCAAGACCGGGAAGGCCAGCGGTTACCTCAAGGACTTGCCAGACATCGTCGATTTCGACACCGCAATGGCCCTGCCGCGCGGCAAGGTGCTGATCATGGCGACCGGCGGACAGGGCGAAGATCGTGCGGCGCTGTCGCGGATTTCGCAGCATAACCATCAGATCAAGTTGGAAGCCGGCGACGTTGTGCTGTTCTCCAGCCGCCAGATACCCGGCAATGAAATCGCGATCGGCCGAATCCAGAACCGCCTGGCTTTGCAGGACATCAAGATCGTCACTGACCGGCAGAGCTATATCCATGTCTCCGGCCATCCGGGCCGGCCGGAACTTGAGGCGCTTTACGGGTGGATCAGGCCCGAAATCCTGGTGCCGGTGCACGGCGAGATCCGTCACATGAAAGAGCAGGCGCGGCTTGGGGCTGGCTGCGGTATCCCTACCACCCTGTTCCAGAAAAACGGCGATCTCGTTCGCCTGGCACCGGGCAAGCCGGGCAAGATAACCGAGGTGCGCAACGGCCGGTTGCTGCTTGACGGGGATGTCATCATTCCCGCCGATGGCGAAGCGATGGTGATGCGGCGGCGTCTAGCGCAAAATGGCCTGGTAGTCGTAGCGCTGGATGGGCGCGGCGGGGCGCAGGTAGCCGGGATTGGGCTGCCGCTGGATGAAGATTACGACGGCTTTGTGACCGAAGCCGAAGGGGATGTGGTAACCGCTCTCGCCAAGCTGAAAGCGGCGGATCGTGAGGACCGGGCGCTGGTAATCGAGGCTGCGCGCTTGGCGGCCCGGCGGGCTGCCGCGCGCTGGTCGGGCAAGAAGCCCCAGGTTCAGGTGATGTTGGCGCAGGATTGAACGATGAACTGGACTTCGGTGATTGCAATCTATTCGCTGTTCTGGGTGCTGTGCGCATTTATCGTCATGCCGTTCGGAGTGCGCACGCATGACGAAGCAGGTCTGGAAAAAATTCCTGGCCAAGCTGACAGCGCGCCGGCGAACTTTCGCCCGCGCCTGATAGTCTTGCGCGCAACGCTGCTCTCGCTGGCGCTGTTCGGGCTGTTTTACGCCAATTACGTCAATGGCTGGCTGGGCCCAAAGGCCTTCGACTTCATCGGCGGCCCGCCCAATGCAGACGGGTCGACCAAAAACCCTTCGCCCTAGTTGCGCAAGCGCTCGATAGCCTGAGCCAGCGCCACGTAGAGCTTGCCCATATCGGACGAGAGCAGCGTCACCCCCAGAGCATGGCCATCACGGGTCGAAAGAAGCTGGCGCAGCATCCCCTCAAAATCGTGGATATAACGGCTCACGTGGTCCCGGAACTCGACGTCCTTTTCATAGATCTGGGCTACTGCTTTGGCCTCTGCGGCATCAAGCAGGCGGACGGCGCGGCGGGTGAATACACCTCGGTCCCCGCGAAGATAGGACGCCCAGGCGGTGTCGGTGACTTCACTCGACATGGTCTTGGCGATGTCAATTGCATTGGAGTTCAGTGATTCGGTGATCAGCGCGACGCGCCGGGCGAAGTCATTGTCGACCTGTTCCTCGGCTCGCTCGCGGGCATGGGCGACACGGCTTTCAAGATTTGCCGCCAGCTCGTTGACCTTGCCCAACTGATCCCGCAGCTGAATCGCAGCCTCCCGGCTGACGCCGGCTGCATGCGCCGATGCTTGTTCAAGCTGACCGACTGCTTCGGCGGTACGGACACGCATGGCCTTTTCGATCGCCGCGCCGCTTTCCTCACCTAGGCGCTCGGCCAAGGCATGCACCGAGTCAGCGCTCATCTGTTCGATGCTCATTACCGCATTGCGGGCCGAGCCGGTCAATGCTTCGATTGCGCTGCGCAGTTCAGCCTGCGAGCGTTCAGCCAGCGCGGCGCTTTCGCCTTGCGCCTGCACGAGCAACTGGCGGATTTCATTGAGCGAAGCGGCGTGCGAAGTCGCTTGCTTATCCAGTCCTGCATGGAGGCTATCGAGCTCGCCCATCGTGGAGACAAGTTCGCTGTGGCTTGAAATCACGTAGTTCGACAATGCCTCACCGCGGTCTGTGGCGTCGGTTACTGTATCGCGCAACGCCAGCGCGCGGGCCTCGAGTTCCGCCAGCTTGGCTTCACTCACAGTCATCGCAGCCGGCAGATCGGCGCTGCTGTGTTGAACACTGGCCTGGATCAATTCGAGCAGGCGGACGCTGCTATCTGTCAGTTCTGCAATCGACGTATCCGTTCCCGCTAGCGCCTGCCGACTGGCATTCAGCCGCTCGGTCAGCGTGGTCAGGCTGGCGCCAATCTTTGTTTCGGCTTCGCTGCCATGCGCTGCGATAAGTCCCATCCGCTCGGCAAAATTGACCAATTGGGCGGAAATTGTTTCGCTGTGGGTGATCAAGTGGCGCGACAGATCTTCCTGCTCGGCCCGGCGAGACAAGATTTCCTGGTCAAGCTTGGCCAGCTGATCGTTCACGCGGAGCATGAATTTCTCATTGCTGCTTTCGGAATCGAGCTGCCGCCGCTCAACCTCCTCGTCAAACAGCCGGTTGCGTTCCGAAAGCCGGCCATCAATCTCTTCGGCTTCGCGTGAAAGCGCGGTTAAGCGGCTCTTCGCCGATTCCATTGCTTTCACGTCGATCACGCTGACTTGCTCGATCGCTGCGGTAAGGTCAGCTTCAAGCTGAACCACAGCGCGGCGCCAGGCATCAAGCGCCTGACTTTCGCCATCGCGAAGCGCGCGCGTGACGGCAGCACCCTCGTCACGCACTGCAGCGAGCCGGGCGCGGAGCGATGTCAGGCTTTCGGCCTCATGCCCATCAAGGGTCTGGCGGACCTCTCCCAGTTCTTCGACCAATGCTGATGCGCGGGTGCGGATTGTAGCGAGGGCTTCCACCTCAGCGCTATCAAGCTGGGTCCGGAATTCTGTGCCCCGTTCGGTGAGCTCGGCAAAGCGGACAGTCGTTATTTCGTCAAGCTGATCGGTCTGACGCGTAAATTCGCCCAACGCCTGATCGATCGTCGCACGCAGAGCCGACACCTGGCGTTCGCTGGCCTGGCCAAAATCGTTCAGCCGGTTGAATCCGGCAATCAGATCATCAAGCTGGCTGTAGGCAGTCCGGCCAGCATTGGCGATATTGTTGGTGACGTCCTTGGCTGAACTGGCAATCACGGGCAGCTGGCCGCGCAGCTTTTCCATATTGTCGAGTGCACTGGCGCTGACATTGCCGATCGTGGACAGGCGGGCGCCATTGTCCTTGATCAGGCCGTCGAGCTTATCGGCGTGCTGCGAAAGCCGCTCGGTCGCCACGCGGCCAAGCGAATCCAGATCGCGGGCCTGCGCTGCGATGAACTCACGCGCGAGGCTGAGTTCACGGTTCATGGCGACAAGCCTGCTCTCCAGCCTGCTGGATTCATCCCCCAGAAGCCGGGCGGCATCACCAAAGCGCCTGGTTTCGCGGGTGCTGCTGCGCATCAGCAGAAGCCAGGCGACGCAAACCAGAAGAACCGGCATCGACCAATCACCGATCCAGCCCAACCATTGACCGAAGGTGCCCCCAGCCAGGATCGCACTGCGGTTTACCCAGCCAAACAGCCCTGACCAAGCCAGGATGGTCCCGAATGCCAGGGTTGGCAGCAGGATTGCTATCCAGTCGCGGCGAGGCGCAGGCGGTTCGTCCGCCCACTCGTCAGCTGACTCCGCCGGAACTTCAAATTCCTCGGACAGCAATATTTCATCAGGCGCCGTTTCCTGCGCGCCCGAACCGATAGCGACAATGCGCGTTTCCCCACTCATGACGTCTAGATACCACGGATTGCCCGCAGATAAACCCCGTCTTAACCAAATTGGCTTAGGAACGGCCGCATGGCATATGAAGCAGGAGATCTGGACGCGACCCTGGCCGCCGCGGCGGGCGAAGATGCGGCACTTTTTGCAGAGCTGCGGGTTGTCTTTATCGAGAGCCTGTCACGCCAGATCGACCTGCTGCGCCGCTCACGCTGCGATGGTAACTGGCAGATGTCGGCAATGCGTCTGAAGGGCCTGGCCGCAAGTTTTCATGCCGAAAGTCTTGTGGTTCTGGCCGAAGAGGCACTTTGTGCAGCCCCGGGTGAACCCACCGTAATCCGCCGCCTGCAAGCCTTTCTTGATGAATTCAAGGCCGCCTGATCAAGGGCCTGGCTGAACCGGGTCTTGGCACCGCCGCGCCAGTGCTCTAGGGCAAAATCCCAATCCCGAAAATGCGCGGAGATAGACGCTGCGGGTCGCACTTTTGACCATGACCGAACCGGCTACCAATGGCAGCCAGACTCCGCGTGCATTCCTGCGCATCGGCGGGATGTCGCTAGCTCGCCAGCAACTGGGGCTGGCGCTGGCATTGCGCTGCGAAAGGATCGTCTGCATCGCGCGCGAGATGCTGCCGGAACTGATTAAATTACAGCATGTTGCGGAAAAGGCAGGTGTGCAGTTTCACGTCATTTCCGGGCCGCGGGCGCTGATCGGACTGGTTACGGTTGCTGATGAAGTGTTCGTGCTGGGCGATGGCTTGTTTGCGTCAGTTAGCGAAGCAACCGCCGCTCTCGAGAAGGGTCAGGCAGTTCTGGTCCAACCGATCGAGCAGGGGCTCGCGAGCGGATTTGAGCGGATCGATCTTAACCATGCCAGCGCGGCAGCGATGCGAATTCCGGGCCGTCTGGTAGAGCGGCTGTCCGAACTTCCGACCGATTGCGATGCTGCCTCAGCGCTCCAGCGAATTGCGCTGCAGGCCGGGGTCAATCAGCGCAATGTTGACGCGATAAACGGCGAGGGTGCGTTCTGGACCCTGGTTCGCAGTGAGGACGAGGCTCACGCATTGGAACCACAATGGATCCGTCAACGCACGCACGATGAAGGTATGCCAAGCCCAGGACACGGGTTGGCGCTGCTCGGCGTACGCGCTTTTGGGCCGAGCTTGCTTCACGCCGGAAGCGGCGCAGGGATTGTTGGTGTGGCCGCGCTGGTGCTTGGGCTGATGGGATTGGGAGCGGGCTGGTTCGGCCTGGTCCCGTTCGGACTTGGCCTGTGCGGGCTTGGCTGGATAGTGGGCGAGGCGGCGGCGCTGCTTGCCCGGATTGAGAGCGATGCGCTCGACAAACGCTCCGGCGGAATGACCCGCCAATCGCTGTATGGCTGGTTGCTTGATGCGGTGATTGTGGTCTTGGCGGGTTGGGGATCGGCCCTGAACGCGGGCCAGCGCGACCCGGACCTTATGTTTCCGCCATTGATGCTCATTGCATTGTTGCGGATTATACCCAAGGCAATCGGCGGCCGACGGACCTCGTGGCTCAAGGATCGCGCCTTGTTGTGCCTGGCATTGGCCGGCGTGACGATAGCCGGGGTCGGAAGCGAGGCGGTCCACATCGCTGCGCTGGCCCTTGCAATCGCGGGCATTTTGATTCCCCGCGAGGAATTGAGGATAACACGACCTTAACCAAAACGCGCTATGGCTCGGCCATGGTCCAGAATGCTGCCCACGTGATTGCCGATGTTCCGGTTGAAGAAATATTGCGTGGCGAGTTGTCGCGTTGCGATGCTGTGGTCAGCACAATAGCCCCAATCCTGCGCCAACTTCTGGCCAATGACGACCATTCGGTATTCAGCGATGAAATCGTTGCCTGCGTTCGCGGAATGATCAGAAGTGTCGCTGTCCAACTGCTTGATGAGCTCGCCGCTGCATCAGAGGAACCCGAGGTACGCGAGCACTCGGCCGCGGCAGTCGATGCTCTGATCAGCGGGTTTGTGGCAAATAACGAATTCTTGAACCACACCCATGCGCTGGCCCTTGAATGGCAATTGACCGAGCGGCTGCAGGCCCGTCTGGCGCTTGATCCGGTGCTTTCACCGCTTGTGCAGGCGCTGATCGCGTCGACTGAGCCTGACATGGCTGGACTTGCCATGAAATTGCTGGCGGCCCAGGCGCGCTTTGCCCAATCGCAGCGGCGGATGCAGCTTCCGCTTAACGAGCTACCCGGCGATCTGCTTCATGCAGCACTCTTGGCCATGCGCCATTTCGCCGGCGAGGATGAGCTTGCTCAAAACCAGGCCGCGTCGGCCGAGGGCCAGATCCGCGCCAGGTTCGATGAAGGCCGCAGTCGCCTTGGCCTGATTTCGCGGATAGTGACCGGGCTGGGTGCCGGCGCGACTGCCGCGCTCTCGGTCACCCATGCCGGAGTAGGGACTTTCCTGACTGCGCTGGCGCTGGCATCGGGCCAGGATCGCGATATGGCTGTGCTGGCGACCAACGATGGGCAGAGGACCAGGTTTGCCCTGGCGCTGCGCGCTTCCGGGTTAAAACCGTCTTCGGTTGAAGAGCAATTTGCCGCGATCCATCCCGATGCGTCACTTCCCTCTGGAATTGAACAGCTTGGCGCGGACCACGCAGCGGCATTGATGAGCCGTTCCTCTGCCTTCCCGGGGAACTGACTGATGAGCGAGAGCGCCGCAGTCCTCGCCCGGGCCACCAGCGATGGTGCGGACCGCATGATCACAGCTGACGAACCGCTTGCCGGTCTGCAATTGCGGTGCGGCGGCGAGTTGCCCGGCACGATTGCCATCCCGGCTTTACTCGAAACCGTGCGCAAGGCGCGTAATTACGGGCTCAAACTGGCCCGCCCGATCAGTGCCAGCGACGGGCAGGACGTGATTACAGCTTGGGTAGAGGTTGAGCCTTTGGCGGACCCGGAAAATGGCTGCACTATCACACTGCGTAATTGGCAGGCGGCCCCGCTGCCGCCTGAAGATCTGGCAGAAAGCGCCCGCCGCCGCTCGGCGATTGATCGCGCCGTTGCGGAATTTTCTGCGCGGCTCGATGGCGGCCAACGCTTGCTTGCCGTTGAAAGCGACGCTGCCGATCTGGCCGAATTAACCGCAGCGATGGAAGGTGGGATCGGGCAACCATGGACCGATTTCGTGCTTATCGAAGGCGATCATCACCGCCAGCCCCTGCATTGGCGTTTGCTCGACGGCGCTGTCGTTCGCGTGGCAGGGTCAGAGCGCAGCTGGCGGGCAACCTTGTTGCCGCAGGAAGTGCCCGGCGGCGAGCCCAATGGGTTCGAACTGCTGCTATGCGCCGATGTGCCGTTGGCGCTTGTCGGCGCGCCAGTTTCCAACGGGCTTGCCATGCACCAACAAAGCAATGCGCCGGGATTAGTCGGGCGAGAGATGGCGCCGGTCCTGCGCCAACCGATCGCCCGGATTATCGCCAATGCTGAAACCATCCGGACCCGCCTCGCCGGGCCACTCGCCGAGGAATACAGCCGCTATGCAGCCGACATCGCGGCGGCAGGACAGCATCTGCTGGCGCTGGTCGAGGATATCGCCGATCTCGAAGTGGTCGACGCCGAGGATTTTTCGACGGCACCAGATCAGATCGACCTGGCCGATGTGGCCCGCCGCGCGGCCGGTATTCTTGGAGTGCGCGCGGGCGAGCAGGGCATTTCCATCGATGCACCGAAAATCGGCGAGAACCTGCCTGCAATCGCTGAGTTCCGCCGCGTTTTGCAGGTATTGCTCAATCTGGTGGGCAACGCGATCCGCTATTCACCCGCCAACTCGCAGGTCTGGATCAGGCTGGAGGGCGACGGGTCCCGGGCCAGGGTGATCGTAGCCGATCAGGGGCCGGGGCTCAGCCCAGAGCAGCAGGCGCGCGTCTTTGAAAAGTTCGAACGGCTCGGCCGCAGCGACGAAGGCGGATCAGGGCTTGGCCTTTACATCTCGCGGCGCCTGGCGCGCGCGATGGGCGGCGATCTGACGGTGGAAAGCGCGCCCGGTCAGGGCGCGCGTTTCACATTGGAAGTACCGGCCGACTTGCTGGCGTCAGCGCCCGATCCGGCGCGCTAGCAAGATCAGCAGGCCACCTGCCGCCGCAATCAGCGCCCCGTAAAGCACCCACTTCTGCTCAGCCAGCATGAAGCTTTCTGGCGGCCACATGATGATGCCCAGGCCTTGGAGCGTGAAGAACGAGCCCGCCACCAGCAAAAACGCGCCAAAAATGCTTATGATAATACGAAGAAATGCCATTCTTTGCCCTCCTGTGGGTCAGCGTTTGCTGACCGGAACGTAATCGCGCTCGATCGGCCCGGTGTAAAGCTGGCGCGGCCGGCCAATCTTCTGACCGGGATCGGAAATCATTTCGTTCCACTGCGCAACCCAGCCGACGGTGCGGGCCAGCGCAAATAGCGCGGTGAACATGGTGGTCGGGAAGCCGATCGCCGAAAGGATAACGCCCGAGTAAAAGTCCACATTGGGAAACAGCTTCTTCTCGATGAAATAGGGGTCGTTGAGCGCCATTTCCTCAAGCCGCAAGGCAACTTCGAAGACCGGGTTGGTAACCTTGAGTGCATCGAACACCTCGCGCACGGTCTGCTGCATCACGGTCGCGCGCGGATCGTAGTTCTTGTAGACGCGGTGGCCGAAGCCCATCAGGCGGAATGGATCGTTCTTGTCTTTGGCGCGCTCGATATAGTGCGGGATGCGATCGGGAGTGCCGATTTCGAGCAGCATGTTGAGCGCGGCTTCATTTGCACCGCCATGCGCGGGGCCCCACAGGCAGGCAATTCCGGCCGCAATGCAGGCGAACGGATTGGCGCCAGAGGAACCGGCGAGCCGCACGGTTGAGGTGGATGCATTCTGCTCGTGGTCGGCGTGGAGGATGAAAATCCGGTCCAGCGCCTTTTCGACCACCGGGTTCACCTCATAGGGCTCGGCCGGCACGCCAAAGGTCATCCGCAGGAAATTGCCGGTATAGGACAGGCTGTTATCGGGATAGACGAAGGGTTGGCCAACCGAGTATTTATAGGCCGCAGCCGCAATCGTCGGCATCTTGGCGATCAGCCGGTGGCTGGCGATCATCCGCTGCTTCGGGTCGTCGATGTCGGTCGAATCATGATAGAAGGCCGACAATGCACCGACGACACCGCACATGATAGCCATCGGGTGCGCGTCGCGGCGGAAGCCGCGATAGAATTGCAGCAGCTGCTCGTGCACCATGGTGTGGCGGGTGATGGTGTAGACGAAGGTGTCGAGCTCCTCGCGGGTGGGCAGTTCGCCCTCGGTCAAGAGGTA
>JANOFJ010000010.1:0-4116 GCA_031413595.1 Novosphingobium sp.
CTCGAAGGCGATCCCTATCGCGATGCTGGCTTTCACCGGCAGGCGGCTGGCGAGCCAGAAACCCGCCGCCATCCAGCCGATGTCAGCCACCGAATTGACAATGCTGTCGCCGCTGTAACCCCAGCTGACGGTTACCGCGCGAGAGCGATCGATGATCACCGGAGAGTTTTCGAACAGTTCCCACGCTGCCTCGATCACCAGGGCAATCGGCAGTGCCCAGCGCGCGACTGCTAGCCCCTCCCCTTCAGGGGAGGGGTTGGGGTGAGGTCTATCCGCCAGGTCTGACGCGTCGTCCAGCGGAGAAGCCCCACCCCCGGCCCCTCCCCTGAAGGGGAGGGGGGCATGCGCGATCCAATTATTTATCAACCATGCCAAACCATAGAACAGCAGCCCGTGAATCACATGGCTGAAGCTGTACCAATCGGTGAGGTGCTGGCTGTTTTCGGCCGATTGCACCACCCCCCACCACAGCTTGACCGTACCGCATTCGCAGATCAGCGGGCGGCCCATGCCCGCTAGGATCGCTGCCGTAGCTAGCGCGGCCAGTACCGTGGCAATCGCGGCGCGGCGGTGGGGTAGCAGGCTGGTCATAGCGGTTCCTCGAGCGGCGGGGTCTGATCGCCCTCGCCCAGTGGAAGTTGCATATAGAGCGTATCCAGCCAGCGCCCATGCTTGCGCCCGGTGCTGCGCAATTGTCCGATCCGGACAAACCCGGCGCGGGCGTGGAGTGCTTCAGAAGCAGGCTCCGCCCCGCCGATCACCGCGACCATCTGGCGGAAGCCGCACCGCGTCGCCGCCTCGGTCAGCGCCGCCAGCAGCGCGCGGCCGATCCCCGAGCCGCGCAGATCGTGGCGGACATAGATGCTGTTCTCGCAGGCAAAACGATAGGCCGGCCGATCGCGGAACTGGCTGGCATAGGCATAGCCGACCACTTGCCGCTCATCCTGAGCTTGCCGAAGGACGGCCACCAGCCAAGGCGATCCGGCATCCAGCACCTTGCCCATCCGCACCACCATCTCTGCCTCGCCGGGCGGTTCGGTTTCAAAACTGGCGGTGCCATGCAGCACATGATGCGCATAGATCGCGGTGATCTGGGCGGTATCGGCCAATGTGGCGGGAACAATCTCCATTGCTGATACCATGACCGATGTCGCGCGCCGCGCCAAGCCCGGTTGCGCTGCCCTGCCCTTGCGCTAAAGGCAGGTGGCAATGGACGGGCGTGACAGTGACATCATCATCGTGGGCGGCGGGCTGGCAGGCGGGCTGCTGGCCCTTGCCTTCGCCCGATTGCGGCCAGATCTGTCACTGTTGCTGATCGAGCAGGGCAAAACGCTTGGCGGCAACCATTTGTGGTCATTCTTCGCCAGCGACATTGCCCCCGAAGACGAATGGCTGGTGGAACCACTGATCGTCGCACGCTGGGATCGGGGCTATTCGGTGCGTTTTCCGCGCAATTCGCGCAAACTTCCCACCCCTTACCGGACCATCACCAGCGAGCGGCTGGACGAGGTGGTGCGCGCCGCGCTGCCCGAAGGCTCGGTAAGGACCGGCGTTGAAGTGGCCTCAATCGAGCAGACCCGCGTCACGCTGGCCAATGGCACCATGATCACCACGGGCGGGGTGATTGATGCGCGCGGCGCAGCCGGCATGCCGGGGATGCGTGGCGGCTGGCAGAAATTCATGGGGCAGATGCTGCGCCTAAGCGCGCCCCACGGACTCACCGGACCGATCGTGATGGACGCGCGGGTAAGCCAGTTGGACGGCTATCGGTTCGTCTATTGCCTGCCCTTTTCCCCCACCGAAGTGTTTGTCGAGGATACCTATTATTCCGACAGCCCCGCACTCGACCTGCAGGAGCTGAACGGACGGATCGCTAACTATTGCCAGTTGAACGGCTGGCAGGTGACTGCAGTGCTGCGCGAAGAAGCCGGAGTGTTGCCGGTGGTGGCAGCGGGGAATTTCACGCGTTTCTGGCCCGATCACACGCAAACCCCGGCCCGGGCCGGCGCGAGGGCCGGCCTGCTTCACCCGCTGACCAGCTTTTCGTTGCCACAGGCGGTGCGGCTGGCGATCAAGCTGGCCAACTTGCCCGAAGTTACAGGTGCCGCGCTCGCTGCAGCAAGCTATAGTCATGCAAGTGCCCATTGGCGGCGCGGAGGATTTTACCGAATGCTTTCGACCATGCTGTTTGGCGCGGCCACCCCCAAGCGCCGCTACAAGGTGCTTGAGCGCTTCTACGACTTGTCCCCGGGTTTGATCGAACGGTTCTATGCCGGACGCTCAAGCTGGGCCGACCGGGCGCGGATCCTGATCGGCCGCCCGCCGGTGCGTGTCAGTGCGGCGCTGGCCAGCCTGATCGGCAAGGGCCGGCCGCTGGCTTGCCTGGATGACCCGGGCCAAGCCGCGCCGGGAGCCCCGCGATGAGCCGCGCCTGTGTGATCGGCGCCGGCTTTGGCGGCCTTGCGCTGGCGATCCGGCTGCAATCGGCCGGAATCGAGACCACCGTGATCGAAGCCCGCGACAAGCCGGGCGGCCGGGCTTATTATTGGGAGCGCGACGGCTTTACCTTTGATGCCGGGCCGACCGTGATCACCGATCCGCCGTGCCTGAAGGAATTATGGGAACTGACCGGTCACGACATGGCCGAGGATGTAACCCTGATGCCGGTTTCGCCGTTCTACCGGCTCAACTGGCCCGATGGCACCAACTTCGACTATTCGAACGATCCGGTTGATCTGCCGCGCGAAATTGCCCGCGTCGCGCCGGGCGATCTGCCCGGTTACGAAGACTTTCTGCGTTATGCCGCAGGGGTTTACGAGGAAGGCTATGTCAAGCTCGGGCATGTCCCGTTCCTCGATTTTGCCAGCATGATCAAGGCGGCTCCGGCGCTGGCCAAGTACCAGGCCTGGCGCAGCGTTTATTCAATGGTTTCCAGCTTTGTGAAAAGTGAGAAGCTGCGCGAGGCGCTCTCGTTCCACACGCTGCTGGTGGGCGGCAATCCGATGACCACCAGCGCGATCTATGCCCTGATCCACAAGCTGGAAATGGACGGCGGGGTGTGGTGGGCCAAGGGCGGAACCAACCAGCTGATCGCCGGGATGGTCAAGCATTTTGAGCGGCTGGGCGGCAAGCTGCGGCTCCACGATCCGGTGCTCCATATCCACACGCTGGGCAACCGGGTGACCGAGGTGGAAACCGCCAGCGGCTGGACCGAGCGGTTCGATGCCGTCGCCAGCAATGCCGATATCGTGCACAGCTACCGCGATCTGATGAGCGACAGCCCGCGCGGCAAACAGATGTCGAAGAGCCTGGTGAAAAAGCGCTTCTCGCCCAGCCTGTTTGTGGTCCACTTCGGCGTTGAGGGAACCTGGCCGGGCATCCCGCACCACATGATCCTGTTCGGCCCGCGCTATAAGGGTCTGGTCGAAGACATTTATGAACACGGCGTGCTGCCGCAGGACTTCTCGATCTATCTCCACCACCCGACCGTGACCGATCCGGCGATGGCGCCCGAAGGCAAGAGCACCTTTTATGCGCTGATCCCGGTCGCCAATCAGGGCAAGCTGCCGATCGATTGGGAGCAAATCGGGCCGCTGCTGGAAAAGCGCATCCTCGACGAGGTCGGGCGGCGCTTGATTCCCGACATTCACGACCGGATCGTGACCAAGTTCCACTATGCCCCGCGCGATTTCGCGCTGGATCTCAACGCGCATCTTGGCAGTGCCTTCAGCCTCGAGCCGATCCTGACCCAAAGCGCCTGGTTCCGCGGCCACAACCGCGATGACAAGATTGGCAATTTCTACCTTGTCGGCGCAGGCACGCATCCGGGGGCGGGGATTCCGGGCGTGGTCGGCAGCGCCAAGGCGACCGCCAAGCTGATGCTGGAGGATCTGAGGTGAAACGCCTGGCGGTCTATTGCGGCTCGGCCACTCCGGCAGATCCGCGCTATATCGCGCTGGCCCGCGAAGTGGGTGACACTCTGGCCCGGCGCGGGATCGGCCTGGTCTATGGCGGCGGCAAGCTCGGCCTGATGGGCGCGCTGGCGGATGGCGCGCTGGAAGCTGGCGGCGAGGTGATCGGGGTGATCCCGGAGGCCCTCGTCAATTCCGAAGTCGC
>JANOFJ010000011.1:0-3968 GCA_031413595.1 Novosphingobium sp.
GCACGATCTGGCTCTCGACCGTGCAGGTCGGGGAAAACTCAGCCGCGCCATCGAGGGCGCACGCGATTTTCTCAGCCGCTTCGGCCATTTCCGGCGCAGGACCGGAACAGCCAGCCAACGCCCGAGTGACCAGAGTGGCGCTAGATATCCGCAAAAACATGGGTCTCAGCCTTGCCGCCAGGGTGGGTTACCGCGCCCTGATAGGCCGGGCCGACGTTCTGCGCATAGCGCCATAGCGCGCCCGAATTGTAATCAGTCCCGCGCGGCTTCCACAGCTTGCGGCGCTCCGCCAGCGTCGCCTCGTCGACCTCAAGCTCGATTGTTCCGGCTTCGGCATCGATCGCGATCATGTCGCCCTCAACCACCAGCGCGATCGGCCCGCAATCGGCAGCTTCCGGGCCGACATGGCCGATGCAGAAGCCCCGGGTTGCGCCTGAAAAGCGTCCATCGGTGATCAGCGCGACGCTTTCGCCCATGCCCTGGCCATAGAGCGCGGCGGTGGTGGCGAGCATTTCGCGCATGCCCGGCCCGCCCTTGGGACCTTCGTTGCGGATAACGATCACGCTGCCTTCCTTGATCCGGCGTTCCTCAACCGCAGCGTAAGCGTCTTCCTCGCACTCGAACACCTGCGCCGGGCCGCGGAATTGCAGGCGGTGCATGCCCGCCACCTTGACGATCGCGCCTTCGGGGGCGAGCGAGCCGCGCAGGCCGACAACGCCGCCGGTTGCGGTCAGCGGCGTCTTCACATCGTAGATCACCTTCTGGTCGGGGTTCCAGGTGATCTCCTCGATATTCTCGCCCAGCGTCTTGCCGGTCACGGTCATCGGCGAAGGATCTAGGAAGCCGCCATCGAGCAGCGTCTTCATCAGCATATAGACGCCTCCGGCATCATACATGTCCTTGGCGACATATTTACCACCGGGCTTTAAATCAGCGATATAAGGTGTTGATTTAAATATTTCTGCTACGTCGAACAAATCGAAATCAATGCCGCATTCATGTGCCATGGCCGGCAGATGGAGCGCGCCATTGGTCGAGCCGCCCGTGGCGGCGACGACACGGGCCGCATTTTCGAAGGCAGCCCGGGTGCAGATGTCGCGGGGGCGGATATTATGCTCGATGAGATTCATCACCTGGATCCCGGCGGCAATCGCCACTTCCTCACGCGATTTATACGGAGCCGGGGCCATGTTGCTGTTTGGAATGGAAAGTCCGATCGCTTCTGCCACGCAGGCCATGGTGTTGGCGGTATATTGCCCGCCGCAGGCACCGTGGCCCGGACAAGCCGCCTTTTCGATCGCGGTGAGCTCGCTCAGCGGGCAGGAACCGGCCGAAAAGCGCCCGACCGCCTCGAACACGTCCTGGACCGTCAGATCGCGATCCTGATAGCGTCCGGGCAGGATCGAGCCGCCATAGACGAAGATCGACGGGACGTTGAGCCGCAGCATCGCCATCATCATGCCGGGCAGGCTCTTGTCGCAACCGGCAAAGCCGACAATCGCGTCGTAACAATGCCCGCGCACCGAAAGTTCGATCGAATCTGCGATCACTTCGCGGCTGACCAGCGAGCTTTTCATGCCCTGATGGCCCATCGCGATCCCGTCGGTTACGGTGATCGTGTTGAACCGGCGCGGGGTTCCGCCGCCCTGGATCACGCCGTCGCGGCAGATATTCGCCTGGAAATCGAGGGTCGTATTGCACGGCGCGCTGTCATTCCCCGCCGAGACGATGCCGACGAACGGCCGCGCGATCTCTTCCTCGGTCATGCCCATTGCATAGTAATAGCTGCGCTGGGGCGCGCGCTCTGGTCCGACCGAAACATGGCGGCTCGGCAGTCGCGACTTGTCAAAACGGGCAGTCATTTACTTGTCCTTCGCGGGATAATCACGCAATTCTCCTGCCTTCACGAGAGCAAGAGCGCAACCCTGTTGCAAATCCGGGTTAGCCGCTCGGCCCATTCGGCGTGCAGCGCGGGGGTTTCGATCTGATCTTGGCGGATTTCGATACCAAGGTATGGCCGGCCATCGGCTTCGGCATGGCGGTTCATCGTGGCGTTGAGCAGCTTGCCCGAATAGGGCTGCTGATCGCCGACCATCAGCCCCTCAGCCTCGAGCATCGGGATCGCCAGTCGCGCTGCCCGGTCGTCCTGATTGTAGAGCACCCCCACTTGCCATGGCCGCGCCTGATCGGGGCGGCTAGCAAGTCTGGGGGTAAAGCTGTGGAGAGAAAGGATCAGGGCCTGCGGGACATCCTCGAGCAGCGCCGCCAACCCCTCGTGATAGGGGCGGAAAAACCGCGCCAGCCGCGCTTCGTGCGCCGTATGATCGAGGGCATTGCCGGGAATGGCATGGCCATCGCTCGCGATCGGCACCACGTTAGGCAAATGCTCCTCTCGGTTGAAATCGCAGACCAGGCGGCTGACGTTGCCGAGGAATGCCGCAGTTCCGGTGCGCTCGGCCATGATTTCCGCAACCTCGGCAACGCCAAGGTCAATCGCGATATGCTGACCCAGCAGCGCCGCATCGATCCCGAGGTGGATGTCATCGGGCACAAGGTTCGAGGCGTGATCGGAGACCACCAGTATCCCGCCAAAGCGCGGCTCACCCAGCAATCGGAAGGCTTCGGCGCTCACCGCAGGCTGCCCGTCATCTGCCACCAGCCGGGATGCGCGAGGCTAAGCTTTTCCGCAGCCGCGCGCATGACGTCATGACGTTCATAAAGCGCAAAACAGGTCGCGCCCGAGCCGGACATCCGCGCCACCATCGGCTTTGTTTCAGCCAATGCGCCAAGGACATCAGCGATCGGCGGACATTGGGCGATGGCCGATGCTTCCAGATCATTGCGGCCAGCCAGAGTGATCTCGCGGACAGTGCCCTGCGGCAGCGGGCCCCTATCCGCCCCGTCCCAGCCCATGAAAACGGGACCTGTCGCCAGCGGCACGCGCGGGTTGACCAGCAGCACGGCCATGCCGGTCAGGTCATTGTCGATGGGTTTCAGCTCAGTCCCAGTTCCCCGGCCGATACAGGTGGCGGAGCGGACACAGGCCGGCACATCCGCACCAAGTTTTGCGGCGCGGGCAAGCCAGTCCGCCGGCCGGCCTTGCGCGGCCTCGACCATCCGGAAGATGGCCCCGGCATCGGCCGAGCCGCCGCCCAGCCCGGCGGCCACCGGCAGACGCTTGTCGAGGGTCACCGCCCAGCCGCTGGTCCGTGGCAACGCGAGCAGTGCCTTGGCGACGATATTTCCAAACGGATCATCAAGCCCTGCGGCGAACTCGCCAATCGTTCGCAGCTCATCCTGCGCGGCTGGGGCAACGCTCAGCCGGTCGCCATCGTCAACGAAGGCGAACAGCGTTTCCAGCTCATGATCGCCGTCCCCGCGCCGCCCGCGGACATGCAGCGCGAGGTTGATCTTGGCGTAGGCAGTTACGGTGAACGCCAAGGACGCAGTCACATATTCGGATAATTGGGGCCGCCGCCGCCTTCGGGCGTGACCCATTCGATATTCTGGGTCGCGTCCTTGATGTCGCAGGTCTTGCAGTGGACACAGTTCTGGGCGTTGATCTGGAGCCGCGGTTTGCCCTCCTCGATGCCGAGGAATTCATAGACCCCGGCGGGGCAGAACCGTGCCTCGGGCCCGGCATAGAGCGCCAGATTGACCTCGACCGGAATCGCCGGATCCTTGAGCACGAGGTGGCAAGGCTGGTCCTCCGCGTGATTGGTGAACGACAGCGCCACGCTCGACAGCCGGTCGAAACTGATTACCCCATCTGGCTTGGGATAGTTGATCGGCTTGAACAGATCGGCGCGCATGGTTTCGGAAGCATCCGTGTGGTGCTTCATCGTGATCGGCAGGCCGATCTTGAGGGTGCGCATCCACATGTCGATGCCCGCCAGCACCGTACCGACATCGCCGCCGAACTTGGCCACCAGCGGCTCGGCATTCTGGACCAGCTTCAGCTCCTTGGC
>JANOFJ010000012.1:0-18191 GCA_031413595.1 Novosphingobium sp.
GCGACCAAGCGGGAGCTGGAGATCCTCAAGGCGCTGGTTGACCGGGTTGCGCTTCAGGTCTTTGCCGAAAAGGGCCGCACGCTCGATTATCTGGTCGGCACGATGATCGAGCTGCCCCGTGCGGCATTGATGGCGGGCGAAATTGCCGAGGAAGCGACCTTCTTCTCGTTCGGAACCAATGATCTGACGCAAACTACTCTTGGCGTTTCGAGGGACGATGCGGCGCGGTTCCTGGGACCATATGTGGAGCAGGGGATCTATCCGCGCGATCCGTTCGTCAGCCTTGATATTGACGGGGTTGGGCAATTGGTAAGCCTTGCGGCAGAGCGCGGGCGGGCAACCCGGCCCGAGATCAAGCTAGGCATCTGCGGCGAACATGGCGGCGATCCGGCCAGCATCGCCTTTTGCGAGAAAGTCGGCCTCGATTACGTCAGCGCCTCGCCCTACCGGGTGCCGATTGCCAAGCTGGCAGCAGCACAGGCGGCCTTAACGGCGCCAACCGCTTAGGGTGAGGATTTCGAAGTGTTCGCTGGTTCGTTCGCCAAATGCGCCGCGAGCACGGTCAAAGGCAGCGCGGGTCAGCGTCGGGCCAGGGCGGGCGAGAACGTTGCCGAGGCCCTGAGCGCGCAGATCGCCGATTAGCCGGCCGAGCGAACTGAACCGGACTTCGAGCGACCGGCTGTCAACCACCGGGTCGGCCCAGCCCGCGCGCTGGAGCAATTGTCCGCCAGCCCGGACATCGACCATCGGATGCAGCCGTGGGGCAGGGCGCTCCCCGTCGGCGGCCAGCATCGCAGAACGCAAGGCCGGCAAGCTTCCGGCACCAAGGAAGCTCGCTATCGCAAATCCTCCAGGTGCCAGTGCGGCCCGCATATGGATCAGCGCGCCCGGCAGGTCATTCAGCGTATCGAGCGTGGAGAGACTGACGATCAGGTCAAAGCCGCCCTCGGGATAGGGTTTGTCTTCATCGAACCCGCCAGACGGCTCGCGCCTTTCGGCCCCCAGCTGGTGGGCCAGATCGCCGGTCCAATCACCGATTACCAGCGCCCGGCGTGGTTCGATTCGCAGGAAGCCAATCCGCTCGATCACGTCCTCGATCATGTCGGCCAGCAGATAGCGCGGGGCATCAGGCAGAGCTTGCAGCGCCAGCATCCTGCGGCGAACGGCAAGCCGCCGGGCAGGGTTGAATATCTGCGGCGGTGCGGCGCTGATCATGCGCAGCCCCTGCCGTGCCATGCCAAACTGCGCAAGCGCTTGTCGCATCGGCAGGGGCGGTTAGAACGCAAGGAATGGAAATCCCCCCAAGCCTCGCTCCGATCGTTGACCTGATCTTTCCGCCGCGCTGCCCGCTGTGCGGCGAGGGTCTTGCGACTCAATCCGGGCTTTGTGCGACCTGCTGGGGTGAGCTCGCAATCCCGGGAGAGCCAAGCTGCGCGTCCTGTCAGCGACCCTTTGCGGAGGGAACGCCCGATCGGTCGCTTTGCGCACCATGCCTAGCCGATCCACCACGGCATGACGGAATTGCAGCAGGAACCCTTTACAACGACGCGGCACGGCGCCTCGTGCTGGCATTCAAGCATGGACGGCGGATAGCGCTCGCGCCATTGCTGGGCCGATTTGTTGCGGCGAAGTTGCCGCAGATCGATGAAAGCTGGATCGTTGTCCCGGTGCCGCTGCACCGCTGGCGGTTGTGGAGGCGCGGGTTCAATCAGGCGGCCTTGCTGGGGCGAGAGGTCGCCCGGCAGCGCGGCTCGGGGTTATTGGTTGATGCGCTGCTCCGCCGCAAGGCTACCACGATGCTGGGCGGCCTGGGTCGCAAAGCCCGGGCGCGGGCGTTGAGCGGCTCGATTGCGGCAAATCCGAAACGTGGCGAAATGCTAAAGGACGCCTCGATTGTGCTGGTTGACGATGTTCTCACCAGCGGGGCGACCAGCGATGCCTGCGTCCGCGCGCTGAAGCGGGCCGGAGCAAAGAGGGTGGTGATCGCCTGCTTTGCGCGGGTTCTGGATGAGGCTTTGCCACTGGCTTGATAACGGACGGAAAACGCCGGACGCCGAAGCTCCTGCCGGAGATCAAGCGAAAACGCCCGGAGCCGAAGCTCCTGCCGAATATCAAACGAAAACGCCCGGAGCCGAAGCTCCGGGCGCCATCGTGACGAAACTGTTAGGCGCTGCTTCCGCAGTTGGGCGGCCCCCCGTTGGCCGCTTCGCCCGATCCCTCATCTGGCTCGCCCAGCTAATGCGGGCGTTAGCCTATTCCCCTGAACCCAGGCCCTTGGTGCCGTTACGGACACTGTCAGTACTGGTGAGCGACTGTAACACCGCTTCGGCTTACTTGATCGAAATGCCATGAAAGGAAAGCGCGAAGGCTTTGCCGCGCAGATTTTGGTCGACACATGTGGTTATCGTGCAACAAAGGAACCCATGGCTGGGAACGAAACGAACGACCGAGAGCAGGGAAGCGCCTTCCTGCCGCGATTCGACGCGCAGGGGCTGCTGACCGCGGTGGCAGTGGACGTCAGCTCGCGCAGAGTGCTGATGGTGGCCTTCATGGACGCTGAAGCGTTGGCCAAGACGCGCGAGACTGGTCTTGCCCATTTCTACTCGCGTTCACGCGGGCGTTTATGGCTGAAGGGGGAAACCTCGGGCCATTTTCTAGAAATTGACGATATCCTGGTCGATTGCGATCAGGATGCACTGGTTCTGCTGGTCCGGCCCGCCGGCCCGGCCTGCCACACCGGTGCGACAAGCTGTTTCTATCGCAAGCTCGACGGCAATGAACTTGCAAGAACGGTAGATTGACGCTTACGTAAAGGGAATATAAAAGCGGGTTTATGGACAGCCCTGCTTCACCCATTTCGACCCACGAGGGTGCGCATATTGACCGGCCCGATGCGCTTGAGCGGGAAAACTACGCCATTTCGGAATTGACCGCCGAATTCGGCGTGACCGCGCGGGCGCTTCGCTTTTATGAAGATGAAGGCCTGATCTCACCCGCCCGTGTCGGGCTCACCCGGATTTATTCCAAACGCGACCGAGCGCGTCTGGCGTGGATCATGCGGGCGAAAAACGTTGGTTTCAGCCTGACCGAAATCAAGGAGATGATCGATCTTTATGATCTTGGAGATGGCCGGGTCCAGCAGCGCCGCGTTACGATCGAACGCTGCCGCGAACGGGTTGAGCAGATGACTCAACAGCGCAACGACATCGATTCCGCCATTGCCGAGCTGACCAGCTTTATCGCGTTGGTCGAAAGACTCGATCAGACGCCAAACAAGGCCTGAACCAGACCACAAGGACTCAATTAAATGCCCACCTACACGGCGCCTGCCCGCGATACCTGTTTCATCATCAATGAAGTGCTCAAGCTGGAAAGCTACGGCAATCTTCCGGGTTTTGAAAATGCAACCGCGGATCTGGTCGAGACGGTGATCGCTGAATGCGGGAAGTTCACCGCAGAAGTCCTGGCGCCGATCAATCTCTCCGGCGATCTCGAAGGCTGTACCCGGCATGCCGATGGCAGCGTTTCAACCCCCAAAGGTTTCAAAGCGGCGTTCGACCAATATCGTGAAGCGGGCTGGGGCACGCTTTCTATGCCCGAGGAGTTTGGCGGGCAGGGGCTGCCACATGTGCTGGGCTTCGTCCTGGAAGAGTTCATGGCATCGGCCAATCAGGCGTTCGGGATGTACCCCGGCCTGACTACCGGAGCCATTTCGTCCATCCTTGCCAAAGGTTCGCCCCAGCAGCAGGCCAAATTCCTACCCAAACTGATTGCGAGTGAATGGCTCGGAACCATGAATCTGACCGAGCCGCAGTGTGGCACCGATCTGGGCCTGATCCGCACCCGTGCGATGCCGCAGCTAGATGGCTCGTATGCGGTTACCGGAACCAAGATTTTTATTTCGGCCGGTGAGCATGATCTGACCGAGAACATCATCCACCTGGTGCTGGCCAAGACGCCCGATGCTCCCGATTCAACCAAGGGCATATCGCTGTTCATCGTCCCGAAAATTATGGTGAATGAGGATGGCTCGCTGGGCGCGCGAAACGCGGTTTCCTGCGGCTCGCTCGAACACAAGATGGGCATCCACGGCAATGCGACCTGCGTCATGAACTATGACGGCGCGACCGGGTACATGGTGGGCGAGGAGAACAAGGGCCTCGCTGCGATGTTCATCATGATGAATGCCGCCCGCCTCGGCGTGGGCATACAGGGACTGGCGCAGGCCGAAGTCGCCTATCAGAATGCAGTGAAATACGCTCAGGAACGCCGTCAGGGCCGGGCGCTGACCGGCGCAGCGGAGCCCAGCGAAAAAGCCGATACGCTGTTCGTCCACCCGGATATCCGCCGCATGCTGATGGATGCCAAGGCTTTCACCGAAGGGATGCGCGCGCTTTACCTGTGGGGTGCGCTCCAGATCGATCTGTCCCACAAAATGGCAGACGAAGCGGACCGCCAGATGGCTGATGATCTGATCAGCCTGCTGACCCCGGTGATCAAGGGCTACGGGACCGACAAGGGTTTCGACACCGCAGTCAACATGCAGCAGGTATTCGGGGGCCACGGCTACATCGCCGAATGGGGAATGGAACAGTTCGTCCGTGACGCGCGCATTACCCAGATTTACGAAGGTGCCAACGGCATCCAGGCGATGGACCTGGTCGGCCGCAAACTTGCGATGAACGGCGGCCGCGCGGTGCAGGCGCTGTTTGCGCTGGTCGACAAGGAATGCTGCGAGCTTAAGGGTGATGCCGCACTGGGCGGTCTGGCCGGGCAGCTCGAAAAGGCCAATGCGGAGTTAAAAACAGCGACGTTGTGGTTCATGACCAACGGCATGACCAATCCCAACAATGTCGGTGCCGGCGCGCATCATTATATGCATTTGATGGGGATCGTCGCGCTGGGCCTGATGTGGCTACGGATGGGCAAGGTGGCGACAGAGGCATTGTCGGCTGGCGCCGGGGATAAGGCCTTCTATGAAGCCAAGCTCACCACCGCCTGCTATTACGGCGAACGCTTCACCCCTGACGCGGGGGCGCTGCGCCGCAAGATCGAGGCAGGTTCGGACGCGATGATGGCGCTGCCCGTGGAGGCTTTTGCGACAGCTTAGCTGCGACCTATTGTTCGATAATCTGTTGATAGCTGCGCCTTGGATGGCTGGCGGAGATCAGGCTCGCCGGGTCGCTGACTATGACCGGGTCCGGCAATCCGACAGGTTCAAGTCCAGCCCACCGGCGATAGATATTCAGCGAGATTGCCATCAGCGGTGAAATCGGGAAGAGCGGCGGGATCAAGATGCCGCATACGAACGTCATGGAAAACCCCATCAGCGCATAACCGCCGCTGCGGGTGATCTTGAAATATCGGCAAATATTGTGAATCGCGAGGCCAAACCCGGCCAGGATCACAGTCAGGACCAACATAAATGCCATTGTCGCGACGGAGAGCGGACCGATCAAGCTGGGCGCGTCGAAAATGTCTTCGGAGTAATTGCTGGTATATGTGTCCCGCAACTGGTCGATGACGCTTCCTCCGGCCCAGTAAAGGGTAAGTCCGGCCAGCATCAATGATAGCCATGGAATCAAACAGCAGACAAACATGATGCCGAAGCTGCTGCGAACCTGGGTTGGTCCGGAGAAGAGTTTTTCCGCGCCGGTATCGACAACAGGGAACTTTGCCGGATCGAAGTCCGCATAGGCGTCGGGTTCAATCCCAAGCCATTCGGTAAGGCGATCGGGGGCAGCACCGGGTCGGCGAGGCCCCGCCGCCGCGTAGTAGACGGTTCCAAGCATCGCACCGAACAGCATGATCGCAACCACCACCAGCGACAGCATTTTTTCCGAACGCGCAGATTGGACGAGATCGCCAGATTGCAGCCCGGCAAAAGTCGCCAAGCCGACCAGCATTCCCGCCGCCAGATACATCCAGCCTTGCCCGGCTTTCAACGAGAGCAAAACGATATGCGCAATCAACATCAAGGCGGCAAAAACCAGCGCGGCAGTGCCAAGGTCAAGCAAGGCCGAATCGACAGTCCATTTGCCGCTTCCCGCCCGCCACTGCGTAGGCATGTTAACCAGCATCATGGCTGTTCCGGCTCCAAGTGAGCTCACAGCGAGCGCCCTGAAGTCAGTTCTGATTAATGCCATGCCATCCCCCCGAGCAATCGGGATGATTAATAGGCATTGATGTTTAACGAATGTTCTACATTGAGCCCGCGAAGCCTATCACACAGTTTTACCCGCGCGCTTACCCATGACACAGCCGGGTTCGGTCTTACTCGGGCAGGAAGTCCGGTACCGAGAGATAGCGTTCGCCGGTATCATAGTTGAAGCCCATCACGCGGCTTGCAGGCGGCAGCTCGGGCAGTTTCTGGGCAATCGCCGCCAACGTCGCGCCGGAACTGATGCCGACCAGCATGCCTTCCTCGCGCGCGCAGCGGCGGGCCATTTCCTTGGCATCACCGGCATCGACCTGAATCGCACCGTCGATCGCCTGGGTGTGGAGGTTACCAGGAATGAACCCGGCGCCGATCCCCTGGATCGGGTGCGGAGCGGGCTGGCCGCCGGAAATGACCGGGGACAGCGCAGGCTCCACTGCATAGGCGCGGAAGCCGGGCCAGTGGCGCTTGAGCTCTTCTGCGCAGCCGGTCAGGTGACCACCGGTGCCGACGCCTGTGATCATTACGTCAATCGGGGTATCCTTGAAATCTGCCAGGATTTCTTGTGCCGTCGTGCGAACATGGACCGCGATGTTGGCAGCGTTTTCGAACTGCTGCGGCATCCATGAGTTCGGGGTTTCCTGGATCAGCTGATGTGCCCGCTCAAGCGCGCCCTTCATGCCCTTTTCGCGCGGGGTCAAGTCAAAACTTGCGCCATAGGCCAGCATCAACCGGCGCCGCTCGATCGACATCGATTCGGGCATGACCAGAACCAGCCGGTAACCCTTGACGGCTGCAACCATCGCCAGACCAATCCCGGTGTTGCCCGATGTCGGCTCGATGATCGTGCCGCCAGGCTTCAGGCTGCCGTCTGCTTCGGCCGCTTCAATCATGGCGAGGCCGATGCGGTCCTTTATCGAACCGCCGGGGTTGGCGCGTTCGGACTTTATCCAGACCTCATGGTTTGGGAACATCCGTGCGAGCCGAATATGTGGGGTGCTGCCGATAGTGGCGAGGATGCTGTCGGCCTTCATGGGACGGTTTCCTTCTGGCGATATTGAGGGGCAAACGTACGAGCATTGCGCAGTTCTGGAAAGAGCCATGCCCACAGCACGGTGACCGCAATGGCTCCCACGCCCCCGAACATGACTGCGCCGGTTGCGCCTAGCAGCGCTGCGGCGAGGCCCGACTGCATTTCGCCCAATTCGTTTGAAGCAGAGATCGCAAGCCCAGAAATGGACGAGACTCGGCCGCGCATGTCATCAGGTGTATTGAGCTGGACCAGACTGCTGCGGATATAGACTGAAACCATGTCCGATGCGCCAAGCAATGCCAGCATTGCCAACGACAGCCAGAACGAAGTCGAGAGGCCAAACACAATCGTCGCCAGGCCAAAAACCACAACTGCCCATAGCATCTTCACCCCGACATTGCGGGCGAGCGGCCAGAATGCGAGTATCAGAGCCACAATCGCTGCACCGGCCGCTGGTGCTGCGCGCATAAGGCCCAGCCCTTCGGAGCCGACCTGCAATATGTCGCGGGCAAACACCGGAAGCAGCGCGGTCGCGCCGCCCAGTAACACGGCAAAAAGATCGAGCGTGATGCAGCCAAGCAGAAAACGCTCATTCCAGACATATGACATGCCTTCCGTCATCTGGCGAACAGGATGGATATCGCGGCGCACATCTGGCCGCTTCATCGGTGCGATGCTGAGGATGCCGATACTGGCCAGAACCAGCAGGGCAATTGCACTCCAATAGGGCAGAGCAGGACTTGCCGCGTAGAGAAGACCGCCAGCTGCCGGTCCAACTACCGAGCCGACTTGCCAGGCAATTGAATTGAAAGCGATCGATCGCTCGCGGCAACAAGGTCGGGGGAACGATGTTGGGGGCAATCGCGCTCATTGCCGGGCCGACGAATACGCGGGCTGCCCCGTGGGCGGCCGCAAGCAGAAACAGGATCGGCAAGGTCAGTGCATCGGCAGCAGTAACGAGCCCTAGAACCAGCGCGACGCACAGGTCTACGCAATTGGCGATGGCGGCAACCCGGCGGCGGTCAAACCGGTCCGCCACCAGCCCGGCAACCGGGGTCAGCACAAATAGCGGTGCAAATTGGGCCAGCCCTAGCAGGCCAAGCATGAAGGCAGCGGTGCTGACACTCATGCCATAATCGCTGCGGGCAATGTCGTAGGTTTGCCAGCCGATCACCACGACCATCGCCATTGTGGCGACAACTGCTGAAAAGCGCGCCAGCCAGAACCGTCTGAAGTCGCGGATCTGGAGCGGTGAGGTGGGCTGTGTCACTTCGCCCGAATGGCAGTGCGGACGGCGCTTGCCAAGCAATCAGATGATTGCGGCGTTGATAGCTATGCTTTGGGGTTGGCCGCGCCTAGCGGCTTTGACGCAGTCGCGGGTTAGGCTGGATAGAATCGATCATCCGGATAAAATCTTCGAGCCGGATTATCCGCTCAAACTGAAAGCCCGCACGATCTTCGGTGACCCAGATGAGATGGGCTTCGATTCGACCAATCCCGGGCAACCGGATAGTCACGCGTTCGCCTTTACCCATAGAGACATTGCCCTCAACCATGAATCCATGCGCAGACAGGTTCATGATGTGCAGATGCACGTCGCCAAGCACGCGGTGCTCGCCAATGACCAAATGATCGACCGGATGCCGCGTAGCACGGCGCAGGTCGGTTACCGAAAGTTGTGCGCCAACACCCATAGGGATGCCCTGCCTCCATTGTTTATCGCAGCTGACGACATGATGGACGGTAATGGCGAATAAACAGTAAACTTAGCGCAATTGGGGCTTCAATCGGTCGGCCGCAGCACCCCGTGCTTCTTCTTGCCCGCAGAAATGCGCACCTCGGCGCCCGATCCGGCGACCAGAAGATTCTCGTCGGACACAGCTTCACCATCGATTCGGGCGCCGCCCCCTGCAATCAATCGCTTGGCTTCGCCTCGACTGGCAGCAAATCCGATACCGACCAGCGCATCGATCAGCCCGATTCCCTCGGCTGGAATCGCCAGCACTGGTAAATCGGCACCAACTCCGCCGCCTGAGAAGGTTGCAGCGGCGGTGTCCTCGGCTGCCTGGGCCGCTTCGCCGCTGCGGCACAACCGGGTTACTTCGTTGGCCAGCACCACCTTGGCAGCATTGATCTCGCTGCCATCCAGCGTCTCAAGCCTGGCGATCTCGTCCAGCGGCAGGTCGGTGAACAACCGCAGGAACCGGCCAACGTCGCGGTCGTCGCAATTGCGCCAGTACTGCCAGAAATCATAAGCGGGCAGGGCGTCTTCATTGAGCCAGACAGCACCCGCGGCGGTCTTGCCCATCTTGGTCCCATCGGCAGTTGTCAGCAGCGGAGTGGTCAGCCCGAACACCTCCTTGCCCTCCATCCGGCGCGAAAGTTCGATCCCGTTGACGATATTGCCCCATTGGTCCGATCCGCCCATCTGCAAGCGGCAGCCTTGACGGAGCGCCAGCTCGCGGAAATCATAAGCCTGGAGGATCATGTAATTGAATTCGAGGAAGGTCAGCGGCTGCTCACGTTCAAGCCGCAGCTTGACCGAATCGAAAGTCAGCATCCGGTTGATGGTGAAATGCGGGCCGACGGTCCGCAGCAATTCGACATAGCCAAGAGCACTCAACCACTCGTCATTATCAACCATGATCGCATCGGTAGGTCCTTCCCCAAAGGTCAGGAGCTTTTCGAAGATGGTGCGGATCGAAGCAATATTCGCGTTGATGTCCTCGCCGGAGAGCATCTTGCGACTTTCGTCCTTGCCCGAAGGATCGCCGACCTTGGTGGTGCCGCCGCCCATCAGCACGATCGGCTTGTGCCCTGCCTGCTGGAGCCGGCGCAGCATCATGATCTGGACCAGCGATCCGACATGAAGCGACGGCGCAGTGGCATCGAAGCCGATATAACCCGGCACGATCTGCTTGCCTGCCAGGGCATCAAGACCGGCCGCATCGGTCATCTGGTGAATATAACCACGCTCGTGGAGCGTGCGGAGCAGGGTGGAGCTGTATTGGGTCATCGCGCAAGGCCCTTAGCAGCGCCGTTGCGATTGCCCAAGTGCTGCTTGCCCGGACATGTTTGCTGGGTAATAGAGCGCTGATGCACACGCTCTTGCTTCATCCAGATTGTTCGGCCGGGGCCGCCAGCTCCATCAGCGCTTCGATCAAACCTACCCCGACTGGCTGCCAGGCTACCTTCGTGGTGACGGGTAATATGGCCCGGATCATTATTCCGGCAGCACAAGAGCCCGGTCGGTTCGACGATTTGTGGAAAACAACCTGCTTTGAAATTTTCTGGCAGCATGGACCGGCCGCATACCGGGAATTCAACCTGTCGCCTTCTACTCGCTGGGCCTGCTACGATTTCGACGACTTCCGTGAAGGAATGCGCAATGCACCGGCGGAAGTTGAAATTACAGTTTCCACGAGCGCCACAGAGCTGCGGCTGGTTGCCAATATTGCTTCGGAACTGGCGTTACCGGCGCGCGTGGCCCTGAACGGCATCATAAAAGGCGAAGACGGCGAAAACCGCTTCTGGGCGCTGGACTTTCCTGCTGGCAAGCCAGAATTCCATGCCGCGGCTTGCCGGGCCTTGCCGCTTGAGGCACCAGTAAAGCCGTGAAGTTCGGAATAGACCGACTGATCGCAGATCCTGAATTGCGCAAGCCGCTTGCGGGCAAGCGCGTGGCCCTTGTCGCACATCCAGCCTCGGTTACCGAAAATCTGGCCCATTCGCTCGACGCGCTGATTGCAGCCGGGCTCAACATCAGTTCTGCGTTTGGCCCGCAGCACGGGCTCAAAGGCGACAAGCAGGACAATATGGTGGAAACACCGGACGAGATTGATTTGCACTACGGCATCCCGATCTTCAGCCTCTATGGCGAGGTCCGCCGCCCAACCGGCCAAATGATGTCGACCGCCGATGTTTTCCTGTTCGACCTGCAAGACCTTGGCTGCCGGATCTACACGTTCGTCACCACACTCCTCTATCTGCTCGAAGCCGCATCCGGAACCGGCAAGTCGGTCTGGGTCCTCGATCGCCCAAATCCCGCAGGCCGCCCGGTTGAAGGCACGCTGCTGCTGCCCGGGCAGGAGAGCTTTGTCGGGGCCGGGCCAATGCCGATGCGCCACGGCATGACGCTGGGCGAAATGGGCCACTGGTTTATCGCTCACTTCAAGCTGGATGTTGAGTATCGGGTGATCGCGATGGAAGGCTGGCAACCCGATGCAGCGCCTGGCTTCGGTTGGCCGGAAAACCGGATCTGGATCAATCCCAGCCCCAATGCAGCAAATCTCAACATGGCGCGGTCTTATGCCGGGACAGTCATGCTGGAAGGGACCACGCTGAGCGAGGGGCGCGGCACTACCCGTCCGCTCGAAGTTCTGTTCGGCGCGCCTGATCTTGATGCCAAACCGGTGCTGTCGGAAATGCGGCGGGTCGCCCCGCAATGGCTGGCAGGCTGCGCCTTGCGCGAAGTGTGGTTTGAGCCGACCTTCCACAAACACGCCAAGAGCCTGTGCAGCGGGCTGATGATCCATGCGGAGGGCAGCTTCTACGATCACCACGCTTTCCGGCCCTGGCGATTACAGGCACTGGCGTTCAAGGCGATCCGCAACCTCAATCCCGATTATCCGCTTTGGCGCGATTTTCCATATGAGTATGAGCTGGAGCGGCTGGCGATCGATGTCATCAACGGTGGCCCCGCCTTGCGCGAATGGGTCGATGATCGCACGGCAACAGCGAATGATCTTGAGGAAATGGCCGCCTGGGACGAGGCAGCTTGGCGCGAGACTGTCGGCCGGTTTCTAATCTACACGTAGTTCGCGACCCAGGCGATAAGTTGCGCGGAGGGTAGGAACAGCAGCTGGGCGAGCATTGTGCCGGCAAGCCGGCTGAACGAAATCCACACGATTGTGCGTCGGAACAAGGCCTCGCTGACCCGGCCTTCAATTACGTCATCAGTCATCACTGAAAGTTGCGGATCAATCAGGGCGAATAGCAGGATTGTGGCAAAGCCGTTGATCACCGCCGATAGCTGCGATGCCGTTACGCGGAACTCGGGGTTGAGATAGCCGGCATAAAGCGAGGCCAGAACTCCCACCGTAATCAACGCCTGCGCCAAGCAATTGGCTAGCAGAACCCCCCAGCCCACCCCGCGTTCTTTCACGAGGCCGCGTATCTGCCCCAAAGCAGGCGAAGCGATTGCATCCCGCATTGTCCGAAGGCCAGCGGGCGAGGCGCTCCGCAGGATCATTCTGGTGGTAGAACGATGCTCTTGAAAATAGCCGATAGCGCGAACGAACAGCCGCTGGCCGGTAGGCACCAATACAATGCCCACGGCTACCGCAGCGCTTGCGGCCAGCAGCACCATGTGGAAATCCCACAACAGCGCATCGCCGCCGCCGGTGGTCAGCCGCATCTCGATCCGCTTGGCAAGGAACGGCCCGAGGAAGCTGTTCGATGTGCGCGATACAAGTACCAGGATGTTGAATAGCGCAAAGCTCATGGCGATCCGGCGGGTGCGAACCCCAGCGATCCGCGCGGCATAGGCCAGCGTACCGATTAGATTGATCCCGGCGGTGAGCACGCAAATGATGAGAAGTTGGCTATCCATCGCGGCGCTTTAGCCAGACAAAGCGTATCTCGCCAGCAGCTTGACGTTCAGAGAATGCGGGCCGACACAGCTGTTTAATGAAATCGGCGGGCGCGGCTCACCAGATTTGGCGAGGCGCAGGATGAAAAGCACAGTGGCGACAAATCCTACCACCACAATCTCAGTCCGGGCGATGCTGTGGCTGTTGCTGGTAGTCTACATCTTCAACTTCATTGATCGCCAAATTGTCAATATTCTGGCTGAACCGATCAGCCGCGATCTGGGCCTCAATGACACCCAGATCGGCTTGATGACGGGCATCGCCTTCGCATTGTTTTACGCCATCCTCGGCTTGCCAATCGCGCGGTATGCTGATCGACCAACCACAAACCGGGGCCGCTTGATCGCAGTGGCGCTGGCGTTTTGGTCGCTTGCAACAGCGGTTTGCGGACTGGCGCAGAACTTCGTTCAGTTGCTGCTGGCACGCATGGGTGTTGGGATCGGCGAGGCGGGTTGTACGCCAGCGGCTCACTCGTTGATCGCGGACCGGGTTCCACCAGAACGGCGGTCCTCCGCGCTGGCCTTCTATGCTCTGGGAATACCGGTCGGCACGCTGCTGGGCATGATGATTGGCGGTTATCTCGCCGATGAGCTTGGCTGGCGCCGCGCCTTTTTTGTTGTGGGACTGCCGGGCGTGTTGCTGGCGGTCGTGGTGGCCTTTGTTATTCGGGACAACGATCGTCCGATCCATTCCAGCTCGGCCACTTCCGCCGCCATGCCCGCCAGTCTGCGCCAATCGCTGACCGAAGTGCTTCGCTCGCGCGCCTATGTGTTGCTGCTTTGCGCCGGATCGGGCGCATCCTTCCTGAGCTATGGCAAGGCAACCTGGACGACGATCTTCTTCCAGCGCACCCATGGGCTGACCCCCGGCGAGGTGGGCTTCTATTTTGGGCTGTTCGGCGGGATCGCGGGAATTGCAGGGACTTTGCTGGGCGGCTGGCTGGCTGATCGATTTGGCCGAACGAACCGCCGCCACGTCCTTACCGCGCCCGCGATTGGCATGACCTTGGCCGCGCCGCTTGCATTCGCGGCCTATTTCGCGACCCGTTGGGATGTGGCGCTGGCGTTGCTGATGCTGCCCACAGTACTCAATACGCTCTATTATGGCCCAACCTATTCTAGCGTCCAAGGTCTGGTTCCGCTTCGAACCCGCGCGATCGCCAGCGCGCTGTTGCTCTTCGGACAAAATTTGATCGGGCTCGGTCTCGGCCCGCTGTTCTTCGGGATGCTCTCCGATCTTCTCAAGCCCGCCTATGGTGAAGAGTCGGTCCGCTACGTTTTATTCGGAGCAGCTTGGCTAAGCCTTGTTCCGGCATATTTCTTCTGGCGCTGCAGCCTGCGGCTAAATGCGGAGCTTGATCGACAGGGTTAAGGTCAGGCAATTCCGTTCAGTAACATCGTATCTCCCAGCAATACCGAGGTCATCGAGAGGCTGCCGTCGAGCGTGTCGCTGAACAGAGCCACGCTGTCACCAGGCTGCCGGGCTCCGACTGCGTATAGCAACGGGAGGTAATGCTCTGCGCTGTTAATCGCCAGCATGGCGGCGCGATCCTCGGCGGTGAACCGGGTGAGCGCCGCGCGATCATCGGCCAAGATCGCAGCATTGCTGCGAGTGCGGAAATCTTCGGTCCAATCGGGGACCGTGCCCGCGCTCTCGCGCCACAGCGCCAGATTGTGGATGATGTTGCCGCTTCCCACCAGCAACACGCCTTCATCGCGCAGCGGAGCAAGGCGTTCACCCAGCGCGAGGTGCTGCTGCGGGGTCAGCGAGCGATCAAGGCTCATCTCGATCATCGGGATATCGGCTTCGGGATACATTGGCTGTATCACCCCCCAAGCACCATGATCGAAGCCCCAGCTATCATCGCGCAGGACCCGCTCCTCGCCCAGCAGTGTGGCAACGCGGGCGATCAGCGTTTCCGATCCAGGCGCAGGATATTGCACTGCATAGAGTTCCGGCGGAAATCCCCGGAAATCATGGATTGTGCGCGGCGCTGGCCCCGCGGTGAGATGCGTCCGCCCATGCGTTTCCCAATGCGCTGAAACCACCAGGATTGCCTTGGGACGGGGCAGGACCTGGCCGAGTGCCTGCCATGCACGGCGTTCGGGCACATCCGATATCGTGGTCATGGGGGAGCCGTGGCCAAGGAACAGGGCGGGGAGGCGGTTTGTCATGTCGCTTATCTGGCCCTTGCCGGCGCAGGTTCAAGCCAAGGAATACTTCGCCGCCGTCAATGCTTCTTGCGGGTCATCTCACGCATCGCATCATCCAGTCCGCCCAGGGTCAGCGGGAACATCGAATCGCCGACCAGTTCCTTGATCATCTTGGTCGACTGCGAATAGCCCCACTGCTTTTCCGGGACCGGATTGAGCCATACCGTGGCCGGATAAACATGCGCCACGCGCTGCATCCAGGCTGCGCCTGATTCTTCGTTGAAATGTTCGACCGAACCGCCCGGATGGGTAATCTCATAGGGGCTCATCGCCGCATCTCCGACGAAGATCACCTTATAATCGTGGCCGTATTTATGGAGGATGTCCCAGGTGTTGGTCCGGTCCGACCAGCGCCGCTTGTTGTCCTTCCACACCCCTTCATACAGGCAGTTGTGGAAGTAGAAGAATTCCATGTTCTTGAATTCGCTGGTCGCCGCGCTGAACAGCTCTTCCACGAGTTTGATGAACGGGTCCATCGAGCCGCCGACATCGAGGAACAGCAGCAGCTTGACCGCATTGTGCCGTTCGGGCCGCATATGGATATCGAGCCAACCCTGCTTGGCGGTGCCGTCGATCGTCGCATCAAGATCAAGCTCGTCGGCATTGCCCTCGCGCGCGAACCGCCGCAGCCGCCGAAGCGCGATTTTTATGTTGCGCGTGCCTAGCTCGCGGGTGTTGTCGAGATTCTGGAAATCGCGCTTTTCCCAGACCTTCAGCGCGCGCTTGTGCTTGCTCTCGCCGCCGATCCTCACGCCTTCGGGATTGTAGCCATCATTGCCAAATGGCGAAGTGCCGCCGGTGCCGATCCACTTGCTGCCGCCCTCATGGCGCTTTTGCTGCTCGGCGAGCCGCTGCTTGAGCGTCTCCATGATCTCGTCCCACGAGCCAAGCGCCTTGACCGCCTCCATCTCTTCGGGGGTGAGGAATTTCTCGGCGAGGGCCTTCAGCCAGTCCTCGGGAATATCGACCGGGTCCTGACCATAGCTGGTCAGGATGCCTTTGAAGACCTTGTTGAACACCTGATCGAACCGGTCGAGCAGGCCCTCGTCCTTCACGAAGGTAGCGCGGCTGAGGTAGTAAAACGCCTCAGGCGTCTGGTCGATCACCTCTTTGTCCAGCGCCTCCAGCAGCGTCAGATGCTCCTTGAAGGATGCTTTGATCCCGGCCGCGCGCAGCTCGTCGATAAAGTTGAAGAACATGGGACCTCAGGCCTTGATTGGCGGAGCAGGTGGCTGGCCTGCGTGCCGCTCAAGCGATGGGTCGATCACTGCCCATTCCGGGGCATCGCCGGCCCAGATCACCATTTGCGGCTTCAATCCGTGCGGCTCATCCAGAAAACCGATCCGGATCGTCCGGAACTGCGGGCGCGCGGATGATTGGGCCATCACTGGTGTGCCGCAGGCGGGGCAAAAGCTGTGGGTCAGCGTGTTGCCACTGGCTGCCAAATAGTCATGGGTGGCAAGGGCGCCAGTCATCGATACATCGGCAGTAGCGAACATCGCATTGGTGGTGGCACCGCCCGCCGCGACCTGCTGGCACTGGCGGCACCAACACTGGCGCACCGCAGCAGGCTCACCGCTGATCGATGCTTTGACAGCCTCGCAGGCGCAGCTTCCGGTGTAGCCCATCGCCGCGCTCAGTTCTGCCGCCGCGCCATGAACGCCAGCTTTTCAAACAGCATCACGTCCTGCTCATTCTTGAGCAGCGCGCCGTGGAGCGGCGGGATCGCCTTGGTCGGATCGCGGTTCTGCAGGACGTCGAGCGGCATATCCTCGTTCATCAGCAGTTTGAGCCAGTCGAGCAGTTCGCTGGTGCTGGGCTTCTTCTTGAGGCCCGGAACATCGCGCACTTCATAGAAGATATCCATCGCCTTGGTGACAAGGATCTTCTGGATATCGGGGAAGTGGACGTCGATAATCGCCTGCATCGTCTCGCGGTCGGTGAACTTGATATAGTGGAAGAAGCAGCGGCGCAGGAAGGCGTCGGGCAGCTCCTTTTCGTTGTTCGAGGTGATGATCACGATCGGACGCTCTTTGGCTTCTACCCGCTCACGCGTTTCGTAAACGTCAAAGCTCATCCGGTCGAGTTCCTGGAGCAGATCGTTGGGAAACTCGATGTCGGCCTTGTCGATCTCGTCGATCAACAGCACTGGCAACTCGGGCGCGGTGAAGGCTTCCCAAAGCTTGCCGCGGCGGATGTAATTCGAGATGTCATGGACCCGCTCGTCCCCCAGCTGACCGTCGCGCAGCCGGGCAACCGCGTCATATTCATAAAGCCCCTGCTGAGCCTTGGTGGTCGACTTCACATTCCACTCGATCAGCGGGGCGCCAATGGATTTGGCGATCTCATGCGCCAGCACGGTCTTGCCGGTACCGGGCTCTCCCTTAACCAGCAAAGGCCGGCGCAACAGCACCGCAGCGTTGACCGCCACCTTGAGATCATCGGTAGCGACGTAATTGCTGGTGCCTTCGAAACGCTGCATGGGAAGAAGTCCTGTCGTTTAATCGTTCGGTTAAGCGATAGGTTGACCAGTGAAACCTTGCAAGCGCGAAACGTGGCCGGGTGTTTATCTGGCTGATCAAGGGATTTGATTTGGTTGAAGTCAAATCTTCCATTCGGACGGTCTGAATCGCACTTCACGAGCGGTGAACGGAACGCTCGATTCATAACCATTTAACCATTTAATCGGAAAATGAGGATGCTTTGGGGGCCTGTGATTTTAGCAAGAAAATCGAGGTCAAAGTCATGATTGAATATCGAAATGTTCGCCCTGCCAGTGTCATTGGACCGTGCGGGGAAATCCTCACTCTGGGATCATTGCCACCTCTCCATGCGACCCGCTGGGTCGCCCGGCGAAAGGCAGAGGTGGTGGTCGCCGTCGAAGGCGGCTTGCTGACAGTCGACGAGGTCTTGCAGCGCTATGAATTGTCGCTGGAAGAGTTTGTTTCCTGGCGGCGGGCGATGGATCGCGGCGGTATTTCCAACCTTCGAGCCACCTGGCTCCAAGAGGATCGCCACAACCGGAAGCACAAGGCTACAAGCGATAATACGGCTCGCAAGAGCCTGCATATGGTTTAACCCGGATGTGCGGGGGGGTGCTGTGTGGGGCGGGAAGCCAGTTGGTTTCAATCCGCCTC
>JANOFJ010000013.1:0-5817 GCA_031413595.1 Novosphingobium sp.
TCGACATTCGCGACCACCGCCAAGCTGGAACGTTCGCTCGGTCTGCCGGTGCTGGGTGCGATCACCCACACACTGACCGATGCCGGGCGAGAGCTGCGGGCCAAACGGTCGAAATATTTTGTCGCCGGGAGCGGAGCGCTGTGCGGGCTGTTTGTCCTGCTGCTCACCGTCGAATTCATCCAGCGCGGCATGGTCGCGTGAGGGGCGGACATGACTGAACAGACCAAAATTCCGCTTCCTTCAGATGGCGGCTCTCCGCAAGACGATACTGCGGGTGTTCGCCCAAATGCCCGCCGGGCAACGCTGATCGAGCGGGTGGTGCGTAACCACGATCTGGTCAGGCTCAGCCCGCCGCCGATCCCGGAAGAGCTGCTTGGTCCTGCGGCAAGGCGCGGCGGGCGGTATTGCCGCCAGTTTGATGTGCTTGCACAGCCGGCATTTGAAGCACCGCAACCGGCCACTCCCACAGCGCAGCGCGATGAGCCGCCCGAGGTAGTAAAACCCCAAATCATCGAGGCGCCCGCGCACAGGGTTTCCCCTTCGCGGGCCGCTCCGGTGCAGTTTTCCGGCGCACGCCATCCGATCGATCGTCAGCATCTGCGCGATCAGGGCCTGATCGTTCCAGAAGGCAGTGTCACGGCGCTGCTGGAAGAGTTCCGGATCGTCAAACGCCAGCTGTTGCTCGCTTCGGCAGACCTCACGGGGCAGGGCATGGGCATGGCAGCCCAGCGTGTACTGATCTGTTCGCCCCATCCCGGCGAAGGCAAGACCTACACCGCCGTCAATCTTGCACTGTCGATCGCAGCGGAGAAAGACAGCGAAGTCCTGCTGGTCGATGCCGATTTTGCCAAGCCTTCGGTGCTTTCGGCGCTGGGCCTGCCGGGCGGCCCTGGATTGATGGATGCGCTGGCCGATCCTTCGATCGATGTGGCTGAATGCGTGATCGGCACCGACATCGCTGGCCTATGGGTCCTGCCCGCCGGGAACGCGACCAATTCGGACAGCGAATATCTATCCTCTGCGCGAACCCGGGCGGTACTGGACCGGCTGACTGAGGGCGCACCCAACCGATTTGTGATCTTCGATTCGCCGCCGGTCCTGGCCGCCTCTCCGGCGGCAGAGCTGGCCCAATATGTCGGGCAGGCAGCGCTCGTCGTGCGCGCTGACCGGACGGGCCAAGGCGCGCTCGAAGACGCTATCTCGCTGCTGTCGGGATGCCCGAACATCCAGCTGCTGCTCAATGCCGTGCATTTCAGCCCAAGCGGCCGTCGCTTCGGGTCGTATTATGGATATGGGGGATGACCATGAAGGCTCATCTGAAATCCCGGTTTGCCGCGCTAATAGCAGCCTTCGCGCTCGCACTGCCGCTTGCTGGCCATGCCCAGAGCATTCCGTATGATGATGAGCCTGCCGCAGCCAGCAGCGATGACGGCGATGCAGATGGTTCAGCCCGTCTGCAAAAGCCGCAGCGCGTCAAGATCACGCCGTACATCGAGGCCGGTCAGGTGGCGACGGCAGAGCTTTCCCCCGGCAGCCGGACCACCACCTATTCCATACTCGCTGCTGGCATTGATGCCTCGATTCGTGGGCGCAACAACGAAGGCTCAGTGTCGCTGCGATACGAGCGGCGGGTCGGCTGGGGCAACAACAGCTCCGATGGCGATGCCATAAGCGGCGTTGCGCGGGTTTCAGCCGCGGTTATTCCCAACGCGTTGACGATTGAAGCCGGCGGACTTGCAGCGCGAAGCAAGGTGGAGAACAATGGCGCTGCGGTGCTCGGCCCGCTTGATCTGGGATCCTCAGTCACGCAGATCTATTCGGTCTACGCCGGACCCACGGTTTCAACGCATATGGGCGATGTCGCGGTGGGTGGCGGCTACCGGATCGGCTACACCCGGGTGGAAAGCCCCGGTGTCGTCGCCATCGCGCCGGGACAGACCCCGATCGATGTGTTCGATGACAGTATCGTGCACAGCGCCAACATTCATGCCGGAACCCGCGCAGGCGAGGCTCTGCCGGTCGGGCTCGGCTTTGGCGCAGGCTACAACCGCGAAGATATCTCCAATCTCGATCAACGGGTCGAAGATTTCCACGCCCGCGGCGATGTAACGCTGCCGCTCACCAGCGAGATTGCGCTGGTTGGCGGGTTGGGCTGGGAAAAGGTCAAGGTTTCAAGCCGCGATGCGCTGCTGGATGCGGGCGGGCTGCCGCTGATCGGCAGTGACGGGCGGCTGGTCACCGACAAATCGGCGCCCCGGGTAATCGCCTATGATACCAGCGGGCTGATCTGGGATGTCGGGATTGTCTGGCGCCCCAGCCGCCGTACTGCCTTTGAAGCACATGTTGGTCGCCGTTATGGCTCGACCACCTATTATGGCAGCTTCGGCTATGCGCCCAACGCGCGCAGCAGCCTCAACATCTCGGTCTATGACAATATTTCCGGCTTTGGCGGCCGGCTCAATACCGCACTGGCCGGGCTTCCGACCCAGTTCGACGCGGCGCGCAATCCGCTTACCGGCGATATCGGCGGCTGTGTCGTGGCGCAGGCGCAGGGCAGTTGCCTGTCCAGTGCGCTCGGCTCGGTCCGTTCATCTGTGTTCCGTTCGCGCGGCGTGATGGCGAGCTATGGCGTCAAATTGGGCGGCCGACTCCAGGCCGGGCTTGGTGCAGGCTATGATCGCCGCAAGTTCATCGGCGCGCCCGGCACAGTGCTGGCGCTGGCCGATGGGGTGATCGATGAGAACTATTGGGCTGCGGCCTACCTTAACGGCACGATCGATCGCAATTCGAAGTTCAGCACCAATTTCTACGCCAATTGGTACCAAAGCGGAGATGCCTTGTCTGGCGATGCCAGCTCGGTTGGCGCAACTGCGGCCTATTACCGTTCGCTGACGGGTCGGCTTACCGCGACCGCGGCTGTGGGCATTGACGGGGTCAACCGCGAACTGCTGCAGGATATCTGGACGGCCTCAGCGCTGGTCGGCCTGCGTTATTCGTTCTGAGCCTGATGGAGTGAATTGAGATGTTCGATGATTTCTATGGGCTTACGGGGCGACCTTTCCAGCTTACACCAGATCCGGCGTTCTATTTTGAGAGCCTGACGCACCGCAAGGCGTTGTCCTATCTGGGTTATGGTCTGGCCCAGGGTGAGGGCTTTGTGGTCATCACCGGCGAGATTGGCGCGGGCAAGTCCACGCTGGTTGCGCATCTGATGGCAACCGTCGATCCGGCGCGGCTCACCGCAGCGCAGATCGTCACCAGCAAGCTGGACGGCGAGGAACTGGTTCATGTTGTGGCGCAGGCGTTTGGCCTGATCGTCGATGGCCATGACAAGGCATCGGCGTTGGGCGCTATCGAAGCCTTCCTGCACGACGAGGCCCGCGCGGGGCGTCGCTGCCTGCTGGTGGTGGACGAATCGCAGAACCTGACGATCGAAGCGCTGGAAGAGCTGCGGATGCTCTCGAACTTCCAGCTGGGCGCGCATCCGCTGCTCCAAACGCTGCTGCTGGGCCAGCCCGAGTTTCGCAGCATGATCCAGGATCATCCCCAGCTCGAACAACTGCGCCAGCGGGTGATTGCCGCCCATCACCTTGATGCGATGGATGCAGACGAAGTGCAGCCCTATATCGAACACCGTCTCAAATGCGTTGGCTGGAATGGCAATCCGGCGTTCGACCAGCCGATCTTCGCGCTGATCTTTGAGGCTTCGGGCGGCGTTCCGCGGCGGATCAACCAGATCTGCAATCGCCTGCTGCTGCTGGGTTCGGTCGAGCAGCGCGCACAGATAGACGCCGCGATGCTCGGCGATGTCCTTGAAGAGCTGGCAACCGACGGCACCCTGCCGCTTGGCCGTCCGGCCGCGGAGCCGACCGGCTTTGCCTCAACGACCCAAGCGGCTCCGGTCCCGGTTGATAGCGTTACGGTGGCCCGGCTTGAGGCCTCTCTGGCTGCGCGCGATGCCCAGATCGCCGAGCTACAGCAAGCGGTACTCGAGCTTGCCAATGGCCGGGATGAGTCTGCGTCTGGGGCATATGGGCCGCGCAGTGAAGCCGCTGCTGCGCTTGGAGCCAAGCTTGCTGCGCTCGAAAGCCAGATGCACGAGCAGGAGCGCACTATCCGCCACACTCTGGGCATGATGATTGAGTGGATCGAAGCCGATGATGCGACCCGCGCTGCAGCCTGAGCCAGAACGAAGGACGAATCTGTGATCAAGCCCCGACCAATCAATGGTCTTTCTGTCGATGTCGAAGACTGGTTCCAGGTCGGCGCATTCGAGGGCGTGATCGATCGTGACAGCTGGGATGGGCTGAGCGGCCGGGTCGAACGCAATTGCGATGCGATCCTCGAGATGTTCGACGAAGCTGACGTAAAGGCGACCTTTTTCACGCTGGGCTGGGTGGCGCAGCGCCAGCCTGCTTTGCTCCGCCGGATTGCCGAAGCCGGTCACGAGCTGGCCAGTCACGGCTGGGACCACGCCCGGGTCCACACGATGGACCGGGCCAGTTTCGCCGCCGATCTCGACAAAAGCCGCAAGGCGATTGAGGATGCCGCAGGTGTGGAAGTCACTGGCTACCGCGCGCCCAGCTTCTCGATCGATCAGCGCACACCCTGGGCCTATATGGCGCTGGCCGAGCAGGGCTTTACCTATAGCTCCAGCGTCGCGCCAATCACGCATGATCACTATGGCTGGAGGGAGGCCCCCCGGTTTGCGTTCCGTCCGCTGCCGTGGTCCGGTCTGCTTGAAATCCCCGTGACCACTGCCGAATTTGCCGGCCGCCGTCTTGCGGCGGGCGGCGGGGGCTTTTTCCGCGTGCTGCCCTATGCCTTCTCGCGCTGGGCTATCCGCCAGGTCAACAACCGCGACGGTCGGCCTGCAGTGTTCTACTTCCACCCGTGGGAAATCGATCCGCAGCAACCGCGGGTAACCAACGCTTCGATGCGCTCAAAGCTGCGGCACTATACCAATCTTGATGTGATGGCGGAAAAGCTCAAGCAGCTGGTCATGGAATTCGAGTGGGGCCGGATGGATGTGCTCGCGGCGCGCGAAGCCGCACAGGCTACGGAACTGGCTGCTTGAACGCGCCCTTCGTGCCTGCTCGCGCCGCAATTCGGCTGATGGATATTGCCGATCCGGGCGAAGCGCTGCGGCTTGAAGCCTTTGTTGCACAGCATCCGGAAGGGTCCCCGTTCCATCGTCCCGCCTGGCTGACTGCGGTGGCCGCAGGTTCGGGCAACCGCGCGCTGGCGCTGGTGGCTGAGCAATCTGATGAACTGACCGGCTATTTCCCGCTGCTGGAGGTGCACTCGCCGTTGTTTGGCCGGGTGTTGGTGTCAAGCGGCTTCGGCGTTGATGGCGGGATGCTCGTCGCTGCGCCGGGAGCCGAGAACGGCCTGTTTGCAGCGTTGGAAGAACTGGCGCTGCGCCGGTCATGTCCCTCGATCGAACTGCGCGGCGGGGTTTTGCCGAAGGGACGCCCGGATTGGAAGATCCGGCATGACACGCACTGCGGCTTTGTTACCGATCTTGCCGATGGCGAGGAAGCCCAGCTGCTCGCCATCCCGCGCAAGCAGCGCGCCGAAGTGCGCAAGGGTCTGGCTGCTCCGCTGAAAATCGAGATCGGCACCAGTCGGCGGGATCGTGCAGCCCATTACCAGGTCTATGCCGAAAGCGTGCGGAATTTGGGAACGCCGGTCTTCCCCCGCGCGCTGTTTGAGGGGGTGTTGGACAGCTTTGGCGATGATGCCGATATCCTGACGGTTCGCGATGGTGATGTGCCGGTGGCGAGCGTTTTGTCGCTTTACCACAACGGCGCAGTG
>JANOFJ010000014.1:0-6957 GCA_031413595.1 Novosphingobium sp.
TGTTGGACGTTCCCGCCACGCCGACCAATCGGGTGGTGGTGTTAAGCGACCAACCCGGCCCAAGCGCGCCCAAGCGTTACTACCGGTTGGTGACACCCTTGCAGCCGTGATTAGCTAACCAGCCCGGCGTCTGCCATCCGGTCAACCATCCGGCACAGGGTAATCGCTTCGACATCGAGTTGTTCGGCATAGAACCCCTGATTTTCGCCCTCGTAGCGTGAGAGATACATCAGCAGCCGCGCCTGCGGACCGGTCACTCCGACCGCGCGGACCCGGTCATCAAACGCCCTTCGCAGCAGGCGCGAGCGGTCACCCAAGAGATATCCGATGTTTTCCATGCTTAAGTGCGCATATAATAAGGTGGCTTGTTAAGTCAAGTTTTGGATTGTCAGATTGCCTTGCGGCCGGGCTTGCGCAGCGGCATGTTCAGGGGATGAAAACTGATATGATCGCGGGTCACGGCGGAGTCCGTTTGGCCGTCCATCGGATCGGCAGCGGTCGACCGCTGGTACTGCTCCACGGGCTGTTTTCCAGCGCCGCGATGAACTGGATCAAATTTGGGCATGCCGCCTTGCTGGCCGAGGCGGGCTTTGAAGTGATCATGCCCGATCTGCGCGCGCATGGGCAAAGCGAGGCACCGCATGATCCGGCTGCCTATCCTCCCGATGTGCTGGCCAAAGACTTGGCCGCGTTGGTCGATGCGCTGGGGCTTGACGATTATGATCTGGGCGGCTTTTCGCTTGGCTCGCGTACCGCTACGCGCGGGGTGATCGGCGGGCTCAAACCGGCTCGGCTGATATTGGGCGGAATGGGGCTGGATGGCCTTGCCGGATGGGGCAGGCGACGGGAATTCTTCACCGATGCGATCGACCGCTTTGACGAGGTGAAACAGGGCGACAAGCACTATTTTGCGGTGCAATTCATGAAATCGACCAAGGTCGACCGGGTCGCGGCACGGCTGGTGCTCGGCAGCAATCTGGATACCCAGCCTGAGGCGCTGGCCGCCTTGACCATGCCAACACTGGTCGTCTGCGGCGAGCAGGATCAGGACAATGGCTCAGCCGAAAAGCTGGCCAACGTCCTCGCCGATGCCACGCTCCGCATTATTCCCGGCACCCATATGAGCTCGGTGACGTTCCCCGATCTGGGACAAGCGATGCGCGACTTTCTGATCGATGAACCGTCGTCCCGGACTTGATCCGGGACCGCTGGCCGCGTCGATCCGACCTCGCGTCGATGAGGCCAGCGGTCCCCGGTCAAGCCGGGGACGACGGGCTACCGGAACGGCGGCTCGTTGAACGCACGCAATTTGCGGCTGTGCAGTCTTGCTCCCTCGGCTCGCAGCAAATCGCAGGCAGTGGTGCCGATCGCCAGGTGGGCGGCAATCGCTTCCTCGTAGAACCGGTTGGCCTGCCCCGGCAGCTTGATTTCGCCGTGGAGCGGTTTGTCCGAGACGCACAGCAGCGTCCCGTAGGGCACCCGGAATCGATAGCCCTGTGCGGCGATCGTCGCGCTTTCCATGTCGATCCCGACCGCGCGGGACAGGCTGAGGCGCCGGGCGGAGCTGGTATAGCGCAGCTCCCAGTTGCGATCGTCGGTGGTGACGACAGTGCCGGTCCGCATCCGCTTCTTGAGGTCTGCTCCGCCTTCTCCGCTGACCATTTCCGCGGCCTTGGCCAGCGCCATCTGAACTTCGGCAATCGCCGGGATCGGGATTTCGGGCGGGAGCACCGGATCGAGCACATGATCATCGCGCAGATAGGCGTGGGCCAGCACATAATCGCCGATTTTCTGCGTATCGCGCAGGCCTCCGCAGTGGCCGATCATCAGCCAGGCCTCGGGCCGCAGCACCGCCAGATGATCGCAGATTGTCTTGGCGTTCGATGGCCCGACCCCGATGTTGACCAGCGTGATTCCCGAACGGTCGGGGCGGATAAGATGATAGGCCGGCATCTGGTGCCGCCGCCATGCCGTGTCGGACAGCAGCATCCGCGCGTCCGCAACCGGCTGGTTCAGATAGAGCCCGCCTGCGCCCGCCAATGCGGTATAGCTGTCCTTGCCCAGCTGTTGCCCCGCCCAGCCAACGAATTCATCGACATAGCGGTGATAGTTGGTGAACAGGATATAGCGCTGAAAATGCTCGATCCCGGTCCCGGTGTAATGGGCGAGGCGCGCGAGGCTGAAATCGGTCCGCAGTCCGTCGAACAACGCCAGCGGGATGGTTTCATCCGCCCCGCCCAGGCTGATCCCGTCGGCCAGCTCATCGCCGATCGCGGCAAGTTCGGTCGAGGGGAAGTGCCGGGCCAATTCCTGCGGGCTGAGCGCGCCCAGGCCGGTATTGGCGTCGATCACATAGGGGAAGGGGATTTCCTGAGCGGATCGGATAACTTCGACATTTATGTCGTAATCGTCTGCGAGGAGCGACAATTGATCGGTCAGATAATCCGCAAACAGCGCTGGGCGGGTGACTGTGGTGGCATAGGTGCCGGTATGGGAAAGCCGCCCAAAAGCGCGGGCCAGGTCTGGTCGAGTCTCGCGGCCGGCGTAATGGACCCTGAGTTCGGGATAGCACCAGGCGCGCGAAACGCGGCGATCTGCGGGGGGGAGGGTGCCGTCTGCGGCAAAGGCAGCGATGTCTGACCTTAACGTGGTGACGGCGGCTTCAAATACGCGGACCAATTCCGCGATGATCGTTTCTGTTTCTTGCATCGCAGGTTTATAGCGCCGCGAATGTTACAAAGCAAAGGGGGCGCCATTTAGACGCCCCCTGCTTAGGTATTCAGAGCTGAACCCTGAATCAGGCCTCGGCTTCGCCTTCGCCTTCTGGCTGATCTTCAAGCATATCGGCCGGGATTTCGCCCGGCTCGGCATTCGGATCATAAGCTTCGGTAAAGCCCGAGGCATCGCTGTCGAACATCGCAGCCATCACATCGACGCCCTGCGATTGCAGCGCGGCTTCGTCTGGCGAACGGGCAACGTTGACCTGTACGTTCACAGCTACTTCCGGGTGCAGCGAAACACGCACGGTGAACACGCCGATAGTCTTGATCGGGTGTTCGAGAACAACCATCGACTTGGTCAGCTTTGCGCCATCGGTATTGAGTGCTTCAACGATATCGCGCACCGAAACCGAACCATACAGCTGGCCCGAGTTCGAAGAAGCGCGGATCAGAACGATCTGCATGCCTTCGACCGAGGTTGCGTGAGCTTCGGCATCCGTGCGGCGTGAAGCGTTGTCGGCTTCGATCTTGGCGCGGTTGCCTTCGAACACCTTGCGGTTGGCGTCATTGGCGCGGAGCGCCTTCTTGTTCGGCAACAGGAAGTTACGGGCGTAACCGTCCTTGACGGTGACGACATCACCGATGGTGCCGAGCTTCTCGATCCGTTCGAGGAGGATGATTTGCATGGGTCTGGCCCTCCTTACTTAACGAGGTACGGCAGGAGGCCGACCTGGCGCGCGCGCTTGATGGCCTGGCCCAGTTCACGCTGCTTCTTTGCAGAAACGGCGGTGATGCGGCTCGGCACGATCTTGCCACGTTCGGACATGAAGCCCTGCAGCAAGCGCACATCCTTGTAATCGATCTTGGGAGCATTCTTGCCCGAGAACGGGCACGACTTGCGGCGACGGAAAAACGGACGAGCCATGATCAATACTCCTCACGGTCGCGGCGACGGGGACGTTCGCGGTCGGTCTTGCGCAGCATGACCGACGGACCTTCTTCATGTTCTTCAACGCGGATGGTCATGAAACGGATGACATCTTCGTTGATCGAGGTCTGGCGTTCCAGCTCGGCCACGACGCCCGTGGGGGCATCAATGTTAAGCAGCACGAAATGCGCCTTGCGGTTGCGAGCGATCTTGTAGGCGAGGCTCTTGAGGCCCCATGACTCGGTCTTGACGACCTTGCCCTTGCCTGCTTCAACAATCTCGGTAGCGTTGGCGGCCAGCGCATCAACTTGCGCTTGGCTCAGATCCTGGCGGGCCAGGAAGACATGCTCATAGAGCGGCATGTAATGCCTTTCACTTGGTAACCGATCGCTGGCTGATCCGCACAATTGCGGGGCCCCTCCGGCTTTCTTGGATCCCCGGCGGACCGGAGAAGAGGCGCGCATAGCGGGTTCCGGCCGAAATGCAAGGCAGAGCTGCTGGCACCGTCAGATTGTTTTTCGGACCATTGACTGCTTGAACGGTCCGGCGGGTTGCCCCAAGGGATCGCTGCGGCTCGCTTCGCCGCGCTGGTTCCATCCTCTCTTTCGGGAGCTTCCTGCCTTGCCTACAGGTCTTGTAGCCCTTCTCGATGATATTGCCGTGATCGCCAAGCTGGCCGCCGCTTCGCTCGACGATGTCGGTGCGGCGGCGGGCAAGGCTGGATCCAAGGCGGCCGGCGTGGTGATCGACGACGCGGCGGTGACTCCAAGCTACGTCACCAACTTCACCCCAGACCGCGAACTGCCGATCATTTGGGCGATCTCCAAAGGCAGTTTGCGCAACAAGCTATTGTATCTGCTGCCGGGCGCTCTGGTTCTTAGCGAGTTTTTGCCATGGGCGATCATTCCGCTGCTGATGCTGGGCGGCCTGTATCTGTGTTTCGAGGGTGCCGAAAAAGTGCTGGAGAAGCTGGGCGGGGCCAAGCACGGCAAGACGCTGGACGACCCGATCGAAGATCTGGCTGCGTTCGAGCGCGAGCGGATCGCCGGCGCGGTGCGGACAGACTTCATTCTTTCGGCTGAGATCATGGCAATCGCACTTGCCGAAGTGGCGGCATCGCCGCTGTTCCAACGCGCGATGATCCTCGCGCTGGTCGGAGTAGTGATCACGGTCGCTGTGTATGGCACGGTCGCGCTGATCGTGAAGATGGATGATATTGGCCTGCATCTGGCCGAACGAAAAAATTCAGCGTCGCGGCGCCTCGGCCGGGTCCTGTTGCTGGCGATGCCGAAGGTGCTGACGGCGCTGTCCTCGCTGGGCACCGTGGCTATGCTGTGGGTCGGCGGCGGGATCATGCTGCATGGATTGCATGAGCTGGGACTGCATGGTCCTTCGGACGCAGCCCATGCGATCCAGCATGCTGTCGAACAAGCCACGGGCCAGCTCGGCGGCGCACTGGGCTGGCTGAGTTATGCAACGCTCTCTGGGCTGGTTGGACTGGGGCTGGGCGCTCTGGTGGCCTATGCGGTCCACCTGTTCAGCAGGACTGCACAGGCCAAGCACTAGACTGCTGTAACCAGACCGTAACGCACTGTCGTCATATGATACGGTAATTGCAAATCTCGCGGAGGTTGGCCACAGCGGCTTGGCATGACTGCCCTTTCCATCTCGTTCAATCAGACGGAACCGATCGCCGTGCTTCGTTGCGCGGCCAGGGTGGTCCTGATTGCTATACCGCTGCTTGTGCTGCTGCCGCTGCATCTGATCTGGCACGTCCTGCGCCAGCCCTCGCCTTGGGCCATGCTGTTCCTGCGGATCGCGGCCCGGGTGCTGGGAGTGAGAGTAAAGGTCAAAGGCAAGTCGCTGCGTAACGACGTGTTCTTTGTCGCCAATCATGTTTCGTGGATCGATATTCCGATTCTTGCCGGGATCAATGGGACTGCTTTTGTCGCGCAGGACGGGGTCCGCAAATGGCCGATCATCGGCTGGCTGGCGGGCCTGAACCGGACTGTCTTCATCTCGCGGACCGACCGGCAGAGCGTCGGCGACCAGGTGGCGCAGCTACGCGCCGCGATCGCCGAAAACTGGTCGGTTACCCTGTTCCCGGAAGGGACCACTTCGGACGGGCAAGGGCTGTTGCCGTTCAAGCCGGCGTTGTTCGAAACCCTGGTCCCGCCGCCCAGGCCGATGATGATCCAGCCGGTGCTGCTCGATTTCGGAGATGCTGGCCCTGAAGTTGGCTGGCTGGGGACCGAGACCGGGTGGGAAAGCGCTTGGAAGGCCTTCACGCGCAAGGGCAGCTACAAGGTCTACGTCCATTTCCTCGAACCATTCGATCCGGCACTGTGCAAGGACCGCAAGGAAATCAGCGCAATGGCCCGCAATCGCATTGCCGGGGCAATGGCCGCAAGCCGGCAGGCGCCCTAGCCCTCGGAGCAATTCCCAGCAGAGCCGGATGACGGGTTGCAGGAAGTGCTGTCGAAAGTTCCCATGGTCATCGACCCGATATCGCTCCAGGCTTGCGGACTGAACTTGTAGGCAAAGCGTCGATAGTCGCCGTCGGACGGCCAGTGCAGTACCAGCAGGAATGCCGCCACCACAGCAACCGGCAGGCGCATGGCTTGTTTCATCCCGAATAGGTCGCGCTTGTCGTCCTCGCGCCATTCATACCAGTCGATAATAGCTGCATTATAGCGGCGATAGGCAGCCCAATCGGAGAACATCAGCTTGAGCAGCTCATCATTGTTGAGCAGCTTCGGCTTGACTCGCTTTGGACCGGGCGGCGGACCCTGCGGCACGAACTCCCGCGGATCGACCTTGCGGCCAAACGCAGGCGCGGCACGCTGCGGATTGGCGCGGGTATCGCGGCGCATCCGGCCAGGCTGCATCAAATCTCGGCCGAGTGTCGTTATTGCGGTGAGCCGGTCGACAACCGCCGGATGGGTGCCTCCCTCGGCATCGGCGCGGCCATCGAACAGCAGCTCGTCAAAGGCAGTGCTGCCAGGAAACCCGCCCTTGCCGGCGACCTTGCGGAGCGCCGAATGCAGTGCATCGGGCCGGTGGGTGGCGCGCACCGCTTCGCCATCAGCAATATGATCGCGCGACAACTTGACCGACCGCCGCGCCATCCGGGCGATCTTCATCGATGACATGGTGATCGACCCGCTTAGCAACATAATCAGCAAGAATGGAGGCAAGAACAAGGGAAGGATTAGCTGCCTTATGTCCTCGAAACGCAGCGCATTGTTGACCTGCAGTAACACCGCAGTGCGCATCAGCGCATGGTTGGCGGCCAGAACCCTGGTATCG
>JANOFJ010000015.1:0-21937 GCA_031413595.1 Novosphingobium sp.
GCATCGCCATGGCCGAAGCCTATCTGGGTGACCAGAAGCGCATCCTGCCCTGCGCCGCCCATGTCAGCGGCCAGTATGGGCTGGACGGGCTTTATGTCGGCGTGCCAGTGATGATCGGCGCAGGCGGGGTTGAGAAGATCATCGAGATCGAACTCGACGATGAGGACAAGGCCGGGCTGCAGGTGAGCGTCGATGCGGTGAAGGAACTGCTGGTGGCTTGCCGGTTGATTGATCCGAGCCTCGGCTAACTCCGCGCGCTTGGCGCAATCTATTCCCTCCCCCTCGGAGCACAAACATGTCCATCCTCGTCAACAAATCCACCAAGGTCATCACCCAAGGGATGACCGGTGCCACGGGCACATTCCACACCGAGCAGGCGCTGGCCTATGGCACGCAGATGGTTGGCGGGGTGACGCCGGGCAAGGGCGGGACCACCCACATCGGCCTGCCCAATTTCAACACCGTGGCCGAGGCCAAGGCGGTGACCGGGGCGACTGCCAGCTGCATCTATGTTCCGCCGCCGTTCGCCGCGGATTCGATCCTTGAGGCGATCGACGCCGGGATGGAGCTGATCGTCTGCATTACCGAGGGCATTCCGGTGCTCGACATGGTCAAGGTCAAGCGTGCGCTGTCGGGCTCTAAATCGCGCCTGATCGGGCCGAACTGCCCCGGCGTGCTGACGCCGAATGAGTGCAAGATCGGGATCATGCCAGGCTCAATTTTCAAGAAGGGCAGTGTCGGCGTGGTCTCGCGTTCGGGTACGCTGACCTATGAAGCGGTGCATCAGACGACCATGGTTGGCCTTGGCCAGACCACTGCGGTGGGGATCGGCGGCGATCCGGTCAACGGCACCAACTTCATCGATATGCTCGAGCTGTTCCTGGGCGATGATGAGACCAAGTCGATCATCATGATCGGCGAGATTGGCGGCTCGGCCGAAGAAGAAGCCGCGCAATTTTTGCGCGACGAGGCCAAACGCGGCCGCAAGAAGCCGATGGTTGGGTTCATCGCCGGGCTTACCGCTCCTCCGGGTCGCCGCATGGGCCATGCCGGCGCGATCGTTTCGGGCGGGCAAGGCGGCGCGGAAGGCAAGATTGCGGCGATGGAAGCCGCCGGCGTGCGCGTCTCCCCCTCGCCCAGCGAGCTGGGCACGACGTTGGATGCGATGCTGAAAGAGTTCGTCTAGGGATAAGCTGGGAGCGCGCCGGTAATGCGGTGCAAAGCCCCTCTCGATAAGGGAAGGGTTACAGCCAGAAGGTGATCCACATGGGTAACGAAAGCCACGATTTTCTCCCCAAGGATCCCCAGCCGGGGCCATCGTGGCAGCGTCCCAATTGGCCGCTGGCGGGCGGCGGGTCTGAGGATGATCTGACCCAGGCACTCGATCCGCTGGCGATGCAGCTGGCGATCAAGGCTGCCGCAGCCCACTCTGGCGTGCCGCTGGATTCCTGCGCGGTCGAGGATGCCGCCGCAGATTCGATCCGGGCGATGATGCTGATCCGCACCTACCGGGTGCGCGGCCATCTGGCCGCAGACCTCGATCCGCTGGGCTTGTCTAAGCAGGACCTGCCGGCCGATCTTGATCCGGGCTATCACGGCTTTGTCGGCGCGGCGCAGGACCGCAAGGTCTACCTTGGCGGCACGCTGGGCCTGCAATGGGCCACAGTGCGCGAGTTGGTTGAAATTTTGCGCGCCAATTACTGCGGCATGGTCGGCCTTGAATACATGCATATCGCCGATGTCGAAGAGCGCCGCTTTCTGCAGGAGCGGATGGAAGGCGCGGACAAGACCATCGACTTTACGCCAGAGGGCAAGAAGGCGATCCTTTCCGCCGTGATCCGCGGCGAGCAGTATGAGAAATTTCTCGGCCGCAAATATGTCGGCACCAAGCGCTTCGGGCTGGACGGCGGGGAATCGATGATTCCGGCGCTGGAGGCGGTAATCAAGTCCGGCGGTCAGCTGGGGGTCAAGGAAATCGTCCTCGGCATGGCCCATCGCGGCCGGCTGAACGTGCTCGCCAACGTCATGGCCAAGCCATACCGGGTGATCTTCCATGAGTTTTCGGGCGGCTCGGCCAACCCCGAAGACGTCGGCGGGTCGGGCGATGTGAAGTACCACCTTGGGACCAGCACCGACCGCGAATTTGACGGGATCAAGGTGCACATGAGCTTGGTCCCCAACCCCAGCCATCTTGAAACAGTGGACCCCGTTGTGCTGGGAAAGGCGCGCGCCAGCCAGGTGTTCCGCGATGATATTGGTAAAGGAAAGCATCAGCAGGTACTCCCGGTTCTGATCCACGGCGATGCGGCCTTTGCCGGGCAAGGCGTGATCTGGGAATGCTTCGGCCTGTCAGGCGTGCGCGGCTACAACACCGGCGGCTGCATCCATTTCATCATCAACAACCAGATCGGGTTCACTACCAGCCCGCAGTTTGCGCGCAGTTCACCCTACCCGTCAGACGTGGCCAAGGGCATTCAGGCACCGATCCTGCACGTCAACGGCGATGATCCCGAAGCGGTGACCTTCGCCTGCAAACTGGCGATCGACTATCGCCAGAAGTTCGGCCGCGACATCGTGATCGACATGTGGTGCTATCGCCGCTTCGGCCACAATGAAGGCGATGAACCCAGCTTCACCCAGCCGCTGATGTATGCGCGTATTCGCCAGCATCCGCCAGTCAGCGAGATCTTCGCGCAGCGGCTGGTCAGCCAAGGCGTGATCGACAAGGACTGGGCCGCCGAAGACGCGATGCGCTTTGTTGCGGTGCTCGAAACCGAGTTCGAGGCGTCCAAAGGCTACAAGGCCAACGAGGCAGACTGGTTCGCCGGGCGCTGGGCCGGGCTCAACAAGCCGGTTGACCCTGAAACCGCGCGCCGCAATGTGGCGACCGGCATTGAGGCCAAGCTATTCGACAGCCTCGGCCGGACGCTGACTACTGTTCCGGAAAGCCTCACCATCCACAAGACCCTCGCCCGGGTGATCGACGCCAAGCGCGAGATGTTCACCAGCGGCGAGGGCTTTGACTGGGCGACCGGCGAAGCGCTGGCTTTTGGCAGCCTGGTTTCCGAAGGCTATGGAGTCCGCTTGTCCGGCCAGGATTCCGGCCGCGGCACTTTCAGCCAGCGGCATGCAGTGTGGGTCGATCAGACCAATGAGGACAAATACGTCCCGCTAACCACGCTGCCGCACGGCCGGTTCGAAGTGCTCGACAGCACCTTGTCGGAATATGGCGTGCTCGGTTTCGAATACGGCTTTGCCAGCGCCGATCCGAAGACGCTGGTGCTGTGGGAAGCCCAGTTCGGCGATTTCGCCAATGGCGCGCAGATCGTGATCGACCAGTATATCGTTTCCTCCGAATCAAAATGGCTGCGCGCCAATGGCCTCGTTCTGCTGCTGCCGCATGGTTATGAAGGCCAGGGACCGGAGCATTCCTCCGCCCGTCTTGAGCGCTTCCTCCAGCTGTGCGCGCAGGACAATATCCAGGTCTGCAACATCACCACGCCCGCCAATTACTTCCACGTGCTGCGGCGCCAGATGCACCGGCCGTTCCGCAAGCCACTGGTGATAATGACCCCCAAATCGTTGCTGCGGCACGCCATGGCGAAGTCCCCCGCCAGCGACTTCATCGGCGAGGGCCACTTCATGCGGATCCTCTCCGATCCCACCCCGCCTGCCGACGAAAGGGTGCGCAAGCTGGTGCTGTGCTCGGGCAAAATCGCCTATGATCTGATCGAGGCGCGCGATGCCGCTGAATTGAACGATATCGCGATCATCCGGATCGAGCAGCTCTATCCATTCCCTGGCGAACCGCTGGCCAAGCGCCTGTCGCGAATGACTGGCCTTGAAGAGGTCATCTGGTGTCAGGAAGAGCCGAAAAACAACGGCGGCTGGTTCTTCGTCGAGCCCGAGATCGAAGCTGCACTCAAATCCGCCAAAAGCAAGGTCCCCCGCGCGCGCTATGCGGGCCGCACCGCCAGTGCCTCGCCGGCCACGGGTCTCGCCAGCCGCCACGCCAGCGAGCAGGGCGCGCTGATTGCCGATGCCCTCGGGCTGTCGGTCCGTTCCGAAATTCGACGCCGCAAGAAGGCCTGAGGAAATATCCATGTCCAGCGAAGTCAAAGTTCCAACCCTCGGCGAATCCGTGGCTGAGGCCACCATCGGCGAATGGCTCAAGCAGCCCGGCGAGGCGGTCAAGCTCGACGAGCCGATCGTCAGCCTCGAAACCGACAAGGTCGCGGTTGAAGTCGCCGCCCCGGCTGCCGGGGTCATGGGCCATCACCTTGCCAAGGTAGGCGATAATGTTGTGGTTGGCGCAGTGATCACCACAATTGAGGACGGCTCGCCCGCTGCCGGGGCCGAACCGGTGGCGGCGCGCACCGAAGCGCCGATCGCTCCCGCATCCGACAGCGCCGCACCCAAAGCCGAAAGCTCTGTCGCCGCGGCGCTCTCCCCTTCGGTGCGCCGGGCGGTGCTGGAACACGGGATCGATCCGGCCTCGATCAAGGGCACCGGCAAGGATGGCCGCCTGACCAAGGAAGATGTTGTCGCAGCAGCCCAGGCAAAAAGCGCCGCCCCTGCCCCCGTGGCTGTTGCAGTTGCCGCCGCTCCCGCCGCAAATGGCGCCCGCCGCGAAGAGCGCGTCAAGATGACCAGGCTGCGCCAGACCGTCGCCCGCCGCCTCAAGGAAGCGCAGGAAACCGCCGCGCTGCTCACCACATTCAACGATTGCGACATGTCTGCGGTGATCGCCGCGCGCGACAAATACAAAGAGCTGTTCGAAAAGAAGCACGGGGTGCGCCTCGGCTTCATGGGCTTCTTTGCCAAGGCTGCCTGCCTTGCCCTGAAAGACGTGCCGGCAGTCAACGCCCAGATCCAGGGCGATGAGATCGTCTATCACGACTACATCGATATCTCGGTCGCGGTTTCGGCCCCCAATGGGCTGGTCGTCCCGGTGGTCCGTGATTGCCAGGATCTGTCGTTTGCGGGCATCGAAAAGGCCATCGCCGCTTTTGGCAAGAAGGCCAAAGAAGGCACAATGACGATGGAAGACATGAAAGGCGGCACCTTCACCATCTCCAACGGCGGTGTGTTCGGGTCGCTGATGTCGACCCCGATCATCAACCCGCCGCAATCGGCAGTTCTCGGCCTCCACCGGATCGAGGACCGCGCGGTGGTCCGCGACGGCGAGATCGTGATCCGTCCGATGATGTATCTTGCGCTAAGCTATGACCACCGCCTGATCGACGGGCGCGAGGCGGTGACCGCGCTCAAGATCATCAAGGAAGCGATCGAAGATCCGACCCGGTTGCTGATTGATTTGTGAGGAGCCGAGCATGGCTGAATACGATTACGACGTCCTGATCATCGGCTCTGGCCCCGGCGGCTATGTCGCTGCGATCCGCGCGGCGCAGCTGGGGCTCAAGACTGCCTGCGTCGAAGGACGCGAAACGCTCGGCGGGACGTGCCTCAACGTCGGCTGCATTCCGTCCAAGGCGCTGCTCCACGGCTCGGAACTTTACGACGAAGCGGCCAACGGCACGCTTGCCAAGTTCGGCGTAAAAACCGGCAAGGTGGAGCTTGATCTGGACGCAATGCAGGCCGAAAAACTGCTCGCGGTCAAGGAACTGACCGGCGGAATCGCGTTTCTGTTCAAGAAGAACAAAGTCGACTGGATCAAGGGTTTCGCCAGCTTCAAGGATGCCCATTCGGTTGTCCTTCGACAGGCTCAGGATGGCACGGATAAGGTCTACACCGCCAGGAACATCGTCATCGCCACCGGCTCGTCAGTCACTCCGCTGCCCGGTGTCGAGGTTGATAACGACAAAGGGATCATCGTCGATTCAACCGGCGGGCTGGCGCTGGCGAAAGTTCCGCAACACATGGTCGTGATCGGCGGCGGGGTGATCGGGCTGGAGCTTGGCTCGGTGTGGCGGCGATTAGGGGCCAAGGTTACGGTGGTGGAATTCCTAGATCAGTTGCTCCCCGGCATGGACGATGATGTCCGCAAGGAAGCGGCCAAGCTGTTCAAGAAGCAAGGCATGGAACTGCGCCTCTCAACCAAAGTCACCGGCGCGAGCGTCAAGGGCAAGAAGGCCACGCTGACGCTCGAACCGTCAGCGGGTGGCGCTTCTGAAACACTCGATGCCGATTGCGTGCTGGTTGCGATCGGGCGGCGCCCAAATGTCGATGGCCTGGGCCTCGACACAATCGGCCTTCAACTGAACAAGCGCGGCCAGATCGACACCGCACATGATTTCCGCACCTCGGTGGACGGCGTCTGGGCAATCGGTGATGTCATCCCCGGCCCGATGCTGGCCCACAAGGCCGAGGACGAGGGCATTGCGGTGGCTGAAAACATCGCCGGGCTGACCGGGATCGTCAATCACGCGGTGATCCCCGGCGTGGTCTATACCATGCCGGAATTTGCCGGCGTCGGCCTGACCGAAGCAGACGCCAAGGCGCGCGGCGCGGTCAAAGTTGGCAAGTTCCCGATGATGGCCAACAGCCGCGCCAAGACCAACCGTGATACCGATGGCTTCGTCAAGATCATCGCCGATGCCGAGACCGACCGCGTGTTGGGCGTGTGGATCGTTGCCTCGCTCGCCGGAACGATGATCGCCCAGGCCGCGCAGGCGATGGAGTTCGGTGCGACCAGCGAGGACATCGCCTATACCTGCCACGCCCACCCGACTCATAGCGAAGCGATCAAGGAAGCGGCGATGGCGGTTCTGGGCAAGCCAATCCATATCTGATGGCCGGCCGCGCCCTGCAGCACCGCTTCGCCCGCTGGCATATCTGGCTGGGGTGGACGGTGGCCGTTCCAATTGTGTTGTGGCTGGCCTCAGGCCTGTTCATGTCGGCCGTCCCGATCGAGGAAGTGCGCGGCGGATCGCTGCGAGCCGAGGAGCCTGCGATTGATGGCACCGCGCTCAGCTTTCCGCGGCTGACTGGACCGGTAACCAGGGTTGCGCTGGTTACACAAAGCGGCAGCCCGGTCTGGATCATAACCGGGGCCGACCAGCAGCCGCGACGCTATGCCGCACGCGATGGCGCACAGCTCGGCGCAGTTGGCAAGGCAGAGGCGCAGCGCATTGCTGCCGCTACGTTTACCGGGGAAGCCCCGCTAACCGGAATCCGCCGTTTCACTGCCGATGCCCCACCGCTTGACCTGCGCCGCCCGCGCCCTTCGTGGCAGGCCACCTTTGGCGACGGCACCCATATCTATGTCGATGCGACCAGCGGCGAGGTGCTTGCCCTGCGGACCCGGTTCTGGCGCGCCTATGATCTGATGTGGGGGATCCACATCATGGACCTGCAGACCCGCGAGGATACCAGCAATCCGTTCCTGTGGCTGTTTGGCGGACTGGCGCTGGTCTCCAGTCTGTTGGGCACTACCCTGCTGTTCCGGCGGCGGAAGGCGATGAGGTGACCACCGCCCTGCCAACCGTAGCCCCGGCGCTGCCCGCAATCCTCGATCTGCTGGGGGTTGCGGTGTTTGCACTGACCGGTGCCTTGCTCGCGGCGCGGCTCAGGCAGACCTTCGTGACAATGAGTTTCTTTGCACTGATTACCGGGGTCGGCGGCGGATCGGTGCGCGATCTGCTGATCGGCGCCCCGGTGTTCTGGGTCCGCGATCCCTGGGTCGCGCCGGTCTGTCTTGGGGTTGCGCTGATCGCCTGGCTGACGCCGCAAAAATGGTGGGAAGGCCGGCTGCTCGAATGGGCCGATGCGGCCGGGCTCGCGGCCTATTCGGTGCTGGGAACGGCCAAGGCGCTGAATTATGGGGTTGCGCCGGTCCCGGCGGTACTGATGGGGATCATCACCGGTTGCGTCGGCGGGATCATCCGCGATGTGCTCGCGGCGCGTCCCTCGATCCTGATGCGGCCCGAGCTCTATGTTACGGTCGCCGCGCTGTCATCGGCGCTCTGTGCCGCTGGCAACCTGCTGGGACTGCCCAATGCCCTGGTCTGGCCGATCGCGGCGCTGGCAGGCTTTGCCTTGCGCGGCACCGCGATACAATTCGGCCTGGCGCTGCCCGCCTATCGACGGACAGACCCCAGGCCTGATTGATCAAACTTGCTTAGAGCGCGCGACCGTCAAGCTTGGTGTTACTCACCTGGCCGTCACGATCGACGGTGCATTCGAAGTTATCACCGCCGGTGACCCGGCCAGTCACGCGCCAGCCATTGCCTTCACGGGCGACTTCCTCGATTTCATCAATCCGGCGGTCGCCGCGTTCGATCTCGCTGGCGCAGCGTTCCACCGCCCGGTCGAGCCCGCGGGATTGCCCGCTGACTTCGCCATTCGGGTCCCAGCGCGATTCACCGCGCGAGTCGTCGTAATCGGGGCGGCTATCGTTGCCATAATCGGCAGAACTGTCGCGCTGCGGATAGGGTTGGCGGGGATAGGGTTGGTCGGGATACTGATAATCGCGCGAACGCTCGCGCTTGGCCTTGTTACTGTTGCTGGCCGCGCTGGCGATTGCTGCGATCCCGCCAAGGATCAGCACGCCGGCGAAAATATCGCCCGCATCGACCCGGTCATGGTGACGGCCCCAATGTCCGCCGCCATGCCCGCCCCAATTGCGATCTCGCGCCAGAGCAGGCGTTGCGGCCATCGACAGAGCAGCTGCGAGCGAAAGTGCCGCCGCGGTGCGCGAATACTTGGCGTTCATTGGCTTGATCCCCGTCCGAAGGCACCGCCAGCACAGGCCCGGCACCCCACAATATGAAACAACTAGGCGGTCCAGGCTTTCTAACGCCTGAACCGCCTGTCGTCATTTAGGCACGCGCCATCTTACAGGCCGCGGATGCCGTTGAAGTCGAGGTCGACCACCCGGCCGCGCTCAAACTTGCACTTGAACGAACCGCTGTCATAGCCGCGCATCGAGCTGTTCCAGCCGCGATAATCGCCGCCCCAACCGCGGCCATAGTCGTCATCGCCATGGCGCCAATCGCGACCCGAACCGTTAACCGCGATCCGGCCGCGCACTTCGTAGCCCCAGCGGGTTTCGCGGATGTTCCGGACATCGGTTACATCTGCGCGGCCATAGCTGTAACGACTGGCCTGGCGCTCGGCGGTGCGGACGCACTGTTCGATTGCCCGGCGGGCGTTGCCGCGGCGATAATCGTCGCGGTCATAACGGCCATAACCACCGTTGTTTTCATAATCGCCGTATCCGGCGCGGTCATAGCGATAATCGTAATCGCGGTTGTTCTTGCCAGCAGCCGAGGCGATTGCAGCGATCCCGCCGATCACCAGTGCGCCGGCGATTACATCGCCCGCACTGATTCCCCCGCGATCACGATCATCAGCAAACGCAGGGCTTGCCGAAGAAACCGCCATCGCGCCAGCCGCGACGGTAGCGATTGCGCCCTTGGCCAGAGCTTTGGAAATGGTCTTCATGGCATACATCCTTCGAGTCGGCCCGGCGGAATAGCCCGGCGTTAAGGATGAAATACCGAATCGAGCGTGGCGCGATCCTGAATTGAGATGTCAGAAACTGTTCATGTTGCGAAGACATTTTATGAACGTATCCGCCAACGCTTTTAGCCGGCACCAATCAGCGCGGTTCGATTTCCAGTCCCGTCGCCTGCGCTAGAAAAGCAAGCACATCCGCACCCTCCTCGATCAGCTTGTCGGTGGGCTTGCCCGAACCATGCCCGGCGCGGGTTTCAATCCGGATCAAATGCGGCTTGGAACCGGCCCGGGCGGCTTGCAGTGCAGCGGCATATTTGAAGCTGTGCCCCGGGACCACCCGGTCATCGGTATCGGCGGTCGTCACCAGCATCGCCGGATAGTCCCTGCCGGCGGTGATGTTGTGGTAAGGCGAATAGGCCCTGAGCACCCGGAAATCAGCTTCCTTGTCCGGATAGCCATAGTCATCAACCCAATAGCGCCCGGCCGTGAACCGATCGAACCGCAGCATGTCCATCACGCCAACCGCTGCATTGGCCGCCGCGAACAGGTCTGGCCGCTGGTTGACCACCGCACCCACCAGCAACCCGCCGTTTGAGCCGCCCTGGATCGCAAGGCCTCCCTTGGGCGTGATCCCCTGGGCAATCAGATATTCGCCAGCAGCGATGAAATCATCGAAAGTGTTCTGTTTGTTGGCGAGCCGGCCGGCATCGTGCCAGGCTTTGCCATACTCTCCGCCGCCGCGCAGATTGGCCATCGCAAACGCCCCGCCCGCTTCCAGCCATGCCATCCGCGTCGCCGAAAAGCCGGGAGTCAGCGACACATCAAAGCCGCCATAGCCATAGAGCAGGGTCGGCACGGCACGGCCCGCCACCGCAATGCTCTTTTTGCGGACCACAAACATCGGCACCTGCGTGCCGTCTTTCGACGCGTAGAAGCGCTGTTCCAGGGCATAATCGCCCGGAACGAACGTTAGCACCGGCTGCGCAAAAGGCTTGGTCCCGCCGGTATCGCTGTTCAGATGATAGATTGCACTGGGTTGATTGAAGCTGGAAAAGCTAAAAAAGGTTTCGGGATCACCCGGCTGCCCTGAGAATCCGGTTGCCGTTCCAATCGCGTTGAGCGCAAGATTCTGCAGCCGCTGGCCGTCGAGCGAAACGATCTCCGCGGTCGATGCGGCATCTTTCAGATAGGACAGGATCAGCCGTTTGCCGACGATCTGGGCGCGCTCCAGGGTTTCGGCCCGCTCCGCCACGACATCGCGAAACATTTGCAACGGGCTTGCAACGCGTTTGCTCAGGCTTTGCGATGCAGCAAGGTCGATCTTTACGACCTTGAGCTTCGGTGCGTCCTTGTTGGTGATGAAATAGAGCGTGTCGCCGATCCCGTCGATCAGGCGCCAATCATGCTCAAGGCCGTTTACCAAGGGCAAGACCGCTGACCGCTGGTCACCCTTGAGCTTGATCAGGTGGAGCGCATATTTCGCATCGGTCCCCTTGGCCGTGGTGATCACCACCCAGCGGTTGTCATGGGTGACTTCGGCAGAGTGGCTCAGCTGCGGCTCGCCGGGGGTGGCATAAACCAGTTCATCCGCCGATTGCGGCGTGCCGATGCGGTGATGATAGACTGCCTGATTGAGGTTGAGCGACTGGAAGGCCGCGCCTTGGGCTGGCTCAGGAAACCGCGAATAAAGGAAGCCGTCATTGCCTGTCCAGGCGATCCGGGAAAATTTGACCCATTTGATCTCGTCCGGCAGCGCCTTGCCATTGCTCGCATCGAGCACCCGGATTGTCCGCCAGTCCGAACCGCCATCCTGGACCGCGTAGGCCAAGAGCTTGCCATTGTGTGAAGGGACCCACTCCGCAAGCGCCGTAGCGCCGTCCTTCGCCCAGCTATTGGGATCGAGCAGCAGGCGCGGCTTGCCGTTAAGGCCGGTGCGCACCATTAGCTGTGACTGGTTCTGCAGCCCCGAATTGCGGGTATAGAAATAGCGCGATCCGGCCTTGTGGGGCAGGCCGAAACGTTCGTAATCGATCAGGGCCTTGATCCGCGCGGCAAACCAGCTGCGCTGCGGCAAACCTGCAAGAAACGCGTCGGTCGCGGCATTCTGCCGCTTAACCCAATCTGCGACTTCCGCGTCACCGCGAACGTCATTTTCAAGCCAGCGATAGGGATCGGCAATCGCCTCGCCGAAGCGGGTTTCGACCACTGTGCCTTTGCGGGATTCGGGATAGGTCAGCTTTGTCATCGGCTCGGCCATGGCAGGAAGCGCAGCAAGCATAAAGCCTGCTGCCAGCATCACATGCGCGAAAACCCGCATTCCAAAGTTCCAAGAAAACGAAAAGACGGCTGCAACTTTACCAGTCGCAGCCGCCTTTGCAATTTGTTCAGGAAATCTGCGGACGATCAATCTTCCGCGAAGTCCTCGTCGCTCATCACCGGACCCGAATCCTGGCCCTTGGCCGATGTATCGCGATCAACCAGCTCGATCACTGCCATTGGCGCAGCATCGGAACCCCGGATCCCGGCCTTGATTATCCGGGTATAGCCGCCTTCGCGGTCCGCATAGCGCGCCGCCAAAACCTCAAACAGCTTCTTTTCCTGCGTCTCGTCGAGCAGGCGCGCGTGGGCCAGGCGGCGGTTCGAAAGACCGCCCTTCTTGGCCAGCGTGATCAGCTTTTCGAGGTAGGGGCGCAGTTCGCGCGCCTTGGGGGTGGTGGTGGTGATCTGCTCGTGCTTAATCAGTGCCGCCGACATATTGCGCAGCAGCGCAATGCGGTGGGCCGAGGTGCGCTGCAGCTTGCGGCCGCCATGTTTATGACGCATTTTTTATGCTCCGTTCGTAAGGGGGCCGTATCAGGTACCCCGGTCCTGGCGAGGACGGTTGCTCGCCGAATTTCCGTCATCCCGGACTTGATCCGGGATCGCTGGCCTTGAAGTCTGACCCAGCCGACAGCGGTCCCGGGTCAAGCCCGGGACGACGTGTCAACTCAGCCCAGCAGTTCCTGCTCAAGCTTCTTGGCCATGTCCTCGATGTTTTCCGGCGGCCAGCCAGGGATGTCCATACCAAGGCGCAGACCCATCGACGAGAGCACTTCCTTGATCTCGTTGAGCGACTTGCGGCCGAAATTCGGCGTGCGGAGCATCTCGGCCTCGGTCTTCTGAACCTGGTCGCCGATGTAGATGATGTTGTCGTTCTTGAGGCAGTTGGCCGAACGAACCGACAGTTCCAACTCGTCGACCTTCTTGAGCAGGTAACGATTGAGCTGGTTGGTGTCGCTGTCGTCACTCTGGACCGAAGCGGCCATGCCGATCATCGGCGAAGCGCCAACCGGCATTGCATCTTCAAAGTGAACGAACAGCGAGAGCTGGTCCTGAAGGATGCGCGCGGCGTAGGCCACGGCGTCTTCGGGGGTCACCGTACCATCGGTTTCGATGGTCAGGTTCAGCTTGTCGAAGTCCAGCTCCTGCCCGATCCGGGCATTGTCGATCTTGTAGCTGACCTGGCGGACCGGCGAGTAGAGCGAATCGATCGGGATCAGGCCGATCGGCGCATCAATCGGACGGTTCGCTACGGCCGGGACATAGCCCTTGCCGCTATCGGCGGTCAGTTCCATGTTCAGCGTCGCGCCCTCATCGAGGTGGCAGATCACGAGGTCCTTGTTCAGCACCTCGATGTCGCCCGAAACGACGATGTCACCGGCCTTGACCTCACCCGGGCCAGTCGCCGAGAGCTGCAGCCGCTTGGGGCCTTCGCCCTGCATGCGCAGCGCGATCTGCTTCACGTTGAGGACGATATCGGTCACGTCTTCACGCACCCCGGCGAGCGAGGAGAATTCGTGCAGCACGTTCTCGATCTTGATCGAGGTGATGGCGGCGCCTTGCAGCGACGAGAGCAGCACGCGGCGCAGCGCATTGCCCAATGTCAGGCCGAAGCCACGTTCGAGCGGCTCAGCGACGAAGGTCGCGCGGCGCTTCGGGTCGTTTCCGGCCCGGATCTCGAGGGTGTTGGGCTTCTTGAGTTCCTGCCAGTTCTTGATGTTGACGGACATGGACTTCCCCTAAGGTTAAATCTGGCAAGACCGATCTACTTCTCCAAGTGGAGCTGCGACCGATCTGAAACTGCGGCGAGGCACCTGCCCCACCGCGAGGACTTGATCAGACGCGGCGGCGCTTTGAAGGCCGCACACCGTTGTGCGGGATCGGCGTCACATCACGAATCGAAGTGATGGTAAAACCAACCGCCTGAAGCGCGCGCAGGGCGCTCTCACGGCCAGAGCCGGGGCCCTTGACCTCAACCTCAAGCGTACGGACGCCGTGCTCGGCAGCCTTCTTGCCGGCGTCATCGGCAGCAACCTGGGCGGCATAGGGCGTTGACTTGCGGCTGCCCTTGAAGCCCATCGTGCCGGCCGAGGACCAGCTGATGGCATTGCCCTGGGCGTCGGTGATGGTGATCATCGTGTTGTTGAAGCTGGCGTTCACATGCGCGACGCCGCTCGAGATATTTTTGCGCTCCCGCTTTTTAATGCGTTGGGGTTCGCGTGCCATTGTATAAATCCTGTCGTATATCGGGAAGGGAAAGCAGTCTGCCGGCGTTTAACGGCCTTGGGGCAGACGCTTACTTCTTCTTGCCGGCGATCGCCTTCGACTTACCCTTGCGGGTACGGGCGTTGGTGTGAGTCCGCTGACCACGAACCGGCAGGCCCTTGCGATGGCGCAGGCCGCGATAGCAGGCCAGATCCATCAGGCGCTTGATGTTCATCGCAGTGTTGCGACGAAGATCGCCTTCGACGGTGTGATCGGCATCGATCGTTTCACGGATGTGCAGGACTTCCTGATCGGACAGGTCCTGAACCCGGCGGCTGTGATCAATGCTCAGCTTATCGGCGATTTCCACGGCCTTGGTCCGGCCGATTCCGTGGATGTAGGTCAAGGCGATAATCACGCGCTTGTTGGTGGGGAGGTTTACCCCGGCAATACGAGCCACTTAATTCTCCATGCTCCACAGAAGACCTGATATCCCGACGAGGACCGGCTTCCATCTCAACGCTGTCAATACGACCAACACAGGGCCCGAAACGGCAAAAAGCCCGGTTGGCGCGCTGGATGCTGCCACCTGCCGGACTTACCCGCATTTGTCGCGTGAAGCGCGCGCTTAGGGCGATTCGCTTTTTCTGTCAACGCCTGATGGTGCTACGCGCCAAACCCCGCCAAAAGCACATCGGCGGGTTGATTGCGATGGCGCATTCTAGTCGATCCGCTCAGCGATTGCCAGCGATGATCTTTTCGATCGCCGCGCTGACGCCGTCCATTTCGGCCATGCCGTTGACCCGCGTTACAATCCCGCGTGCGTCATAGATTGGCAGGATCGGAGCAGTCTTGCCCCGATATTCGGTCATCCGGGTCCGCACCGCGACTTCATTGTCATCGGGCCGGCGCTTGAACTCGGTGGTGCCGCATTTGTCGCACACGCCGGGCTGGCGGGGCTGTGCGAACTTGTCGTGATAGCCCTGGCCGCAATTGGCGCAGGTGTAGCGGCCGGTAATCCGTTCGACCAAGGCGTCTTCGTCGACATCCAGCTCGATCACATGATCAAGCGTGCGGCCGCGCGAATCCAGAATTGCATCGAGCGAGGCGACCTGCGCGGCTGTTCGGGGGTAACCATCGAAGATCGCGCCAACGTCTGGCCCCATCGCATCAAGTTCGTCGCCGATCAGTGCCGAGACGATCTCGTCCGAAACCAGTTCGCCTGCTTCCATCACGGCCTTTGCCTGAAGGCCAACCGGCGTGCCTGCCTTGACTGCAGCGCGCAGCATGTCGCCGGTCGAAAGCTGGCGCATGCCGTGCTTGTCGACCAGTCGCTGGGCCTGCGTGCCCTTGCCCGCGCCGGGCGGTCCCAACAGGATGATATTCACGATGCGCTCCCCCGGATCCCGCTGCGTGGTCTGCCCGCTTAGCGCAGACGCCCCTTCAGTTTCGCTTTCTTGATCAGATCACCATACTGATGCGCCAGCAAGTGTGACTGGATCTGGGTGATGGTATCGACCGTCACATTGACCACGATCAGCAACGAGGTGCCGCCCAGGAACATCATGTTCATGCCGGTCTGAGCGAGCAGATATTCCGGGACCACACAAACAATAGTGATATAAATCGCGCCGATCACGGTAATCCGGGTAAGCACATAATCGAGATAGGTAGCAGTGCTCTTGCCAGGACGGATCCCGGGAATGAAACCGCCGTTCTTCTTGAGGTTCTCCGAAGTCTCTTCCGGATTGAACACAACCGCGGTGTAAAAGAAGCAGAAGAAGATGATCCCTGCGGCATAAAGCAGCATGTAAAGCGGCTTGCCATGCGCCAGATACTGATTGAGGCTGACGATGAAGCTTCCCATCGCGGTATCCGGTGAAATCGAATTGCCGGCAAACTGGGTAATTGTCAGCGGCAGCAGCAGCAACGAGCTGGCAAAGATCGGCGGGATCACACCTGCCGTGTTGATCTTGAGCGGTAGATGACTGCGATCGGCCTGCATCATTCCGTGCTGACTGGCGCGTTTGGGATACTGGATCAGCAGCCGCCGTGTCGCCCGCTCCATGAAGCAGATCACCAGGATCAGAACCACCAGCAGCAGCATGAGGCCGATAATGGTGAAAGCGCTGATCGAGCCGGACCGCCCGCCTTCGAACAGATTGGCGATAAACACCGGCATCTGGGCGACAATTCCGGCCATGATGATCAGCGAAGTGCCGTTGCCGATCCCGCGGCTGGTGATCTGTTCACCCAGCCACAGCAGGAACATCGTGCCGCCGATCAGACTGATCACTGCGCCAACCCGGAACATCATGCCCGGATTGACCACGGCTTGCAGGCCGCTCGAGGCGCCATAGGCTTCGAGGCCCGAGGCAATGAACCAGCCCTGGATCGCGGTCAGGAACACGGCGCCATAGCGGGTGTATTGATTGAGCTTCTTGCGCCCGGTTTCGCCTTCTTTTTTCAGCGCGGCGAGCGAGGGATGGAGCGAGGCCGCCAACTGCACCACGATCGAGGCGGTGATATAGGGCATCACGCCAAGCGCGATCAGGCTCATCCGCTCAAGGCTGCCGCCCGAGAAGGTGTTAAAAATGTCGAGGATGCCGCCCTGCGTCTGCTTGTAGAGCTCTTCCAGGATCAACGGATTGACCCCCGGGAGCGGCACGAAGCTGAGGAAGCGGAATATCACCAGCGCACCGATCGTGAACCAGATCCGGTTCTTGAGCTCGGTCGCCTTGGAGAAATTGGCGAGACTGAGGTTGCTCGCAATATTATCGGCGCGTGATGCCATCGGGACTAATTGCCTTGCTGTGGATCCGCTGTGGATCGCGTTTCAGCCCCATATAGGGACGATGGCGCGATGTCGAACCCCCCAAACAATCGATCCCCGCAAGAGACTTGCAGGGACCGGATCGTCTTACTTCTTGGCCTTGCCGGCCTTGTCAGCCTTGCCAGCTTCGACCTTGTCGGCCTTGGCGGTTTTGTTGACTTCGCGGCGAGCAGTCTTCTTTTCGTGCTCGCTGGGCTGGGCCGCAGGAAGCTCGACCGAACCGCCGGTCTTTTCGACCGCCGCCAGCGCACCCTTGGAGGCACCGGCAACCGCGAATTTCAGCTTGGCGGTGATTTCGCCCTTGGCCAGCAGCCGAACGCCGTCCTTGCCGCCGCGCGCGAGGCCAGCGGCCTTGAGCGCCGCGTGATCGATCACGGCCTTGGCATCAAGCTTGCCGTTGTCGATCGCCTTCTGGATCATGCCCAGGTTTACCTCGGCGAAATCCTTGGCGAAAATGTTGTTGAAGCCGCGCTTCGGGATCCGCATGTGAAGCGGCATCTGGCCGCCTTCGAAGCCGTTGACGGAAACGCCCGAACGCGCCTTGGCGCCCTTCTGGCCGCGCCCGGCGGTCTTGCCCTTGCCCGAACCGATACCACGGCCGACCCGCATCCGGCCCTTGCGGGCACCTGCGTTGTCACGGAGATCATTAAGTTTCATGTCGTTGCACTCGCTTTCGCTTTAAGTCGCGCTATTTGGGTCCGTCCTCCCGGAGCAAATCCGGGACGATGGCATGATTTAATCGACCACAACCACCATATGCGGCAGCTTGGCAATCGCGCCGCGCACTTCGGCGGAGTCTTCACGCTCGACGATGCGATGCATCTTGCCAAGGCCAAGGCCGATCAGGATCTTCTTCTGGCTTTCAGGACGGCGGATCGGCGAGCCGATCTGCTTGATCCTGATGGTCTTTTTGGGAGTCTGTGCCATTTATCTTACTCCGTGATCGCGTCGGCGGCAGCTTCGGCTTCCGCGACATTTCCACCGGCCCGGCCGAGCAGGTCAGCGACCTTCTTGCCGCGGCGCTGGGCTACAGACTTCGGCGAAGTCTGGTCAGTCAGCGCATCGAACGTGGCGCGGATCATGTTGTAGGGGTTGGACGAGCCAACCGACTTGGTCACCACATCGGCAACGCCCAGGCTTTCGAACACGGCGCGCATCGGGCCGCCGGCGATGATGCCGGTACCTGCGGGCGCCGAACGGAGGTTAACCTTGCCTGCGCCAAACCGGCCCTTGCCGTCATGGTGAAGCGTGCGGCCTTCCTTGAGCGGAACCCGGACCATTTTCTTCTTGGCGGAAGCGGTTGCCTTGGTGATCGCTTCGGGCACTTCGCGCGCCTTGCCATGACCAAAGCCGACGCGGCCCTTGCCATCGCCAACCACGACCAGTGCCGCAAACCCGAAGCGCTTGCCGCCCTTGACGGTCTTGGAGACGCGATTGATGTGAACCAGCTTTTCAATCAGTTCTTCGCCGCCATCGTCGCTACCGCCGCGCCCGCGATCGTCGCGCCGGCCACCACGGCCTCCGCGATCGCCGCCGCCACGGTCATTGCCGCCACGGCCGCGGCCGGGGCCGCGAGGCGCACGAGCTTCGCGCTGATCGCCAACAGGAGCATCAGCTGCCGGGCCAGAAGAAGGAGCGTCGGTTACGACGACGTCGGGCGCGGTGTTGGTCTCATCAGCCATCATCAGAACTCCAGCCCGCCTTCACGCGCGGCGTCGGCCAGCGCCTTGACGCGGCCATGAAACAGGAAACCGCCGCGATCGAACACAACGGCAGTAACGCCAGCCTTCTTGGCAGCATCGGCGAGCAGCTTGCCGACCGTGGCAGCAGCCTCGACAGTGGCGCCAGGGCCCTTGCTGCCCTTGGTCAGCGTCGAAGCGGCGGCCAGGGTGCGGCCATCGGCATCGTCGATGATCTGGGCATAGATATGCCGGCCCGAACGATGCACCGAAAGCCGCGGACGACCGAAGGCACGCGCCTTGAGCGTGGAGCGAACCCGCCGACGGCGGCGGGCAAAAAGCGAGAGCTTGGCCATTACTTCTTCTTCCCTTCCTTGCGGAAGATGTACTCGCCGCGGTACTTGATGCCCTTGCCCTTGTAGGGTTCGGGCTTGCGCCAACGGCGGATTTCGGCGGCAACCTGGCCGACCATCTGCTTGTCGATTCCGCTGATCTCGACCGTGGTGTTATCCGGGGTCTTGACATCGATGCCTTCCGGCACCGCGAAATCCACATCATGGCTGTAACCAAGCTGGAGCTTCAGGTTCTTGCCCTGGATATTGGCACGATAGCCAACGCCGGTGATTTCCAGAACCTTGGTGTAGCCCTGCGTCACACCCGTGACGAGGTTTTCCACCAGCGTACGCTGCATGCCCCAAAAGGCCCGCGCCTGCTTGCTGTCGTTGGCCGGCTTCACCAGAATGCTGTCGTCACCGACAACATAGCTTATCTCATCGCGCATAGTCAGCGTGAGAGTGCCCTTCGGACCCTTCACGGTGAGGATGCTACCTTCGATGTCGGCAGTTACGCCGCTCGGGATAGCAACCGGACGCTTACCAATGCGGCTCATCAGAACACCTCCGCAAGCACTTCGCCGCCAACGTTCTGGGCGCGCGCTTCGGCATCCGAAAGCACACCCCGAGGCGTCGAGACGATGGTAATGCCAAGGCCATTGCGGGTTATCGGAAGCTCTTTGCTGCCCGAATAGACCCGCCGACCTGGCTTGGAGACGCGAGCGACATGCTTGATCGCAGGTTCGCCCTCGAAATACTTCAGTTCGATCCGCAGCTGCGGGTGGGCGCCTGAAGCGTCCTGGCTGAAGCCACGGATATAGCCTTCACGCTGCAGCACGTCGAGAACGCGGGCACGCAGGGTGGACGCAGGAGAAAGGACAGAATCCTTCTTCGCACGCTGGCCGTTACGGATGCGGGTGAGCATATCACCCAGGGGATCGGTCATTGCCATCGCAGATTCCTTACCAGCTCGACTTGGTCACACCGGGGATCAGGCCCTTGTTGGCCTTATCCCGCAGTTCGATGCGGCACAGGCCGAACTTGCGATAGTAGCCGCGCGGGCGGCCGGTGGTTGCACAACGGTTGCGGACCCGGGTGGGGTTCGCATTGCGCGGAATTTCAGCCATTTTCAGGCGGGCGATAAGGCGCTCGGTTTCATCGAGCGACTTGTCGGCTGCCGTAGCCTTCAACGCAGCATACTTACCTGCATACTGCTTCACGAGCTTCTTACGCCGCTCGTTCTTGTTAACGGAACTCAGTTTCGCCATGGACTTAAGCTCTCTTCTTCAAACCTGTGATCACGCGGCCTGCTGCTCATCAGCAGCCTCCAGCGGGAACGGGAACCCGAACAAACGCAGCAATTCACGTGCTTCATCGTCGGTCTTGGCGGTGGTGGTCACGATAACATCCATGCCCCGCACCTTCTCGATCTGGTCGTAGCTGATCTCTGGAAAGATGATTTGCTCTTTCAGACCCATCGCATAGTTGCCACGCCCGTCGAAGCTCTTCGGGTTGAGGCCACGAAAGTCGCGAATACGCGGCATTGCGACAGTGATCAGTCGATCGAGAAATTCGTACATGCGCTCACGGCGCAAGGTGACCTTGCAACCGATCGGCATGCCTTCACGCAGCTTGAACTGCGCGATCGACTTCTTCGCGATGGTGATCACCGGCTTCTGGCCGGCAATCAGGGCCATCTCGGCTGCGGCAGTCTGGACCTTCTTCTTGTCCTGGCTCGCCTCGCCAACGCCCATGTTCAGCGTGATCTTCTCGATCCGCGGAACTTCCATGTGGTTCTTGTAGCCGAAGCGCTCGGTCATCGCCTTGACGATTTCCGCATCATACTTCGTCTTCATCCGGGGCATGTAATTGTCACCCATCGATCTTCTCCCCGGACTTGACCGCAACGCGCGTTTTCTTGCCGTCCACGGTTTCAAACCGCACGCGGGTCGCCTTGCCATCCTTGGGATCAGCAACGCTAACCTTCGAAATATGCATCGGGGCCTCGCGGCGATCGATCCCGCCTTGTGGGTTCGCCTGGGTCGGCTTGCGGTGACGCGCAGCGATATTGACGCCCGAAACGAGCACCTTCTCAGCTTTCGGCATCACTGCAAGGACAGTGCCGGTCCGGCCCTTGTCCTTGCCCGAACGAACGACGACGCTGTCGCCCTTCTTGATCTTAGCAGCAGCCATTACAGCACCTCCGGCGCAAGGCTGATGATCTTCATGAAGCCGCGGGCGCGCAATTCGCGAACCACGGGTCCAAAGATACGGGTGCCGATTGGCTCCTCGTTCTTGTTGACCAGCACAGCGGCATTGCTGTCGAAGCGGATCACGCTGCCATCAGCGCGGCGCACGTCCTTGCGGGTGCGAACGATGACGGCACGGTGCACGTCACCCTTCTTCACCTTGGTGCGCGGCTGCGCTTCTTTCACCGACACCACGATGATGTCGCCAACGCTTGCGGTGCGACGCTTAGACCCGCCCAGCACCTTGATGCACTGGACGCGCTTTGCGCCGCTGTTATCCGCGACGTCGAGATTGGATTGCATCTGGATCATTGATCCGGTTCCTTCTCAGTTGGCTTGCCGAAACCAGTCCGGCAGTTCCAAAAAATCTCCCGGCCCTGGAGGGGGCCAAGAATTCTAACTCTTAAACGTCAGCTTCCACGGCGACACCCTTGCCAGCCTGAACGCGGTCGAGAACCTTCCACGTCTTCAGCTTCGACATCGGGCGGGTCTCTTCGATCCGCACCGTTTCACCGGCCTTGAAAGCATTGTCTTCGTCGTGGGCGTGATACTTCTTCGAACGGCGGATGATCTTCCCGTAGAGCGGGTGCTTCACCTTGCGTTCGACTTTCACGACCACGGTCTTGTCGGCTTTGTCGGAAACCACGGTCCCGACCAGAATACGCTTGGGCATCGTGTTCTCCTTACGCCTTGACCGGAGCGCTGGCGCGCTCGGTCTTCAGCGTCTTGATCCGGGCGATGTCGCGGCGCACTTCCTTGATGCGCGCCGGACGTTCCAGCTGGTTGGTCGCGGCCTGGAAGCGGAGGTTGAAAGCCTCACGCTTCAGCTCGGCGAGATCGGCGGTCAGCTGATCATCGCTCTTGACGCGCATATCGCCAACTTTGTTAGAGGCTTTGTTT
>JANOFJ010000016.1:0-5927 GCA_031413595.1 Novosphingobium sp.
TCGAACTGGGCCAGCGGGGTAGCATCAGCCCAATCCAGCCCAAACGCCTGCGCGGTCAGCCGCAAGCGTTTGACCGCAAAATCACTCGGCTCCGACATAATGCGGAATAACCCGGTTCCTGCGGCTTGCAGAGCGTCGGCGACCGCCAGATTGCTCGCCAGCGACATCGCCGCGTTGCGCGTTTCGGATGGCAGCAGTGGGCGGAAGCGCAGGGTGAACTTGCCGTCACCATTGTGCTCTACCTCCTGCTCGGGCGGATCGACCCGGGCGGCGCCGCGCCGGTCTTCGGCATCGGTAATCCGCCGGGCGAGCTCGATGAAATCTGCCGGCAAGTCCTCGTCGCGGACATTCTCATACGCCAGCTTGGCGCGGCTGCGGATCAGCGCCCGCTCTACCCCTTGCAGCTTCACCGCACCGTCCGGGGCCACCCGCGTGGTGAAAATCACTGCGGCGCGCGGTCCATCGGGCAGCAGGCTTGCGGCTCCCTCGGCCAGCACCGGCGGATAGAGCCCGGCCTTGCCATCGGGCAGGTAAGTGGTCTCGCCGCGCTGCCACGCCTCTTGGTCAAGCAAATCGCCGTCGTCCACAAACCAGGCGACATCGGCGATCGCGTAGTGAAGCAGCAGGTCAGATCCCGCCGCCTCGATTGCAAAGGCCTGGTCAAGATCGGTTGAACTGGCCGGGTCAAGCGTCACAAGTGGCATCGCAGTGCGGTCTGCATGCTCGCTGGGCCAGCGCTTTGCTGCGGCTTCGGCCGCCGCCAGCACTGGCGCCGGGAAGCTGGCGGGAATGCGGAACTGGGCGCGAATTTCGGCCAGCCCATCGGCCAACAGACGATCAGGGTCGCGAATTGCCCTCACGATAGCGATGCCGTTCTGAGCGCGCTGAACCGGCCGATCAACCAGCTGCGGAACACAGATATCGCTGGATCAGCCAGATCATCGGCATGAAGTTTCAGGTAATAACCATAGCCATCCTGGATTATGGCATCATAGGGCATCGCCAACTGGCCCGCCGCGATCTCGGCCGCAAATATATCGACATCACCCAGGATGACGCCGCCCGAAGTCATGGCGTATTTGGCCGATGCGATCGCGGTATCGAAGGCAAGGCCTGCGCCGACCGGCAGGCTGATCCCGCATTGCCGCAGATAGGATGCCCACAGATGCTCGCGCGGCTGGTTATCGAGCTTCAGATGGAGCAGTTCCTGCGCCGCAAGGAACTCAGTCATCGTCTGGCCCTTTGCCCCGGCCGCAGTACCGGGCGAACAAAGCGGGGCGACCCGGACCATCCACAGCAGGTCGGTTATCCGATCATCGGCATTGGGCCGGTCATAGACGATTGCCATATCGAGATCGGTGGTGGGCAAGCCGGTGACATTGGCGCTGGAAACGTCAATCCGGATCTCGGGATATTCGCGGTGAAACTCTCCCAGCATCGGCATAAACAGCTGGTTGAGCAGTGACGGCGGCACATGCAACCGCATTGCCCGCCCCGGCCTGCTGTCGTCGCGGATCGCATTCATCGTCTGCTCGATCCGGTCGAGCGACTTGGAAACCACGCCAAGCAGCTCTGCGCCGGCTGTCGTCAGCGCCAGTTTCCCAGCATCCCGCTCAAACAACTGCTTGCCGAGCAGATCCTCGAGCGCGCTGACATGGCGGCTCATCGCGCTTTGCGATACCGATAACGCCGCCGCACCCCCGGTGAAGCTGAGGTGCCTGCCGACCGCCTCGAATGCGCGCAAGGCGTTAAGCGGCAGCCAGCGGCGGTTCATGGCACCTTTGTTTGCGATGGTCCTGCCTTCCTGAATTCGCGCCTCGCCGCCATCTTGGGAGCAAGCCCAGCTGATAGCCTGACTTTTTGAGATAGGGCTATGCCAAAAGATAATTATGCCTTGCGATTGCACTCGGCCACTGGAGATCGCAACAAGAATGGGGAGTTGCCTGATGTCAGACTTGGCGTGGATCGAAGGACAGTTTGCCTCCCGCCGCGCTGGCCACACGCTGCCGCAGGGGCTCTACACCGATCAGCGCGCCTTCGATTTCGATATGGCGGCGATTTATGGCCAAAGCTGGCTGATGGCCGGGTTCGAATGCGAACTGCCCAAGCCCGGCAGCTATATCTCGATGATGGTCGGCAAATGGCCGGTGCTGATCACGCGTGACCGGCACGGCGAGATCCGCGCCTTCCACAACAGCTGCCGTCACCGCGGCTCGATCCTGTGCCAGCCGGGGCACGGCGCAGCGGCGCGGCTGGTCTGCCCCTATCACCGCTGGACCTATGATCTGGATGGCTCGCTGCTGGCGGCAGGCCGGATGCCGACCGGGTTTGACAAGGGTGAGCATGGGCTGAAACCGCTGGCGATCGAATGCATCGCCGGCGGTGTATTCATCTGTCTGGGCGAATCCCCGCCGCCGTTCGCTGATTTCGGCGCAAAATTTGCCGCCTACGCCGCTCCGCATAATTTCAAGGATGCCAAGCTGGCGGCCTCTGCGGTGCTGGTCGACTATGCCAACTGGAAGCTGGTGATGGAGAACGCCCGCGAGTGCTATCACTGCGCCACCGGCCATCCTGAACTGTCGAAAACCTTTCCGGTCGGCATGTCGAAGCACTTCGATTCGGGCGAGGATGCGCGCAATGCCGCTTTTGCTGCGCGGATGGACAGCCACGGCCTGCCGCAGACCGCGGTCGAGGGCGATTGGTGGCAGGTCGCGCGGTTTGCGCTGAACGAGGGCTGCGTCTCGATATCGGGCGATGGACAGCATCTGTCCAAAAAGTTGATGTGCGATGTCGATGGCGGCGATCTGGGCTCGATGCGCTGGGCGATCGATCCGCATCTGTTTGCCCACGCCACTGCCGATCACACCTTCATGTTCAGCGCGATGCCAGTCGGCCCGGCCGAAACCCATCTGTTCAGCAAATGGCTGGTCCACAAGGACGCGGTGGAAGGGGTCGATTATCACCTGGATCAGCTGACCGATCTGTGGACCCGGACCAATGATCAGGACAAATGGCTGGCCGAAAACAACCATATGGGCGTCAACAGCCCGGGTTATACACCGGGGCCTTATTCGCAGGACGCCGAAATGCTCGCCCAACGTTTTACCGACTGGTATTGCGACAAGGCCGGTGCATACATTGCCGCCCATGTCGATTAAGCCCCCTGCCGGCGTCAGGCCGGAGACACTCGCTGTATCCTATGGCTATGACCCGCACAGCGCGTCGGGATCGGTCAAGCCGCCGATCTATATGACCTCGACCTTCGTCTATCCCTCGGCGCAGCATGCCAAGGATGTGCATCAGGCCTATTTTGACGGCACTGGCCCGCTGGTCGGACAGGCGCACCACATCTATTCGCGGCTGGGCCATCCGGGTCTCGATATTCTGGAGGCGCGGCTGGCGGCGATTGACGGGGCCGAGGCTGGCGCAGCGTTCTGCAGCGGCATGGCGGCGCATTCATCGATTGCGCTTGCCCATGTCCGACCCGGAGACAGCGTGATCCATGGCCGCCCGATCTATGGCGGGGTGGACATGCTCTATAACAGCATCATGCCGCAATATGCCGCATTCGCGGAAGGCTATCTTGACGGCACCGACGAGGCCGATGTGCGGCGCGCGGCCGAGGCGGCGATCGCCAAAGGTCCGCTCAAGCTGATTATCGCCGAAACTCCGGCCAACCCCACTGCCGCCATCGTCGATCTGGCGTTGATGGTGCGGCTGGCGAACGAGATCGGCGCGCGGCAAGGCCATCGCCCGCTGGTGGTGGTCGACAACACGCTGCTCGGCCCCTTCGCGCAGCGCCCGATCGAGCTGGGCGCCGATCTGTGCATGACCTCGCTGACCAAATATTGCGGCGGGCACAGCGATCTGCTGGCGGGCGGCGTCACCGGGCGGCGCGAGCTGATCGATCAGCTGCGGATGATGCGGACGACCTGGGGCAATCACCTGGATCCCTATACCGCATGGCTGGTGACGCGCAGCCTCGAATCAGTTCACGTACGCACCGAACGGGCGATGGAAAATGCGCGGGCAGTGGCCGAATTTCTGCGCGATCATCCCAAGGTGGCGGGGGTCACCTACCTCGGATTCCTGCCCGCAGGCAGCCGTGCCCGCGAAGTCTATGACCGGCAATGCAAGGCGGCCGGCTCCACCTTTTCGTTCCACCTCCACGGCGGCGAAGAGGAGGCGTTCCGGATGCTCGACCGGCTGCAGCTGATGAAGCTGGCAGTCAGCCTGGGCGGATCGGAGACGCTGATCTGCCATTCGGCCAGCACCACGCACTATGCCGTCGCGCCCGAGCAGCGGCTGGCAGGCGGAATTACCGACGGGACGATGCGGCTGTCGGTCGGACTTGAACATGTCGATGATCTGATTGCAGATCTCGCCCAGGCATTGGACGCTGTTTGATGGAACTCAATTTTACCGGCACCGATCTATGCGCGATCAATGGCACCCGCAGCCCAGCCGAGGCTCACTACGGCGTAGTCGTTATCGGCGCAGGTCGAAGCGGAACTGCGGCTGCCATCGCAGCTGCCAAGGCTGGCTCCTCGGTGCTGCTGGTCGATGAAAACCCGGTCTCAGGCGCGCTGATGGGCAATGATGTGCCGCTGTATTTTGGCGGGCGGATGACCGCCGCCACCCAGAACAGCGACCGGATGCTCGAGGCGATCTTCATGAGCGCTCCGGCGCTGGAACAGGCGATGGAGGCGGGCGTCGAAGTGCTGCTCGGCACCAGCGCATGGGGGGTCTATCGCAATGGTCCGGGCGTCAACAGCCTGCCCGAACAGGTGGTCGGCCTCGCTGATAGCACCCGGTCATGGCTGGTCGGATTCGACAAGATCATGCTCGCCACCGGCGCGCGCGATCTGGCGCTGGCCTTCCCCGGCTGGAACCAGCCCGGTGTGATGGGCGCCGCCGCTCTGCGGATGCTGCTGACCCGCTATGACGCCTTCGCCGGACGGCGCGTACTGCTACTGGGATCGCATGATCTGGCGCTGGAGACCGCGCTGCTGGCGCATGATCGCGGGCTGGAGGTGGCCGAGCTGATCGAAGTTCGCGATGCACCGCAAGGCTCCGCCAAGCTGGTCGCTAAGCTGGAAGCGGCAGGCATCACGATCCGCTGCGGCCAGACAATAGCTTCGGCCAAAGGCGGGATCGAAGGGGTTGAGGCGGCGGTGCTGACCTCGGGCGAGGTGATCGCCTGCGATACGATCTGTGTTGCGGTGGGGCTGGTGCCGTCGATCGAACTGGTCGATGCGATGCACGGCAGCCGCTCGCTCAACGCCATGCGCGGAGGCTATATCCCGGCGGGCGAGGAAACCGTCTCGGCGGTCGGCAGCTGCGCAGGCCTTGCCGATACCGGGTTCGACCATATCGACTACCGGATGGACTGGATGCGCGCGCTCTCTGCCATCAGTGCGCCGGAGACGATCATCTGCCAGTGCGAGGAAGTCACCCGCGCCGACCTGCTGGGCGTCCAGCCGCCCCATTATCTCGCGCGGCCCGCGCCGATGTGTGCCCGCTCGCTCGAGACACTGCTGGAAGACGGCCCGGCCAATCCCGATCAGATCAAGCGGCTGACCCGCGCCGGAATGGGGGTGTGTCAGGGCCGCCGCTGCCGCGATCAGGTGGCGATGCTGTTGGCGATCGAGGCGGATCAGCCGTTCGGCACGATCCCGCTTGCCACCCACCGCGCGCCGGTCCGCCCGATCCCGCTCAAGATCATGGCCGACTGGCACGAAACCGAGGCGATGACTGCGGCTTGGGACGTCTGGTTTGGCATCCCGACCCAGTGGGTTCCGGTGCAGGATCTCGGCACCCGCCACGAGGATGAACACCGCGAGATGCTCTATACGGGGATGTACGAATGAGCGGCGCGGAGGTCGTAATCGTCGGCGGCGGGGTTACCGGCCTCAGCGCCGGCTGGT
>JANOFJ010000017.1:0-11573 GCA_031413595.1 Novosphingobium sp.
CTCCTGCATCGAGGTTGAGCAGGCGATCTATGCCCATCCCGATATCGCCGAGGCCAGCGTATTCGGGCTGCCTGACGAGCGGCTCGGCGAAATGGTCGGCGCAGTCTGGCTGGCAAAGCCGGACCGGGGTTTGACCGAGGCTGCACTGCACCAGTTCCTGACCGAGCGGATTGCCGCCTTCAAGGTGCCGGCCCGCTATTGGCAGGAACAGGAGACCCTGCCGCGGCTTGGCACTGAGAAAGTCGACAAGCGCGCTCTTCGCGGGCGCTATTTGCCGCTGTGGGAAGCCGAACGGAGGCAAAAGGCCTAGGCGTGAGCGCGGGACGAACCTTCTTTCCCTCCCGCATTGCCGATCAGCGCGCGATCATTGACCGGCGTGCATTGGCCGGAAGCATCGCCGATGCTGCAGCGACCAGCGGAGCGGCCAAAGCCCGGCCACGCGTGGTCGAACTGCTCCGCGCCGCGCTGGCGGATGGCCGCAGCGAGATCGCCCGCCGGCTCTCTGCCAAACCCTCGGCCGGCTATGAATGCGCCGAGGCCCAGGCCTTTCTGGTCGATCAGTTGGTCCGGGTGATCCACGATCATGTCGCCACCGACATCTACCCATCGGGCAACCGCTCAACCGGCGAGCGCATCGCGATCATGGCGGTCGGCGGCTACGGCCGAGGCGAAATGGCCCCGCATTCCGATGTCGATATCGCCTTTCTGACCCCCGACAAGCAAACCGCGTGGTGCGAACAGGTAATCGAGGCGATGCTTTATTTCCTGTGGGATCTGGGCCTCAAGGTCGGCCAGTCGAGCCGCTCGCTGAGCGATATGGTGCGGATGGCGAGGAGCGATCTGACCATTCGCACCGCGCTGCTGGAAGGCCGCTATGTCTGGGGCGATCAAGCGCTGTTCGATGAAGCGGAGGTCCGCTTTTTCGCCGAGGTAGTCGCCGGGACCGAACGCCAATTCGTAGCCGAAAAGCTCGCCGAGCGTAACGATCGCCACAAGCGGCTGGGCGACAGCCGCTATGTGGTGGAACCCAACGTCAAGGAGGGCAAGGGGGGCCTGCGCGATCTCCACACGCTCTACTGGATCGGCAAATACATCCACAAGGTGCGCGATCCTTCCGAGCTGGTTGCAGTGGGCTTGCTCAGTGCCAACGAGTATCGCTCGTTCCGCCGCGCCGAGAACTTCTTCTGGGCGGTGCGCTGCCACCTCCATACCATCACCGGCCGCGCCGAAGATCGGCTGACCTTCGACGTCCAGCGCGAAATTGCGGCGCGGATGCAGTTTTCAGAACGCCCCGGCAAAAGCGCGGTCGAGCGGTTCATGCAGTATTTCTTCCTCCAGGCGAAAAGCGTCGGCCATCTGACCGGATTGTTTCTGGCCCAGCTGGACGAGCAATTCGCCAAAAAACAGCCGCGCGGATTGCTCGCCGGTTTCCGCGCCAAGCCTCGCAATCTCAAAGGATACCGGGTGTTCGGCGGCAAGATTGGCGTCCCTGCGGACGATTGGTTTACGCAAGACCCGGTTCGCCTGCTCGAAATCTTCGTGCTGGCCGATGCCAACGGGCTCGAGATCCATCCCGAGGCGATGCGGCTGGCCGCGCGCGATGCCCGGGCAGTGGATGCCTTGCGAAACGATCCGCGCGCCAATGCACTTTTTCTCGATCTCTTGACCAGTCGCCACGATCCCGAGACCGTGCTGCGCTGGCTGAACGAGGCCGGGGTATTCGGGCGGTTCGTTCCCGATTTCGGCCGGGTCAACGCGCAGATGCAGTTCGATATGTATCACCACTATACGGTCGATGAGCATACCATCCGCGCGATCGGGTTGCTCGCCCGGATCGAAAAGGGCGAGATGAAGGTGGACCATCCGCTGGCGACCACCCTGGTCCAGAAAGTTACCCATCGCCGTGCGCTGTATGTTTCGGTGCTGCTCCACGACATCGCCAAGGGACGGCGCGGCGACCATTCGGTGCTGGGCGCGGAAGTGGCCTTGAAGCTGTGCCCCCGGCTTGGCATGAGCGAGGAAGAAACCGCTTTGACCAGTTGGCTGGTGGCATCGCATCTGCTGATGAGCGCCACCGCTTTCAAACGCGATCTGGCCGACTGGAAGACGATCACCGATTTCGTCGCAGTGGTCCAGTCGGTCGAGCGGCTGCGGACCCTGACGCTGCTGACCATTGTCGATATCCGCGCAGTGGGTCCGGGCGTGTGGAACGGGTGGAAGCGCCAGCTGCTCCAGGAACTCCACGATGCCGCCGAAGAACGGCTGCGGCTGGGCCACAAGCAGCATGGCCGGACCGAACGGATCGCCGCCAAGAAGGCCGTCGTCGCCGAGCGTCTGGGCAAGCAGGGCAAGTTGGTCGCGAGCGTAGGCAAGCAACTGGGCGATGCCTACTGGATAGCCGAGCCCGATGACATCATCGCCATGAACCTGACCCAGCTTGACCGGGCCAGGGGCGCGGCGCTCGATGTCCATACCGAATATTACGCCGCCCGCGGGGCCACGCTGGTCACCGTGATCGCGGCCGATCACCCCGGGCTGTTCTACCGAATTGCCGGCGGCATCCATCTGGCTGGCGGCAACATCATCGACGCGCGGATCCACACCACTCGCAATGGCGTCGCGGTCGACAATTTCCTGGTTCAGGACCCGCTCGGGCGGCCCTTCATGGAAGCTGGTCAGCTCGCCCGGATCAAGACCGCGATCGCGGATGCGCTGGCCAATCGGGTCAAGCTGGTGCCCCGGCTCGACGCCCGCCCGCTCGCCCGCCCGCGCGCCGATGCCTTCGAAGTCCGGCCCCGGGTCGAATTCGACAATACCGCTTCAAACCGCTTCACCGTGATCGAAGTCAACGCCCGCGATCGGCCCGCGCTGCTCAATCGCCTCGCCCGCGCGCTGTTCGAAGCCCGCCTGATCGTCCACTCCGCCCACATCGCCACCTACGGCGAACGCGCGGTCGATAATTTCTATGTCACCGATGTGCTGGGCGAAAAGGTCGATGCAGTGAGCCGCTTGAAGGCGGTGGAGAAGAAGCTGCTGGAAGCGGCGGGGGACGAAGTGGTGGAGGCGGCGGTGGCATAGAGTCTTTCGGACTGGTGCGGCGCCAATGACGCACTACCCCAGCCGCGCCCTGCGCTGTGTGTCGGTCCATGGCCAGTTTGAACGATTGTCCACCGCGAGCCGGCTGCGGCCGCTGCCCTTGGCGAAGGTCAGCGCCAGTTCGGCCCGGCCGATCGTATCATCGAGCGAGTGCCCAATCCGCGCCACCGCCGCACAGGCGGTGATCGGGATCCCCTGGCTGCCCACCGATTCGCTGATCTCTGCCAAAGTGCCGACGATCCGCTGGCAAATCGCCTCGGCTTCGGCAGGAGAGGCGCCAGGCAGCAGCACCCCCAGCCTTTCCCCGCCGATGCGCGAGATGATATCTTCGGATCGCATCAGGGTGCGGACCAGTTCGGCAAAGACCACCAGCACCTCGTCGCCGATAGATTGCCCGTGGCGCAGGTTGAACGCCTTGAATTGATCGATATCGAACATCGCCAGACACCCATCGATCCGCTCGTCGATCACATATTGCAGCATCTGGACGAAGGCCGGCCGGTTAGTCAGGCCGGTTAACGGATCGGTTACCGAGGCGACGAACAATTCGCGCTCCAAGCTGCGGCGTTCGTCGATGCTGCGCACCACGCTGATCGCGCAGGAAGCGTTGCCCTGGCCATCCGCGACGCCGCGCATCTGGATCTCGAACCAGCGCTCACGGCGCCCGGTGCCGCGGGCACGAAATTCGATCCAGCCAGCTATGGACTGCCCCGCAAGCACCGCATCGTGGCGCTGCTTGATCGCGTCTGCGCAAGATGGATGGATCAGATCGAGCAGATGCGGCCCGATCAATTCGCCCGCTGCAGGAAAGCCGAGATGCTCGATCGCCGGCGCGGCGTGCAGGATGAATCCCTTGCGATCGGTCTTCAGCACCATGTCCGTCGCGCTTTCCACAAGCAGACGACACAAGACGCCGCTCTCCTGCGGCGTAAACAATACTCCCATCGCTGACTTGCCCCCCGGCCCCTACGTTAGTCGATCTATATTTGCGCCCGACGAACTAAAATAAACAACATGCGGAAATACTCGAATTAATTCCCCAGTTATTTTGGGAAATTCAACGTAACATTTTCAAAAATATCTTGTGTTAGACTTGTTATATAACAAAGTTAACTCAAGAGAATCACTTGAAATTCCGTTTACCACAATTTTGTTGATTGCAAAGCGGACTCAGAAATTTCGAGGTCAAGACCACAACTGCACTTACTCTGCGGTCCGGTCCGACACTCATCCCGGCGCTGAGGGTTACAGCTCAATCATGATCCTGATCTTGTCGGGGGCTATGCCCAGCGCGGTTGCGATCTGTTCACGGCTGCGCGCCATCAGTTCGGCCAATGCAGGATTGACCGCGCTGGGGATCAATTCCTCGCGATCGACCCCAAGCACCTCGGCGATCGCATCGAGCCGGCGTTCTACCGGATGCGCCTTGCCTTGCTCCCACGCCCATACCGTCGGCTTGCTTACGCCAAGCTGGGTTGCCACCCAGTCCATGCTCAACCCGCGGCGCTTGCGCAGGCGCTGAAGCCGTGCGCCAAAGGATTCGCGCGGCCCACTATCGCCAACGTCGGCAAAGTGGAGTTCCGGCGGGGCAATGCTGCGCAATAGCGCGGCGCTGAGCGCGGCGGGCGAAATCGGCGCCGTGAACTGGCAACCGAACAGACTCCCGCTGGCCCATACCACCCGGGCCTGCGCGGAGCCGGCGTGCGGCAAGTCGATCTCGATCACTTCGTCCAGCGCCAGTGCCTTCGTGCTTTCCAGCAGCAATCCGGTCGCGGAAACATTGTGCACCAGCACATCGGTGGCGTGGCCCGATGCCAGGGCACCCTTAGTCTCAAGGAACAGCCTGCGTCGCGGTTCGCGTTGCGCGCCGCCCGGCTTTGCCACATCCTCAAAATGTGCCGCGATAACCATTGCCATATCTCCCGATCGGGAGTCCGGCTTGGAGCGGGAGGGTTAACTTGTGGTTTTCAAATCCGCGAGAAGCGCCCGGCTGCCGCACTTAGTCGGTGGACTGCCTTATCGCGCCCGATCAGCGACAAAAGCGCCGCCATTTTGGGGCTACAATTGCCGATGCGCTGGGCGAAAAGGTCGATGCGGTGAGCCGGTCGAAGGCGGTGGAGGTAGCGGCTTGAGTGCGTTGTTCTTAGCTAATCCGGGTCGTTTCGCCGCCTTCGATCGGAACCGCGGCACCGTTCACAAAACTGGATTTACTTGAAAGCAGCCATTCGATTGCATCTGCCACTTCCTGAGATTCCCCAAGCCGGTTCATCGCGGAATGTCGACCGATGATCTTCTCAAAGGTTTCAGGCAAGGCTTCGGCGTAGGGATCGACCATTTCCGAATGACAGAATCCGGGGCAAAGTGCGTTCACCCGGATGCCTTTGCCGCCATAATCAATCGCGGCGGATTTGGTCAGGCCAATGACGCCAAATTTGCTGGCTGAATAGGCAGCGTTGCCGATATCGCCCCCAATCAGCCCATACATCGACGAGATGTTGACGATTGCGCCGCCGCCGCTTGCCAGCATCGCGGGGATCTGAGATTTCATGCCCATGAAAACGCCGGTCAAATTTGTATTGATAGTGGCGTGCCAGTCCTCATCCGTGATGTCCGCAGCGTCCGTGAAAGGCGTTCCCGCTATTCCCGCATTGTTGACTGCACCGTCCAGCCGCCCAAATCGTGCAACCGTCTTGGCGACCATGGCTTCAACATCAGCGCGAAGTGTCACATCGGTTTTGATGTAAATGCCTTCGCCGCCATTCGCTTCGATCTGCTTGATAACGGCCTGACCCTGCTCTTCGCGTCGCCCGGTTATGGCTATCTTGGCACCCTTCGACGCGAGCGAGATCGCTGCCGTCGCACCAAGTCCAGAGGTAGCCCCAGTGATCAGAATTACTCTGCCTTCAAAACTGCTCATTTGAATTCCCCCGTATTCGCCTGGTGACGCATTCCGAACTCACCCGTTTTCAACGTTGGGCGCAAGCCGATTTTTGCAACCTCTCTACCGCCGCATCCCGCCCGATCAGCGGCAGCAGCGCGGCCATTTCGGGGCCGTGGTCGTGGCCGGTGAGGGCTTGGCGCAAGGGCAGGAACAGCGCCTTGCCCTTGCGGCCGGTGGCTTCCTTGAGCGCGTTTGTCAGCGCCGCCCATGGGGTTTCGCCCCACTCCTGACCCGCTAAGGTTTCCGCTGCCGTCTTCAGAAAGTCGCGGTCTTCATCGGAAAGCTCGGGCGGCGTTACCGGCCCGGTGACAACCTGCCACCACTCCGCCGCCTCGCTGATATGCGCAAGATTGGGCCGGATCGCTTCCCATCCCGCTTCGCTCATCCCCGCGGGCAGCAGATGCGCCACGCGGGGGAACGGCAGGTGGTGGACCACGGCGGCGTTGATACGGTGGAGTTCGGTCTCGTCGAACCGCGCCGGGGCACGGCCGAAATGGGCAAGGGTAAAACTTGCCGCCAGCGCATCGACACTGAGCGAAGGATCGACCGGATCGGAGGTGCCAAGCCGGGCCAGCAGCGCGATCAGCGCCTCGGGCTCAATCCCGGCTTCGCGCAGTTCCGCCATACCCAGAGAGCCGAGCCGCTTGGACAGCTTCCCCTCGGCGCCCGTCAGCAGCGCTTCATGGGCAAAACGCGGGCATGTAGCGCCCAGTGCCGTGAACATCTGCGCCTGCGTGGCGGTGTTGGAGACGTGATCCTCGCCGCGCAGCACATCGGTGATGCCCATGGCGATATCGTCGATCACTGATGGCAGCATATAGAGCCACGATCCATCGGCGCGCCGGATCACCGGGTCCGACATCTGTTTGGGGTCAAAGTGCTGGGGGCCGCGAATACCGTCGGTCCACTCGATCGGCTGCGCGGAATCGAGCAGGAAGCGCCAATGCGGCTTGTCTCCGGCCGCTGCCCGCCCGGCGTGATCGGCCTCGCTCAGCGCCAGCCCCGCGCGGTCATAGATCGGCGGCAATCCGCGCCCAAGCAGCACCTTGCGCTTGAGATCGAGTTCCTGCGAAGTCTCGTAGCAGCGATAGACGCGTCCGCTTGTAACCAGCCTCTGGAATTCCTGCTCATACAGATCAAACCGCGCCGACTGCCGCTCCTCGCCATCGGGATGGAGCCCCAGCCAGGCCAGATCCGCACGGATCGCCGTGACATATTCCTCCCGGCTGCGCTCTGCATCGGTGTCGTCGATCCGCAGCAGGAACCGTCCGCTGGCCTGTTTGGCCAGCAGCCAGTTATGCAGCGCGGCGCGGATATTGCCGACATGGAGCGTGCCGGTGGGCGAGGGGGCGAAGCGAGTTGTGACGGTCATGACTTGGGGCGTTAGCGCCTCAGTCGCGCGCTGTCATTGCGAGAACAGCAACACGCTCTGGCCGCCGCCTGACAATTCGACGCCATTGGCCGGGGTGCGGTCGACCTGGGTCGCAGCGGAGATCGCGCGATCCAAGGCTGTATGTTGGGGGGCGACAGTGCAGCCGGGCGGCGGCTTTTTCTCCGGCCTGGGCAGGAACTCCAGCGATCCCTTGGTATAGCGGTAATTCCAGACAAACGCGGCGCAGGGCGGCTCGATAGAAATCGATTTGTCATCGATCGATACGGTAAGGCCGATCAGCGCATCGAGCGGCTGACCATTGATTCCCGCAACGCGCCATTCGCCGACCAGTGAGGCTGGAGCATTGGTCGGTGGCGGTTCAGGCCTTTCGGCCGGAGCGAGAGGGTCGGAACTGTCTGAGGCTTGTGAATCCGCGACCACAGGCGCCTTGGCCCGCTCACCGCAACCGGCAAGCGCCAGCGCGGCCAACAGCATGTTCACCGGTCGCGTCACGCCGTCCGGAACGCATGGGTGATTGGATAGCGCCGGTCGCGGCCGAAATTGCGCGATCCCAGCTTGACCCCGGGCGGGGCCTGGCGGCGCTTGTATTCAGCCAGATGCAGCAGCCGTTCGATCCGCACCAGCACCTCGCGATCGAACCCCTCGTGAACCAGCTGATCGACGCTTTTCTCATGTTCGACCAAGCCGAGCAGGATCGGATCAAGCACCTCATAGGGCGGGAGCGAATCCGAATCCTTCTGATCGGGGCGCAGCTCGGCGCTGGGCGGCTTGGTGATGATGTTTTCCGGGATCACCGGGCCATCGCGGCCAAGCCCGATCTTGGGGCGGATCTTGTTGCGCCACTTCGAGATCGCGAACACGGTCATCTTGTAGGCGTCCTTGAGCGGATTGTATCCGCCCGCCATATCCCCATAGATCGTGGCGTATCCGACGCTCATCTCGCTCTTGTTGCCGGTGGTCAGCAGCATCGGTCCGAATTTGTTGCTGAGCGCCATCAGCACCACGCCGCGGATCCGCGACTGGAGGTTCTCCTCGGTAATATCTACGGGCACATCGGCGAAGCTGCCGCTCAGCATCTCATCGAACCCGGCAACCGCAGGCTGGATCGGGATGATCTCATGGCGGCAACCGATCAGCTTTGCGCATTCTGCCGCATCATCAAGGCTCGATTGGCTGGTGAAACGGCTGGGCAGCATCACGCACCACACCCGGTCCGGTCCCAGCGCATCGGCCGCGATCGCGGCGCAGATCGCGCTGTCGATCCCGCCCGACAGGCCCAGCACCACGCCGGGGAAGCGGTTGCGGTCAACATAATCGCGCAGCGCCAGCACCATCGCGCAGTAGATATCCTCGGGATGCGCCGCCAGCGCCTCGACCACCCCCTTGTCACAGCGCCAGCCCTTGGCGGTGCGGGTCCAGTGGGTGGTGACCTCGGCCTCGGTCCAATCCGCCATCTGCACCGCGAGGGTGCCATCGCCGTTGATGACAAAGCTGGCGCCGTCGAACACCAGCTCGTCCTGCCCGCCGACCCGGTTGAGATAGGCCAGCGGCAACCCGGTATCGACCGCACGGCGCTTGGCGACGCCATCGATCCGCAGGGTATCCTTATCGATCTCATAAGGGCTGGCATTGGGCGACAGCAAAATCTCGGCGCCAAAATCCGCCAGATGCCGGCAGACATCGCGGTGCCAGATATCCTCGCAAATGGGGATTCCAATCATCACGCCGCGGAACACGATCGGTTCGGGCAGCGGCCCGGATTCGAACAGCCGCACCTCGTCGAAAGTGCCGTAATTGGGTAGTTCATGCTTGAAACGGACCTGCGCGATCTTGCCGCCATCGAGCAGCGCAACGCCGTTATAAAGCGCACCATCCTGAACGAAGACACTGCCGACCAGCATCGCCGGACCGCCATCGAGCGTTGCGGCCGCCATCTTTTCCAACTGTGCGGCGGCGCGCTGGATCAGCGCGGGCTTGAGGATCAGATCTTCTGCCGGATAGCCGATCAGCTGCATTTCGGGGAAAACCACCAGATCCGCGCGTGCCAGTTCGGCCCGCGCGCGCGCGGCCAGCATGGCTGCGGCATTGCCGGCGATATCTCCGACCGATTGGTTCATCTGTGCGAGGGTGATCGTAAGTGTATCGGCCATGAGCCTTCCCTACGCGGCACCAAGGCGCTAGCCAAGACCGATGATCGACGACAGCCAGCTCATTTCCGCCCTTGCCGCAGCCAATTTACCCGGCGCCGTGTGCCAGATCACCGACCGTGAAGGGACGCGCTATTCCCGCGCCTTCGGCCATGCCGACGCGCTGGCTGGGACACCGATGCGCGAGGATACGATCTGCCAGATCGCCTCGATGACCAAGGCGATTGTCTCGGTCGGGGCGATGCAGCTGGTCGAGCAGGGCTGGCTCACCCTCGATGGCCCGATCGGTGAAGTCGTACCCGAACTTGCCAATCCGCAGGTAATGACGGGGTTTTCAGAGGACGGCGCGGTGCAGACCCGCGCGGCGTTGCGCCCGTTGACGCTGCGCCACTTGCTCACCCATACCGCAGGCTTCGGCTATGCTTTCGTCCAGCCAGAAGTGCTGCGCAATTTCCAGACGGTCGGCATGCCGAGTGCCGGCACGGTAAGCGCCTTGCAGATGCCGTTGCTGTTCGATCCGGGCGAAGGCTGGGATTATGGCGTCTCGACCGACTGGGTCGGTCTGGCAATCGAAGCGGCTACCGGCGCGCGGCTGGGCGATTATCTGGCCGAGAATGTCCTCACCCCGCTGGGAATGACCGCCACCGCATTTCGCCCCGTGCTGCCCGAAGGGGCCGCCAAGGTTCACGTCCGCAATCCCGACGGCAGTCTGAAAGCGATCGCTGCCAATCTTGGCGGAGGCGAGTTTCAATCGGGCGGGGCGGGCCTTAGCTCCACCGCGCCCGATTACGCCCGTTTCATGCGGATGATCCTGCGCGGCGGAGAGCTGGACGGCGCGCGGATCCTTGAGAAGGCGACGATTGCCGAGATGGGCCGCAACCAGATCGGCCGGCATAGGGCTGGCTATATGGGCACCACCATGCCCCATCTTGCCCTGCCCTTCGACAACATCCCTGGCCAGCATACCGGCTGGGGCCTGGGCTTTCTGATCAATCCGGAGACCGGCCCCGCAGGCCGCTCGCCCGGCAGCCTTGCCTGGGCAGGCATCTATAACAGCTATTACTGGATCGATCCGGCAGCCGGCATAGCAGGCGTGTTTATCAGCCAGCTTTCGCCGTTTGCCGATCCCGCCGCGCTCACTGCCTTTGCGGAGCTGGAGCGAATGGCCTACCGCTAACGCTCAACAAAAAGGCCCCGCCGGATCGCTCCGACGGGGCCTTTTTGTGTTCTTGGGCCGATGGCTTACTCGCCGTCTTCCTTGATCAGGTAATCACCGGCATCGGCGTCGAGGCCGTGGGTTTCACCTTCGACCGCGGCCAGGGGATCGTCACCGATCGCCGCTTCCGGACCCTGAGCGAGCTCGGCAGCGTGCTCTTCAGCAGCGGTCGCCGGTGCGATCAGGCTTTCCTGCAGCTTGCGATACTGCGCGCGGAGCGCGGCATCGCGGCTGGTGGCGGTTACCCGCAGGCGGTTCATGCCGGCGCCGGTACCAGCCGGGATCAGGCGGCCAACGATCACGTTTTCCTTCAGACCGATCAGCGAATCCGTCTTCCCTTCGACCGCCGCCTGCGTGAGCACACGGGTGGTTTCCTGGAACGAAGCGGCCGAGATGAACGAGCGGGTCTGCAACGAAGCCTTGGTAATTCCCAGCAACACCGGCTTGCCAACTGCCGGCTTCTGACCCGGCAGCAACTTGGCGTTGTACTCGTTCATTTCCTCGAAATCGACCTGTTCGGCAGCCAACAAGGTCGTGTCGCCGCCATCGGTGATCTCAACCTTCTGCAGCATCTGGCGAACGATCACCTCGATGTGCTTGTCGTTGATCTTCACGCCCTGCAGACGGTAGACTTCCTGGATTTCCGCGACCAGATATTCGGCCAGAGCTTCGACGCCCATGACTTCAAGAATGTCATGCGGATCGGGGCTGCCCGAGATCAGATTGTCGCCCTTCTTGACGAAATCGCCTTCCTGGACGTCGATTACGCGGCTCTTGGGG
>JANOFJ010000018.1:0-27799 GCA_031413595.1 Novosphingobium sp.
CGCCCGGTGATCAGGAGGACGGCGAATGAAAGCCTTTACCACTGGACCGTTCACCGGGCGACACTTCACCGCAATCATCGTGGCGTTCTTCGGGGTGGTCGTCGGTGTCAATTTCCTGATGGCCTATATGGCCAGCTCGACCTTTGGCGGCGTGGTGGTCGAAAACAGCTATGTCGCGGGCCAGCACTTCAATCGCTGGCTGGATCAGGCCGAGCGAGACAAGGCGCTTGGCTGGAAGGCTGAAGCCACCCGCCTTGGCGACAACCGCATCGCCATCGTGCTGATTGGCGCGCCCACCAGCGGTGTCATGCTGGGCGCAGTTGCCCGTCACCCGCTGGGCCGTATGACTGACCGCAAGCTCCGTTTCGTGCCGGCCGGCGCAGGCCGCTTTGTCTCGGAGCAGCCGCTTCCAGCGGGGCGCTGGCGCTTGCGGATGGAGGCTGACAGCGCAAGCGGCCGCTGGCGCAAAGAGCAGGATATCTCGTGACCGCTCTCGCCTACCAGCCGCGCCCGGCGTCTCTTACATCGACAGTCCTGATCGTGCCGGGGATGCACTGCGCTGGCTGCATGGGCAAGGTTGAGCGCGGGCTGGGCGCTTTGACTGGCGTCGCTGCGGCGCGGGTCAATTTGTCGGCGCGGACAGTGCGGGTCGAGCATGATCCGGCGCTGCCGATGCCCGATCTGGTCGAGGCACTGGCGGCCATCGGTTTCCCCAGCCAGCCCCGCGCCGAAGTGCAGATGCCGGCACCCTCAGCGGTAAAGCCGCTGCTCGCCCCGCTGGCAGTGGCGGGCTTTGCCTGCATGAATGTCATGCTGCTGTCGGTCGGCATCTGGTCAGGCGCCGACGGGGCAACGCGCGAGATGTTCCACTGGCTTTCCGCTTTGATCGGGGTGCCGGCAATCGCCTTTGCCGGCCGGCCGTTCTTCGCATCGGCCTGGAGCGCGCTGAAACGCCGCACCACCAACATGGATGTGCCGATCTCGATCGGGGTGACGCTGGCTACCGGACTCAGCCTTTATGAGACCGCCAGTGGCGGGCATGACGCCTGGTTCGATGGCACGTTGATGCTGCTGCTGTTCCTGCTGGCGGGCCGGGCGCTTGATGCGGCCATGCGTGATCGGGCGCGGGCCGGGGTCGATGCTCTGCTCCGTCAGGCGTCTCCCGGCGCGATGGTTGTGACGGCAGGTGGCGGGCTTGAATGGCTTGCCGCAGAGGCACTCGTCCCCGGCATGATCCTGCGCCTTGCCGCAGGCGAGCGGCTGGCGGCGGACGGCGAGATCGTGGCGGGCTCCACCCGTTTCGATCAATCGCTGCTGACCGGCGAAAGTGCGCCGGTGCTGGCGGCACCGGACGATGCGGTGCTGGCCGGAACGCTCAACCTTTCCGCGCCCGTTGATGTCCGGGTGACAGCCGCTGGCCAGGGCACGGCGCTCGCTGAGATCGCTCGGCTGATGGAAGCATCGGGGCAAGCCCGTTCGGCCTATGTCCGGATCGCAGACCGCGCCTCGCGGCTTTATGCGCCAGCCGTCCACACGCTCGCCGCGCTCAGTTTTGCCGGATGGATGCTGGCTGGCGCCGGGGTTCATCAATCATTGGTGGTGGCGATTGCGGTGCTGATCATCACCTGCCCCTGCGCACTGGGTCTTGCGGTGCCGGTCGCGCAGGTGGTTGCTTGCGGAGCGTTGATGCGGGCTGGAGTGATGGTCAAGGATGGCAGCGCGCTTGAACGGTTGGCGGGCGTGGATCGCGCCCTGCTCGACAAGACCGGGACATTGACGATGGGTCGGCCGTTGCCCGATCCGGATGTGCTGAACAGCATCCCCGGTGATGCGGCGTCAGTGGCGCTGGGGCTTGCTTCACACAGCCGTCACCCGCTAAGCCGCGCACTGGTTGAAGTACTCACCGCGCGCGGGATAAAGGCGGCAGAGATTGATGATGTGCACGAAGTGCCGGGGCAAGGCGTGCTCGCCAACTGGCACGGGCAGGCCGTCTCGTTGCGCCGCCCGGACAGCGCGAGCGGGATGGCCACCATGCTCGATATTGCCGGAAACCCGGCCTGGTTGATCCCCTTTGCCGACCGGCTGCGTCCGGACTGCGCCGAGGCGCTGGATGGGCTCAAGGCGCTGGGCATCGAGGCCTCGGTTCTGTCGGGCGACAATTGCCAGGCTGTCGCCGAAGTGGCCCGCGCAACAGGCCTCACTGCGCAGGGCGGGGCGAGCCCGGCCGACAAGCAGGCGGCAATAACCCGGCTGCAAGCGAGTGGCCGCAAGGTTTTGATGGCAGGAGACGGGCTGAATGATGGCCCGGCGCTGGCTGCCGCCGATGCCTCGATCGCTCCGGGTTCGGCCAGCGATGTCGGACGGCAGGCGGCCGATGTCGTGTTCCTTGGCGATTCATTGCTTGCCATGCCCCGCGCGATCCGCGCCGCACGGGCGACGATGCGTGTGGTGCGGCAGAATTTCGCGCTGGCGATCGGTTACAATCTTTTCGCCGTACCGCTGGCAATGGCAGGACTGATTACCCCGCTGCTTGCCGCCGCTGCGATGTCGACCAGCTCGCTGATCGTGATTGCCAATTCGCTCCGGCTGGTAAGGGCCGCGAAATGAACGGCCTGGCGATCCTCATTCCGCTGGCGCTGATCATGGGCGGGATCGGCCTGGTCGCGTTTTTCTGGGCGCTGAAACGCGGCCAGTTCGAGGATATGGACGGCGCTGCAGCGCGGATCCTGATCGTGGAGGATGAGGAATGAGGGTCCGGGCGATGCTGGGCATTCTCGCCCTGTTGCCAGCCGCGCTTGGCGGTGTTTCGGCGTCGGCGGCAAGCATGCGGGCAGTGCCGATCTGCACTGGGGACGGGGCCGTATCCACGATGTTGATACCCGTCAGCGCTCCGGCGTTGCCCGGCAAGGATACTTCTGCTTGCTGCGTAAAGGGCTGCCATGCCGCCGGTTCGCGCAAGTCGCGCGGATCGACTGCCGCAAGAACCGGATCAGATCTGTAAACCCTGGCAAGCCCCACAACGCTTGACCCGGGCCAAGGTTTCCGGCTTGGGCAAGCCAGCCGCAATCCGCAGGAGGGGCCCGATGCAACAATCGACAGGACGGGTGCTGTGAGCCAGGTGCCAGACAATACGCCGGTAATCATCGGGGTGGGACAAGTCTCCGAGCGGGTGGGCGAAGCGGCCTATCTGGAACGCTCGCCGATGGATCTGGCCGGAGCAGCGTTGGCGGAGGCGCTGGTGAATGCCAACGCGAACGAGCCGCTGGCCCCCGCGCTCGATACGATCGCCGCGATCCGTCAGTTCGAGATTTCGGGCACCCGCTATGGCGCCCCGTTCGGTCATTCGGACAACCCGCCGCGCTCGATTGCAAGGCGCGTTGGAGCCAATCCGGCTCGGGCGATTCTCGAAATCCTCGGCGGTCACGGACCCGTGAGGCTGGTCGGTGAACTCGCCAGCGAAATCGCGGAGGGGCGATCGAAATTTGCCGCAATAGTAGGCTCGGAGGCCATTTCGACCACGCGTGACCTAATTGGCCGCGGGGAATCGCGCGATTGGGCGGAAGCTGTCGGAAGGGAAATCGAGGACCGTGGCTACGGCCACGACGGCCTTTATGATCTCACAGCACTGCGCCATGGGGTTGGCGCGCCGATTGCCGGTTATGCAATCGCGGAAAATGCCAGGCGAGAGCGGCTGGGCATGTCGCTGGCTGACTATCGGCTGGAGATTGGGCGATTGTTCGCGCCTTTCTCGCAGGTTGCTGCTGCCAATCCACATTCCGCCGCCGCGACCGCGCGCAGTCCTGAGGAATTGGCGACGCTGACTGAGCGCAACCGGCTGGTTGCCGAACCCTATGGGCGGCTGGTGGTGTCTCGCGATCAGGTGAATCAGGGCGCGGCGATTGTGATGGCCAGCGCTGGTGAAGCGCGGCGACTGGGGGTGCCGGAGGATCGCTGGGTGTATATTCACGCCGTTGCTGATTGTGCCGAGCCGTCGCTGCTGACGCGCAGTAATCTTGAGCGTAGCCCGGCCTCTACTGCGGCCATCTCCGCTGCGCTCGATCTGGCGGGGACCAATTGGGCTGAACTCGCCCACATCGATCTCTATTCCTGCTTCCCGATCCCGGTTTTCAATGTGCTAGACGCTTTCGGACTTGATCCAGCAGATCCACGCGGCTTCACGTTGACCGGCGGGTTGCCGTTCTTTGGTGGCGCCGGGAACAATTATGCCGCGCACGCCATCGCCGAGGCGGTTGCTCGCTGCCGCGCTGCGCCGGGATCGCGGGCCTTTGTTGGCGCCAATGGCGGAATAATGAGCAAATATGCCGCCACTGTCTATTCGACTGATCCGGCTGACTGGTCGGAGAGCCGCTCGCGCAAGCTTGGCAACTTGCCTGCCCAGTATGGCTACACCAATGAGTTCACGGGTGAGGCGCTGATTGATAGCTTCACGATACAGCCCGGCAAGGGCGGTGAGACGGGCACGATTGTTGCTCGCAGTGGTCACATCAGGATGTGTGCCAACAGCACCAATCCAGCCGCGCTGGCCAGTCTGCGCAATGAGCGCGCAATGGGCAGGAAGGTGCGGATCGAATACGCCGGTGAAGGCGTGAACCAATTCTGGCTGGTTTAGAGCGTGATGCGAAAAAGTGGGAACCGGCGTTTTTTTGCAATAAATCACGCGACAACAAAGAATTATAGAGCATGGTGCGATTCAGATTTATCGCATCATGCTCTAGCTCGCGGCCAGCGCGGCCAACGTTTCAGGACCAAGCACCTGCGGCAATTGCTGCGGCGCGCCATTGCTTGCCGGATACCACATATATAGCGGCACACCGGCCGCTCCCTGGGCAGTAAGAAAGCGGGTTATCGCCGGATCACGCCGGGTCCAGTCACCCTTCAAAACCGCAACTTCAGCTTTGGCAAAAGCCGCGCGGGTTGCCTCGCGTTCGATTGCAACGCCTTCGTTGATCTTGCAGGTCAGGCACCAATCGGCGGTGAAATAGACGAACACCGGTTTACCCGAGGCACGTGCCGCCGCCAGCGCGGCTTCGCTGAATGGCTTGGTAGGGAGGATACCCTGCGTTTCGGCCGAGGGCGCGCGGACTGTTTGGGGGAGGACGACGGCTCCAATCAGGACAATCCCGCCCAACCCTGCCAAAACCAGTGTGGTCGTGGCTAGCCCCAGTCGTTGCCAGCGCCCGGTGCGGTTCAGCAAGACAAGCAGGAACAGCGCCATTCCGGCGCAAGCAAGCGCGAAACTCCACCCGCCCAGCCTGCTTGCCAGCCACAGCAGCGCCAGCGCGGTCAGCCCCATCGGCACGGCCATGACCTGGCGGAATCGTCCCATCCATGGGCCAGGCTTTGGCAGCATCCGGCGCAGTGCGGGAATAAAGGCCAGCGCGAGAAACGGCAGCGCCAGACCAAGCCCCAGCGCTGCGAACAGCGCCAATGCCTGCACTACCGGCAGCAGCAGCGCCGCGCCCATTGCGGCGGCCATGAACGGTCCGGTGCAGGGGGTGGCAACAAATGCGGCCAGCAACCCCGTGGCAAAGGCGTTTTTGCGAGAGCCCGTTTGCGCAAAACCCGGCACCGCGAATTCAAACAGTCCGAGCAGATTTGCGGTGATCGCTACTGACAAAAGCAGCAGCGCAGCGACCACCAGCGGTTCCTGCAACTGGAAGGCCCAACCCACTTCCTGTCCTGCCGCGCGAAGTGCCAGCAGCAGCCCGCCCAATCCGAGACAGGCGAGCAAGACGCCTGCAGTATAGGCGAGCCCCTCTGCGCGGGCGTGGGCCTGGCTCTCCCCGGCGCGCGCTAGGCTCAATGCCTTGAGACTGAGGATCGGAAAAACACACGGCATGATATTAAGCAGCAGCCCGCCCGCCAGTGCTGCCAGCAGCAGTGCGGCGAGGCTGGAAGGCAGGGCACCCTCCGCCGCCGCCAATGGTTCGCCGCCACTTGGCACGGTGCCGGGCGTGGCCGAAACGGTTAGTCCGTCGCCCGCGCGGTTAAGCCTCAAGACTGCGGAGAACTCGGCCGGATCAATCGGGTCATACTTCGCTCGCGGCAGTTCGACGATCAGCAGATCGCCCTTGCGGCTGAACCGCTGCCCGGCTGCATAATCGACCACGCGGTCAGTGGCGGCAAACAAATGCGGCGCATCCAGCTGGACACTGGCGGGAAGCGGAATGCCAATCCGGAACGCCTTGCCCACAATCGAGTATTGCGCGGCACTTCCCAGAGGAGCGGGAAGCGCTGCGCGCCAACCGTCGAAGCGTGAGTCGCGCTTGGATGCTGCCCCGATCGAGATATTGGTGGACAATTCTCCCTGCTCGGGGACGCAGATCTTGTCGGTGCAAGCCAGCCATTGCGCCTTGATCCGCACCGGCAACAGGCTGCCGAGGCGGGCATCGGCGGGAACCGTCAGAGGCACCAGCACCGCATATTCGTGCTCGTACACGTGGTTCATGAGCCCGCCGATCAGGAGCGTTTCGGGCACTGGATAGGATGGAACCCCTGCCTTTGCGCCTGTCGGCAGCGTCCAGCCGAGCGTCATGCCCAGGCCCGCGTCGCCCGGATTGGACCAATAGCCATGCCAGCCCTTGTCCGGGCGCATCCGGATCGCCAGCGTCACCGTCTGGCCCGGTGCTGCACTCGATTCGGCGATCATTTCGGCGGCGATATGGTTTGGCGCTGCCAGCACCGGGGCGGCAATCAGTAACGCAAACCAGTGCAACGCCAGCGCAACAAGGCGGCTATAGCGTTGCATCGTGATTTTACTCCTGATTCGCGCGGTGCGGGTCTTGCACTTGGCTGGTGCTCCCGCCATCTGCTCTGTGCCGTTGTTGCTTATATAATTCAAGGAATCCGAATGCGCCGTCTAGCCGCCCCCCTCGTTTTCCTCGCTGCCATAGCGCTTGCCGGATGTGCTGCCAGTTCGGCCAAACCGGCGCTTTCGTCTGCGTCCGGCCCGGCGCCGACCGGGGCGCCTAAACTGGTGGTAGCAGTTTCGGTCGATCAGCTTTCTGCCGATCTGTTTGCGCAATATCGCCAGCATTACAGCTCTGGCCTGGCCCGGCTGCTGACCGGCGCGGTGTTCCCTTCGGGCTATCAATCCCACGCAGCGACGGAGACGTGCCCCGGCCACGCCACCCTGCTGACCGGCACGCACCCCTCGCGCAATGGGATCATTGCCAACAACTGGTTCGATCCCGGCCTCGCCCGGGCGGACAAGCGGGTCTATTGCTCGGAAGATATCACCGATCCTGCCAGCACGTCGCGCGATCCGGTCGTCAGTGCCAATTTCCTCAAGGTGCCCACTTTGGGAGACCGGATGAAAGCAGCCACCGCGGCCAGCCGGAACGTGGCCGTTTCAGCCAAGGACCGGGCAGTTATGATGATGGGTGGCCGCAATATCGATGCTGCCTATTGGTGGAAGGGTTCAGGCTTTGTGACGATCAAGGGTCGCGAACTCTCTCCAGCAGCCGCGGCCCAAAACACTGCTACAGCAGCTTTGCTCAAGTCCGGCGCCCCGGCGATGACCTCGCCCATCTGGTGCGGGGCGCGTGACCGGGCGACCATGATCGGCAAGGCCAGTGTCGGAACTGGCCGCTTCGCGTTGGAAGCCGGGAAGCCAGATGCTTTTCGCACTTCACCGCGGATGGATGCCGCAACAGTTGATCTGGCCAATCGGCTGATCGATGAGCTCAACCTTGGCAAGGGGGCGGCAATCGATGTCCTTTCGGTCAGCCTCTCTGCCACCGATTACATCGGACACGGGCTGGGCACCGAGGGCCTGGAGATGTGTATCCAGATGGACCAGCTGGACAAGTCGCTGGGCCGGTTGTTCGCCCACCTTGATGCCCGCGGGATTGATTACACCGTGGTGCTTTCGGCCGATCATGGCGGGCTCGATACACCCGAGCGGCAGGACGATCAGGCGCTGCCCCGCGCGGTTCGGGTCGACAAATCGCTTTTGCCCGGTGAGCTGGCCAAGGCAGTCGCCGCCCGGACCGGGATCAGCGTCGAAGGTCCGCTGCTTTATGGCGACGGTCCGTTTGGCGATGTCTATGTGAGCCATAAGGTAACTTCTGCCCAAAAGGCGCAGGCGATCGCGGCGCTGGTTGCGCTGACCAAGGCCCATCCGCAGGTCGCCGCCGTCTTTACTGCCGACGAGCTGGCTAAAACCCCACTGCCAACCGGTTCGCCGCAGGACTGGACCCTAAAGGAGCGCGCCCGTTCCTCGTTTGATGCACAGCGTTCGGGCGATGTGGTGGTGTTGCTTGACCGGGCAGTCACCCCGATCCCCGACGCGATGCCCGGGGCGTACATCGCAACCCACGGAAGCGCCTGGGACTATGATCGCCGGGTGCCGATGCTGTTCTGGCGCAGAGGCGTTCCCGGCTTCGAACAACCCGCACCGGTCGAGACGGTCGATATCGCCCCGACACTGGCTGCGATCATTGGCCTCAGGGTGGATGACGGTTCGTTCGATGGCCGGTGCCTCGATATCGACGGTAGCACCGGTAACAGCTGCGACACACTGAAATGACCGATAAACGAGACCTTGTTATCCTTGGTGGCGGTCTGGTCGGCATGACGCTGGCGCTGGCAGCGGCAAGACAGGGCATCACCTGCCATGTGGTCGACAAGGCCGATCCGGCCGAGCTGACTGCCGAAGGCGTGGATGGCCGCGCTTCGGCGATTTCCACGGCCAGCTGGAACCTGTTCACCAATATCGGCCTGGCAGAGCGGCTTGAGCCGCTAGGTTGCCCGATCGCTTCGATCGCAGTTACCGACGGAATGAAGCCGGGCCGGATCGATTTCCAGCCGCAAGCGCATGAAGGCTCGCTCGGCCGGATGTTCGCCAACCGCGATATTCGTCTCGCCTTGTTTGAAGCCGCTGCAGCAGAGCCAGCGATCATTTGGCACAGCCGCGCCGATGTCGTGGAGCGCGAACGCGGCCCGCACGGCGTGAAGGTCAGACTGGCGAGCGGCGAAGTGCTTGAAGGCAGTCTGCTGGTTGGGGCCGAGGGCCGCCAGTCGCCCACCAGGCAGCAAGCCGGTTTGGCAGTGGCCAGCTGGGATTATCACCACCGGGCGATTGTCGCCGGGCTCTTCCATGAAAAGCCGCATGGCAATGTTGCCTGGGAGATCTTCTACGCGGCCGGTCCCTTTGCACTCCTGCCTCTGCTGGATAGCGCCGATGGACAGCACCGCAGTGCGTTGGTCTGGACCGTGGCGGAGCGCGACGGCAAGGGCGTTATGGCCATGTCCGACACGGCGTTCGTTGGCGAAGTCCGCAAGCGGATGGGCGACATATTCGGAGCAATTGAAATTGCCGCGCCGCGTTTGTCCTATCCGCTCGGGTTTCATCACGCCGGGCGGATTGTTGAAGACGGGTTGGCGCTGGTAGGCGATGCAGCGCACGGGATTCATCCGATCGCGGGGCAGGGGCTCAATCTGGGGCTGCGCGATGTCGGCGCGCTGGTCGAGGTGATCGCTGATGGAATGCGGCTGGGACTGGAACCGGGCGATGCCCAGATCCTCGCCCGCTACGAGCGCTGGCGCAGTCTGGACATCTTCTCGGTCGCGGCGATGACAGATGGGATCAATCGGCTGTTCGGTATTCCGGGACGGATTCCCAGCGCGATCCGCCGCCTCGGAATGGGCGCGGTCCAGCGTATGCCGACAATCAAGCGGTTCTTCATGGATGAAGCGCGCGGGGTTTCCGGGAACTTGCCCGCCTTGCTGAAAAGCTAGGATCAGTAGCTAGAAATCAATCTCCGCCCCGACCGGTACCCGCACTGCCGGTTCGGCGAGCGGGCTGGGCTGCTCGATTTTTTGCCCGCTGCCGTCCTTGAGGTTACGGGGTTCAAGGATCGCGGTCGTCTCAATAAGGTCCAATGCGCGCGAAGCGCTGGCATAGCGGCGCGCGTCGGCAATCCAGCCCGCCGCCGATGAAGCACCGGGCAATCGTTCCGCTTCCGCCAGGGCCTGTTCGACCTGACCATTGCGAAGCAGCAATTCCGCTCGTTCAAGCCGCTCGGTCGGCAGGGCTGCTGTTCCGCCGTCGCGGCGGATCACGAACAGGTCCGAAACCTCGCGCTTGAGCCGTCCCCAACCGCTTTCCTCGGCCGGCGCATTGATCAGTTTTGAACCGATCGCCTCAAGCCCGGCGGATAGCTGTTCAATCGTTATCGGCCGCTTGGCTGCGTCGATCACCAACTCGACCGCGCTGGGTTGGGCCTCGGCAAAGCGGAGTTTCAGCTGCTCTTCGAGGTAGCCGAGCGGCGCACCGCGCTCGATCGCGCGGCGGGCCGCAAAAGCGATCAACAGCCCCTCGGCCCGCGCTGCATTGCCTGAGGCGGCCTCGGCTTGCAGATCAAGCCGAGTGAGCCGCTGTTCAAGCGCTGCGAGCCGCTGGTCAAAACCACTGGCGGCAGCTTCGACCGCCGGTGGTAGGGCTGATTGGCTAGGAACTGTGCCGGGCAGCGGGGCGGCAAGCGTTGGTGCGGTGGCAGCCGCCTGATCGCGCAACCGGTCAGCGCCGAACTGGACTTTCCCCTCATAGGCCAGCCAACCGACCAGTCCGGCGGCGAGTGCCAACATCAGCAGGATTGTGAAAAAAATCGCGCGGCCCCGGCCGCTGCCGGCGGGCTGGGGGCGGGTGCGGTTGAACAACTCGTCGGGCATTCGCGGGTTTCGTCCGATTTAGCGTCAGGAAGCGGCGGTTTGGCACAATCGTTCAGCCATGGCCAGCAAGGCGTGATCGCTGGGTTCGGGCGCAGCCCCGATCATGCGCCAACCCGGCCCTGCTGCCTCTGCGACCCTCGGGCCGATCACGGCCAGTGTGAGTTGGCTGCGATCAAGGTTAAGCCGTTCACATTCCACATCGAAATGCCGCGCTGCTGCGGCCGAATGGAGCATCACCACGGCGGGAGAGGCCAGCATTTCCGCCAGTTCGGCGGGCACCGGCCGTGTATGGCTGGCATAGACAATCCGCTCGGTCAGCGTGATCCCGGGCGGGATTTCAAGCCTCATGAATTCTTCGCCGGTGAGCCGAAGCAGGCGTTTATGGGTGATTGCGCCGACGACGTCCTGCAAACCGCCCTTGCCGCTGGCTGCAATGGTGAAACCGGCAGCTTCGGCGGCGCTGGCGGTCGCTTCACCGACGACATAGACCGGCCTTCCGGCATAGCGCGCAAGGTCGTCGCCGGCGCAGCGCAGGGCATTGGCGCTGCCTAGCAGCAAGGCGTCAATCTCTGATGCGGGGGGTGCTTCCCAGCTTCTGGAAATGATCCGAAACAGCGGAAAACCGTGCGCCTCGAGCCCAACTTCGCGCGCCGCAGCAAGGGTCGCGCTGCACCCCGGCTCGGGTCGGATCACGACTAATTGCATCATGCCGGGCCGGAGAAATGCACTGCTATGGCCGGAACGGCACGGGCGAGAAGCCGGGCTGCAAGACGGGCCGGGCCTGCCTTATCGCCGGCAGCAAAGCTTGCTTCACCGTCCACCCGCTCGGCGCCGTCGGGGCTGAACAACGCCGCTTGCATCGCAATTGCATCGCCATTGCAACGGGTCAGCACCGCAATTGGGCTGTGACAACTTCCGCCCAGCGCAGCAAGCAGCGCGCGCTCGGCGATAACGGCGGTGCGGCTGGGGGCATGATCGATCGCGGCCAGGAATTCGCAGGTGCCAAAATCATCGGTCCGGCACTCCACTGCGATGGCACCTTGGCCGGGTGCCGGCAGCCACTCATCGGCGGCGAGCGGATGGCCGGTGCCATGTTCGCCCAGCCGGTTGAGTCCAGCTGCGGCCAGCAGCGTCGCGTCGACCTCTCCTGCCGCCAGCTTGGCCAGCCTGGTCGCAACATTGCCGCGGAATGACACCACTGTGCAGTCTGGGCGCGCGTGGAGCAATTGTGCGGCGCGGCGCGGCGCGCTGGTGCCGATCCGGGCGCCTTGGGGCAGCGCCATGATCGAGGCGGCGCCGACCAGCACATCGCGGACGTCCTCGCGCGGGGGGATCGCGGCGATGGTGATCCCGGCCGGGCGAATCGTTTCGACGTCCTTGGCTGAATGGACCGCAAAGTCGATCTCGCCGGCCAGCAGCCAGGCGTCGAGTTCCTTGGTCCACAGCGCCTTGCCGCCGATTTCAGCCAGCGGGCGATCCTGGATCTTGTCGCCACTGGCGGTAACCGGGACCAGCAAGATATCGGCTTCGCTCCAGCCGTGCGCTGCGATCAGGCGCGCGCGGCATTCTTCTGCCTGGGCCATGGCGAGGGGCGAGCGGCGGGTGCCAAGGCGCATGGGTTTGGGCAGAACAAAGGGCATCGCAGCTTGTGCTAGTGCGCAATCTCGATAAGGGAAAGTCGGGATGGGGATTGTCCTCGGAATTGAATCGTCTTGTGACGAAACCGCCGCCGCTCTGGTGACGGATAGCCGCGTGATTCTGGCGCAGCGGATCGCGTCGCAAGATGATGCGCATCGCCCCTATGGCGGGGTGGTCCCTGAAATCGCCGCTCGCGCTCATGTCGAGCGGCTGACTCCCTTGATCGAGGCGGTGCTGGCCGATGCCGGGATGACCCTGGCCGATGTCGATGCGATTGCCGCGACCGCCGGGCCGGGTCTGATCGGCGGCGTGATGGTGGGCCTCGTTACTGCCAAGGCGCTGGCGATGGCGGCGGACAAACCGTTGATCGCGATCAATCATCTGGAAGGCCACGCGCTCTCGCCGCGCCTGGCCGATCCCACCCTTGCATTTCCTTATCTGCTGCTGCTGGTTTCGGGCGGGCACTGCCAGCTGCTGCTGGTCGAGGGCGTGGGAGCCTATCGCCGCCTCGCCACCACGATCGACGATGCGCTGGGCGAGGCGTTTGACAAGACTGCCAAGATCCTCGGGCTGGGCTATCCCGGCGGCCCGGCGGTCGAGGCGCTGGCAGCGACAGGCAACGCCCGCGCTGTAGCCCTGCCCCGGCCGCTGCTGGGCAGTGCCGAACCGCATTTCTCGTTCGCCGGGCTCAAGAGCGCGGTTATGCGGGCCAAGCAGGCGATGGTCGAGAGTGGGGGTGAGGGCAGCGCGTGTCCTTCGACAGGCTCAGGACGAGCGGAGTTGGGAATGGCCCAACAAAAAAAGCCCGCTCATGCTGAGCTTGTCGAGCCGCAGGCGGCCGGAGGCCAACCACGCGCGCTAACGCCCGCATACACCAACGCCGATATTGCCGCCGCGTTCCAGCAGGCGGCGATTGACTGCATTCTTGATCGGACCCGCGTTGCTCTGGCAAAGATCCGCGCACTGGAGAAAACAGGGCCGATCACCGCGTTGGTGGTGGCGGGCGGAGTGGCCGCCAATCGCGCGATCCGCGCTGCGCTGGAGGGGCTGGCGGCGCAGCACGGGTTGGGCTTCGTCGCCCCGCCGCTGGCGCTGTGTACCGATAATGCCGCGATGATCGCCTGGGCCGGGATTGAGCGGCTTGGTCAATCTGACGCGCTCGACTTTTCGCCGCGTCCGCGTTGGCCGCTCGATCCGGCGGCCGAAGTGGTTCGCGGTGCGGGGGTCAAGGCGTGACTGCTACCATTGGCATAATTGGTGCGGGCGCCTGGGGCACGGCCTTGGCGCAGGTGCTGGCGAGCGACGGGCGGGATGTGCTGCTGTGGGCGCGCGAGGCCGAGCTGGTGGCGGAAATCAACCGCGATCATCGCAATAGCCTGTTTCTACCAAGTGCCGAATTGGCCCATAATATTATAGCAACGAGCCATATTGGTGATCTGAAAGCACTTCCGGCGCTGCTGGTCGTCACTCCGGCGCAGCACATGGCCAGTGTCCTGGCGGATCTGCCCGCTGCCAGTGCTGCTGCCCCGCGTGATCTGATCCTCTGTTCCAAGGGAATCGAGGCGGGTACCGGGCGGCTGATGGCTGATGTCGCGGGCGAAGCGGCTCCCGGGGCGACGATCGCGGTTCTGTCCGGGCCGACTTTCGCGCATGAAGTCGCGGCCGGTCTTCCCACCGCGGTGACGCTGGCCTGTGCGGGCGGGGAGGCGCAGTGGCAGCGGCTCGCTCCGGTGATTTCGCGGCCAACGTTGCGCCCCTATTATTCCGACGATGTGACGGGGGCGGAAATCGGCGGCGCCGTGAAGAACGTCCTCGCGATTGCCTGCGGCGTGGTCGATGGCTTGAAGCTGGGCCAGAACGCCCGCGCCGCACTGATCGCGCGCGGCTATGCCGAGATGCTGCGGTTTGGACTGGCGCGCGGCGCGCGGGCAGAGACTCTTGCTGGCCTGTGCGGGCTCGGCGATCTTGTGTTGACCTGCTCTTCCACCGCCAGCCGCAACTTCTCGCTGGGCAAAGCGCTGGGCGAGGGGATAAGCGCGAAAGATGCGCTGTCAGGCAAGAACAGCGTGGCCGAAGGCGCCGCAACTGCGCCAATTCTGGCGGATCTGGCCCGGACCGGCGGGATCGCCATGCCGATTGTCGAAGGGGTCTGCCGTCTGCTGGCAGGCGAGGCTCCGGCTCATGCCGTGGTCGCCGATTTACTGTCGCGCCCACTCAGGGCCGAGCAGGGGGCAAGCGGATGAGCCCTGAAAAGAAGGAAGCCGCGCACCAGGATATTGCCGCGCTGGCCAAGGGCGGGCGGACCAACTTCATCGGCTTCCTGCTTCGGCTGGCCGCGCGATTGCCGTTCCTGCTGATCGCCGGGCGGCTCTATGGCGCCGACGCGCTCGGCCGCTTTGCCTATGCGCTGGTGATTATCGAGCTGGCCGGGCAGCTTTGCACGCTGGGGCAAAAGCGCGGGCTCGCCCAGCGACTGTCCGATGATCCGCGCCATCCCGCTTCGGTGGTGGCCGATGGGATGCTGCTGACGCTGGGGATCGCGGTGGTGGCCTCGATCGCGCTCTATCTGTTCCCTGCGCCGATGTTTCCTAGCGGAAAATATACCGAGATAGATCGGTTGCTGCCGTTCCTGCTGATCCCGGCAACCCAGACCGACATCGCATTGGCGGCGCTGGCCTATCGTTATGATGTGAAGACATCGGTTCGTTCGCGGGCTGTGGTTGAGCCGTGGACGCTATCGATCTTTGCTGGGCTATTCTATTTCATCGCGCCGGAAAGCGGCATGGCGCTGGCCTATATCATCTCGATGTTTGCTGCCGGAGCTGTGGCGCTGTGGCCGCTTTATCGAAGCTATGGCTTGCCGCGGGACTGGCATCCGAATCCGCTGCGCCTCGCACGGCTGGCCTGGGCCAGCCTGCCGCTGGCGGCGGCAGATGCGGTGGAATGGGGGACGCGCAAGCTGGATATCGCGGTTCTGGGACTGTTCGCAACTCCCACTGCGGTCGGGGTTTATTATGTTGCCCAACAAGTGGCTTCACTGCCGCAAAAACTCAAAACCAGTTTCGAACCGATCCTCGGCCCGGTCATCACCCGCAACCTCAAAGAGCGCAATTATCCGGTGATTGCCCAGCAGGTCTGCCAGGTCGGTTTCTGGATCATCGCCGCGCAGGCCGGAATTGCACTGGCGCTGGGGATTCCGGGTGAAGGGGTGATGGGGCTGGTCGGCAAGGAATTCGTCGGCGGCACCGGCGCGCTGGTTTTCCTGCTAGCCGCCGAAGTGGTTGCGGCCACCGCAGTGGTGAGCGAGGCAGCGCTCATCTATGTCAAACGTCTGCAAAATCTGTGGGTTTCACTGGCCACGATCGCATTTCAGGGTGCGCTGACCGTGGGCGGAATCCTGCTGGTGGAAGAGTTGGGGATGGGCGAACTTTATCGGGCTGCAGTGGCGGCGGGCGCATTGATGCTGTCGCTCGCCCTGTCCTCGCTGCTCAAGGCGCGGATGCTGTCGCGCTTTCTGGGTGAGCCGATCAACAACTGGCGCTGGCCACTGGTCTGGGCAGCGGCCCCGGCCGTCATCGTCGGCTGGTTGGCGACCCGCTATCTGCCCGAATGGGCTGAGCTGTCGCTGGGAATTCCAGCAATCCTGCTCACCTATGGCTGGGTGATCTGGCACAAGGGCTTTGGCCCTGAAGACCGGGTGCTGTTCCGAAAGAACGTCGGGGCGTAGCGCTTTACCGCACGCAGAGAACGTTCAGTCGCCGTTCAGTGGGAGGGTAGCCTTTTGGCTACCGGGAACCACAGCTGGAAGGGACTGCCATGCGCCACAGTTCAATGCGCCTCCGCGCCATCACTGCCACGTGCCTGATGGCCATTGTTGCCGGATGCGCAACCAGCCGGACCGGCACCGATAGTGCCGCCGATGAAGTGATCGTAACCGGATCGAAAGCCAACGAGCAGGACGCCTCGCGCCAGCCTAATGTTCCCTCCTATCCTGCGCCTCCGCCGCCAGCGCAGGTGCAGATGCAAGGCGCACCCGTCTCTCCATCGATCAATTCAAGCCCGGCGCGAATGGCCTCTCCCCCGGTCGGCTACATCCGTCCGGTCATGGTCCCGACCGATCCCGGACGCGAACGCTATGACGGCAAGGATGTCAGCCCGGTTCATCAGGTGCGGCAGGAACCGGTTTCGACCTTCTCGGTCGATGTCGATACGGGCGCCTATGCCAACATGCGCCGCTTCGTTTCCGCCGGGTCGCTTCCCCCCAAGGACGCGATGCGGACCGAGGAGCTGATCAATTATTTCCGCTATGATTACCAGCGCCCGGGGCGTCAGGAAGCGCCTTTCACAGTCACCACCGATGTCATGACAACCCCGTGGAACCCGGCCACCAGGCTGCTGCGGATTGGCCTGAGGGGCTATGACCTGCCGCGCGCCGCCCGCCCGCCCGCCAATCTGGTGTTCCTGGTCGATGTTTCGGGATCGATGGGATCGCCCGACAAGCTGCCGCTGGTCAAGACCGCGCTGGCGGGGCTGGCCGGTGAGCTGGGCGCGCGCGACAAGGTTTCGATCGTGGTTTACGCTGGCGCTGCCGGATTGGTGCTGGAGCCGACCAATGACGAGCGCAAGATCCGCGCCGCGCTCGATCAGCTTTCGGCCGGCGGTTCGACTGCGGGCGGGGCGGGGCTGCAACTCGCTTACCGGATCGCCCGCGACAATATGATCCAGGGCGGGGTCAACCGGATACTCCTTGCGACCGACGGCGATTTCAACGTTGGCGTCAGCGATACCAAGGCGCTGCTGCAGATGGTCGAACATGAGCGCGACAGCGGCATCACCCTCACCACGCTCGGCTTTGGCGAGGGCAATTATAACGAGGCAATGATGGAGCAGGTGGCCGATCACGGCAACGGCAACTACGCCTATATCGACAGCGCGCTGGAGGCGAAGAAGGTGCTGGGCGAGCAGATGAGCTCAACCTTGTTCACCATCGCCAAGGATGTGAAGATCCAGGTGGAGTTCAACCCGGCGCAGGTCAGCCAGTACCGGCTGCTAGGCTATGAAAACCGCGCCTTGCGCGAGGAAGACTTCAACAACGACAAGGTTGATGCCGGCGATATTGGTGCGGGCCATCAGGTGACCGCGATCTATGAAATCGTCCCGGCGGGCGCCAAGGGCTGGTCCGATGCGCGACGTTATGACGAGGCGGATTCGCTCCAGAAGCGCGGTGATCCGGGCGAGATCGCCTTTGTCAAATTGCGCTACAAGCTGCCGAACGGCAACACCTCGCAGCTGATCTCGCAGCCGGTGCCGACCAGCCTGATGCTTCGCCGCGGCGCGCCCAGCGCCGATTTCAGTTTTGCGGTGGCGGTTGCCGCTTTTGGCCAGAAGCTGCGCGGCGATCCGCTGCTGAATGGCTTCAGCAACACCCAGATCATCACTTTGGCCGGGCGGCAGAACGATTTCTGGCGGCAGGAATTCATCCGGCTGGTTGGTGTGGCCGGATCATTGGAGGCAAGCTGACATTGCGGCGTTGAGCCTGCCGCCAAGCCCGGCTATCGGGTTCGGATGAGACCCTATTCGATTACCCTTGTCCTCGTCGGCGGGCTGATTGCCGCCGTGCTCGCGCTGGCCAGCACGGTCGCGCGCGGGCCGCAGCTGATTGCCGGAATGGAGCAGGGCGCTGAGGCGGCGCTGGCCGCGACCGGCGTGCGCGCAGATTTCCGCGATCGCAATGGCTGGCTGACCCGTCACCCCACGCTGATCGGCGGCTCGGAGCTGTCCGATACTGCGCGCGCCCGCGCCGCAGCTGCGGTGGCGGCGCTGCCCGGCGTAGGCGGGGTCCGTTGGCAAGTCACCCGTGCGCGGACCGCACTGGCGGTTGAGGCAGGCGTGCCGGCCTCGCTGCATTGCCAGCAAGATGTCGAAGGCATCCTCAAAGCCCGCACGATCCGCTTTGCCGAGGCGAGCGCGTCGCTCGATCCGGCCAGCAGCGAAGTGCTGGATGAGGTGGCCGCCGCGCTGCGCCCGTGCGTCGGCAGCATCATCGCTGTAACCGGCCACACTGATGCAGGCGGCGATCCGCGCGGTAATCTGGCGCTATCGCTCGCCCGCGCTGAAGCGGTTCGCACAGCGCTGGTCGGGCGCGGTATTCCGGCCGATGGGATGCGCGCGCAGGGGCTCGGCGCAGACCGTCCGGTTGAAGGCCTTGAGCCGACCGACGCCGCCAACCGCCGGATCGAATTCTCGGTCATCACGTCGGTTCCGCTGCAACCGACCCCGGTCGATACGCCGGGTCCGGGATAGGGGAGAGACGAACTATGCCATTATGGCTTGAATTTACGGGGCTGATGCTGCTGACCTATGCGATCGGCCTGGCGCTCGGCTGGGCAGTCTGGGGCCGCAATACTGGAGGACGCAAGTTATGATCGATGTGATTGAGGCGAACTGGCTGGCCTTTGCGCTGGCGCTGATTGTCGGCTTGCTGGTCGCCTGGTGGCTGTTCGGCCGCGCCTCGACCGCGCCCAGGCGCGATTACAAGCCCGATGTGCTGGACGAAGGCGCCGCGCCTGCGCAGCGCAATCAGGCGCTGATCGATGCGGCTCCTGCGGCCGCGATCATCACGCCCCCCATCATTACTCCGGCGCCAATGTCGGGCGCGATGGGCGGGATCGGTGAACTGGTTGCGGTGGGCGCGCAGGATGTTGTCGAAGAGGCGGCAGCGGCGGCTCCTGCTCCTGCCCCCTCATCTGATGACCTCGCCCTGATCAAAGGTGTCGGCCCCAAGCTGGTCGCGTTGCTCGGCTCGCTGGGCGTGCGCCATTTCGCCCAGATCGCGGCATGGACCGATTCGGATATTGCCGAGGTGGATGCGAAGCTCGGCACGTTTGCAGGCCGTATCCAGCGCGATAGCTGGGTGGAACAATGCAAATTCCTCGCCGCCGGGGATACGGCGGGGTTTGAGGGCAAGTTCGGGAAGCTTTGAGGGGACCTACCGTCCCCACTTCTTCTGCGATTTCCCGTAGCGGGTCTTCCGCGTCCCCGGCTTGCCCTCGTTGCTACGCCCCACAATCGGCGCGCGTTTCTCGCCGTCGGGGATGCCCAGTTCGTCTGCTTCCAGCCGGCGGATTTCGTCGCGCAGGCGTCCGGCTTCCTCGAACTCCAGATCGGCGGCGGCGTTGCGCATGCGTTTCTCCAGATCTTCGATGTAGCCGCGCAGATTGTGGCCCACCAAATTGTTGCGGGTGTCGTCTTCCAGCTCGACCAGCACGCTATCTCGGCTGGCGGTATCGGCGACGATGTTGTGAATATCCCGCTTGATACTCTCCGGCGTGATGCCGTGTTCGAGATTATAAGCGTGCTGCTTTTCCCGGCGGCGATCAGTTTCGGCGATCGCGCGTTCCATGCTGCCGGTCATCCGGTCGGCATAGAGGATCACCCTTCCATCGACATTGCGCGCTGCCCGGCCAATCGTCTGGATTAGCGATGTTTCCGAGCGAAGGAAGCCCTCCTTGTCGGCATCAAGAATGCACACCAGCCCGCATTCGGGGATATCCAGACCCTCGCGCAGCAGGTTGATCCCCACCAGCACATCATAGACGCCGAGCCGCAGATCGCGGATCAGTTCGATCCGCTCAAGCGTCTCGACGTCCGAATGCATATAGCGGACGCGCAGCCCCGCTTCGTGCATGAACTCGGTCAGATCCTCGGCCATCCGCTTGGTCAACGTGGTGACGAGCGTGCGATAACCCGCCTGCGCCACTTGGCGGCATTGCTCGATGCAATCCTGAACCTGATCCTCGACCGGGCGGATCTCCACCGGCGGGTCGATTAGGCCAGTGGGGCGGATCACCTGTTCGGCAAACACCCCGCCCGATTGCTCCATCTCCCAGCTGCCCGGCGTGGCTGAAACCGCCACGGTCTGCGGGCGCATCGCATCCCATTCGTTAAATCTCAACGGCCGGTTATCGATGCAGCTGGGCAGGCGAAAGCCATATTCGGCCAGCGTAATCTTGCGGCGGTGATCGCCTTTGGACATCGCGCCGATCTGCGGCACGGTCTGGTGGCTTTCATCAACGAACAGCAGCGCGTTTTCGGGCAGATATTCGAACAGGGTCGGCGGCGGCTCACCCGGCAGACGGCCGGTCAGGAACCGGCTGTAATTCTCGATCCCGGCGCAGCTGCCGGTCGCGGCGATCATTTCCAGATCGAAATTGGTGCGCTGCTCAAGCCGCTGATGCTCGAGCAACTTGCCCTCGGCCTCCAGTTCCTTGAGCCGCTCGGCCAGCTCGAACCGGATCGCGTCACTTGCTTGCTTCATCGTCGGACCGGGGGTGACATAGTGCGAATTGGCATAGACCCGGACGGTGTCGAGGCTGGCGCCCTTCTTGCCGGTCAGCGGATCGAACTCGGCGATTTCCTCGATATCATCGCCAAAGAAGCTGATCCGCCAGGCCATGTCCTCGTAGTGGCTGGGGTAGATCTCTAGATTATCGCCGCGCACCCGGAAATTGCCGCGCTGAAAGGCGGCGTCGTTGCGTTTGTATTGCAGCGCGACCAGCTTGCGGATGAGCTCGCGCTGGTCCTGGCTGGTGCCCTTTTTGAGGTCAAAGATCATCGCCGAATATGTCTCGACCGAGCCGATCCCGTAGATGCAGGACACCGAGGCGACGATGATCACGTCGTCACGCTCGAGCAATGACCGCGTGGCCGAATGGCGCATCCGGTCAATCGCCTCGTTCACCGAGCTTTCCTTCTCGATGTAGGTATCGCTCCGCGGGACATAGGCCTCGGGCTGGTAGTAATCGTAATAGGATACGAAAAACTCAACCGCATTGTCCGGGAAGAAGCTTTTGAACTCGCCGTAAAGCTGCGCGGCGAGGATCTTGTTGGGAGCCAGGATCAGGGCCGGGCGCTGCGTCAGCTCGATCACCTTGGCCATGGTAAAGGTCTTGCCGCTGCCGGTAACCCCCAGCAGTACCTGGGTGCGATCATCGGCGTCTATCCCGGCGATCAGATCGGCAATCGCGGTCGGCTGGTCGCCCGCCGGCTGATATTCCGATTGCAGCACGAAAGCCCGCGCAGCTTCCGCCTTTTCGGGGCGCTGCGGCTTGTGGGGGACAAAGGCGCCGGAAGTATCGGGCTCGGCAAGGCCCCGGCGGATGACGAGTTCGGACATGGGGCAACATATGGAGAACATCGGTTTGCGGTGCAATCACCTTCAACCGTCCGGCGCCGCATCCCGCTTCACCGCAGTTTTAGGCCGCCGATAACGAACCCTTCACCAATCTTGGTTAGAGGTTACCCGATGAGCACCCCCAAGCCCTTCGGAAAACTCGGCAATCGCGGCCTTGCGCGCCTCGCGATGGGGCTTGAAGCCAGCCTGGCTCTGCCCGAGCGTACAGTGCGGGCCATGGTCGAAAATATCTCGCGCGAGGGTTGTTGTCTGCAGCTGACCGAGCCGCCGCGCACCGGCGTCACCGCGCTCGTCCGGATCGAAGCGATCGAGGTGCTGGGTACTGTCATCTGGGCCAAGGACCAGCGCTGCGGCGTGACCTTTGTCGACCAGCTTGACCCCAAGGTGGTCGAGCGTTTTTGCTGGATCGTCGAAAACTTCCGCGATCACGAGGAAGCCAACATCGCCAGTAAATCGGCGATGTGGCGCTGATTCCAGCCTGTGACGTCCTAGCTAGCCTCGGCAGCGATCATTTTTTCAAGGGTGTGGCGAAACCTTAGCGGACCGGCGTCCGAGGCAATCGAGATGAATTTGTCGCCGCAGGCGTCCATTCCCTGTTGCACTGCGTTCAGAACCTCAAGATCCTCGGAAAAAGCTGCTAGCACCGCTTGCGACATTTCTTCCGAAAGCGCGGCATCGTCAGGCCGGATGTTGCGCAGCTGGAACCAGTAATAGCGGCTGCGGCCCTCATCCTCGGGTGTGATGAAGTTATAGGAATCCATCAGAAAACTGGTGGCCGGGTTTGGCACCGCATCGGGCCCACCTTCGCCCGCCAGCACGAACACCGCCTTGATGATCGCATTGGCCGGATAGCGCACTTCATAGTGCTGCAAGCGATCGCCATTGCCGGAAAACGGCACCAGTCCGGCGTAAAACGGCGCGACCGGGGCATCCTTGATCCACCGCGATACGGTCATCCCAGCGGCGTCTGCGCGGGTTTTCATCGGTACGGCCTCGCATGAGGCATCGCCGAAACTGCTCTGGTGCACCCATGCAACATGCGAGGGATCGAGCAGATTATCTGTAATATACAGGTAGTTGCAATCATAGACCAGCGCCGGGCCGCGGTTGTAGCCCCAGGCCGGATCGCCCCAGTTATCGACCGCAACGATTTTTGCCGCATCGGCTGTGGCGGCGTCGCCCATCCAGATCCAGACCAGCCCATAGCGTTCCTCGACCGGAAAGCTGCGGATATTCGCGCCTTCCGGAACGCCGGCCTGGCACGGCACTTTCACGCATTGGCCATCGGGGGCAAAGGTCAGGCCGTGATAGCCGCAGGACAGCAGATCGCCCGTGACCCGTCCCTTTGCCAGCGGCATCCTGCGGTGCGGGCACAGCCCTTCCAAGGCGGCAACCGCGCCATCGGCGCGGCGATACAGCACCACGCGTTCGCCAATGATCATGCGCTCGATCGGCGACGAACTGATCTCGTCGGCCCAGCCGGCAACATACCAGGTATTTTTCAGCATCGCGGCTTCCCTGATCAGCTTGCCTGATTCGGCCGCTGGCCCCTCAAAACCCTATGCCTAAAGTTGCCGTTCAATGTTCACAACCTGAAATTTACGGGCGCAGCCAACGCCATCTCCCCAGTCCCTTCAACGCTGTGTTGCCCCTTCAACGCTGTTTTAAAGGCATCATCAGTTCCTGTTGTACCATCATGCGCTCCATCATCTGGTGCATCATGGCCATGTGCTGATGCATTTTTTCCATATGCGCGGGGTCCATTGGCATCGCCATCGGCATGGCCATCGGTTTCCCGTCCATTTTCATCATCGCACTCATTTCGGCCATTTGCGTTTTCATCATCGCCATATTCTCGGTCATCAACTGTTTGCGCTCGGCCGGCGTCTTTGCCTTCATCGCCCGATCCATCATGGAGTTCGGCATGGCTGGCGAGGTAGGCCGCGCTGTGGTGGCAGGAGCAGCCGCTTGCTGGGGGTGATGCCCGGCATGAGGATCGACCTGCGCCGATGCAGCGGGGGAGAAGGCCAGCGCCGCCATGATCGGCAGATATCTGTAAATCGCTCGCATGATGATTCCTATGAGAGGTTTCGGGGCTATCTTGCCCAGATGGAGGCCACGAATTTGTGGATTATCGCGATCAGAAATCCGACCCATGCGCCGAACAGAAGCGACCAGCCCAGACCCTGAACCAGCGCTGCGAACGAGGTCATTTCTGCCGTAGTAAACAGCGCAATGAACGCGTGGGTGGCTGTTACCGGAGTGAAAACCAGCAGCCAGCATGCCAAGAAAATGATGCCCAGAACGAGCGCACCAACCGTGGCGAAGTGAAGCGCACCGAACTTGACCGGGGACGATCTGATAGTGTCATCGGGCGTCATAATTTCCTCCATCTCTCAACCAGCACCTCGGACGACAGCACCGTAAGGCAAGATCCTCTGGGGTCATTGATCTGGAACAAATGCCGCTCCGAAAACGCAGCCAGATCTGAATTGCGATCAAGGGGAAGGCGGCGTTCTTCTGCAATCAATATTGGCATCGGCGGTCTGCGGCTGATAGGCGTGCGCTTCAACCAGCCGGGAGTTCACCCATGCGTTTCAGCATCGCCATGCCGCTGTTAGCCGCCCTCGCGCTCGCCGGGTGCAACAGGGAGACCAAAGAACCCAAGACCGCCGAGCAGGTCAAGCAGCAGGCAAGCGTGATCGTCAAGCCGCAGCCGGGCCAATATCGCTCGACGATGAAGGTCACCAATTTCGCCATTCCCGGGATGCCCGCTGACAAGGCAGCGCAGATGAAGGGGATGTTTTCGGCCAGCGGCACGAGCACCGAATTCTGCCTCAGCGCGGAGGAGGCTGACAAGGGCTTTGAAGAATTCACCAAGCGGATGGCGCAGGGCAAGTGCAGCTTTGACCAGTTCAATACCACGGCGGGCACGCTCGATGCGAAGATGACCTGCCAGACCGGGCAGGGGATGACCGGAAAGTACGAGATGAATGGCAGTTTCTCGTCAACCGGTTCGAAAATGGCATTGAAAGTCAACCAGTCGGCGCCTGGTTTGCCCGGCGGCGGGATGATGATGGAGGCCGAGGTCACCAACGAGCGGATCGGCGATTGCCCCTGATGCAAATGTTCGATTTCACCCGGGCGATCGTCCGCACACCGGGAACCAGTGTGATCGCCGGCCTGCGCGCGGGCGGCGGACCCGATCCCTCGCTCAGTGGGATCATGGCCGAACACGCCGGCTATGTTGCCGCGCTGGAGGCGGCCGGCTTGGCGGTGACGACTTTGCCGCCGCTGGAAGATTTCCCCGATGCGATCTTTGTCGAGGATCCGGCGCTGGTCTTTCCCGAAGCGGCGATCCTGCTCCGTCCCGGCGCGGCCAGCCGCGAGGGTGAGGGGGTGTTCCTGCGCCCGGCGCTGGAGGCGGCGTTCGCTACCGTGCTGGAACTGCCACTGGGCTACGCCGATGGCGGCGATGTGCTGGCGATGGCCGACAAGGTGTTCATCGGCCTCTCCGCGCGCACCGACCGGCAGGGCGCTGAGGCGCTGGCCGGATTGCTGGCGGGGCTTGGCCGCAAGGCTGTGGTGGTCGATACTCCGGCAAGCGTCCTCCACCTCAAAACTGCATCGTCGATCATCGATGCGGAGACGATCCTGGCAACCGCAGACCTTGCCGCTAGCGGAGTGTTTGCAGGTTACCGGGTGCTGGTCGTGCCAGCGGGCGAAGAGGGTGGGGCCAATGTGCTGCGCGCCAACGACATGATCTTGGCGGGAAGCCGGTTTCCAAGAATTCTGGATCTGCTGGATGGCCACGGCGCGCGGCTGGCGGTGCTTGCAAATGCCGAGATCGAGAAGATCGACGCTGGCTTCACCTGCATGTCGCTCAGGTGGAATGCTCGCTGAAGGTCCGGCAAATTCGCAAGTGCAGCATATGTTGCTTGACAGGACCGCGCCATCGGGCAGTCATGAAGGGATGGGGCCTAGCCGATGAATCACTCCCCCCCGTCCATTGACGAGCAGTCGTCCTATGACGAGATGTATGATGCCAGTGGGGGCGTGCGCGCTGCTTATCGCGGCTATTGCGAATGGTATGGGCAACAGAATCAGCCATGGCTCCGCCGCAAGAGCGCCGAGGCGGAAAGCTTTTTCCGTCGTACCGGGATTACCTTCAACGTCTATGGTGAAGGCGATGGCGAAGAACGGCTGATCCCGTTCGACATGGTCCCGCGGATCATCACCGCGCAGGAATGGCGCAAGCTGTCACGCGGGATCGAGCAGCGGGTGCGGGCGCTTAACGCGTTCCTGCATGACATCTACCACCGTCAGGAAATCGTCCGAGCGGGCCGGTTTCCGCAAAGCCTGCTGGCCCGAAACGCGGCCTTCCTGCCCGAGATGGTGGGTTTTTCCCCGCCCGGCGGGATCTACACCCATATCGTGGGCATCGATCTGGTCCGCACCGGCCCAGACGATTTCATGGTGCTGGAAGACAACGCCCGCACGCCCAGCGGCGTCTCCTATATGCTGGAGAACCGCGAGACGATGATGGCGATGTTCCCCGAGCTGTTCACCCGGCTCGCCGTGCGCCCGGTGCAGGATTATCCGCGCCGCCTCGCCAAGAGCCTCGCCGCCTGCGCGCCGGCCTGTGCCGGTGCCAATGGCGATGGCCGAGCGGTCGTGGCGGTGCTGACGCCCGGCATCTATAATTCGGCCTATTTCGAGCACGCGTTCCTCGCCGATCAGATGGGTGCCGAACTGGTCGAAGGCAGCGATCTGCGGGTGGTCGATGGCCGGGTCGCGATGCGCACCACGCGCGGATACCAGCCGATCGACGTGCTCTATCGCCGGGTGGATGATGAATTCCTCGATCCCCTGACCTTCAATCCCGCGAGCCTGCTCGGGGTTCCGGGGATCATGGATATCTACCGCGCCGGTCGGATCACCATCGCCAATGCGCCCGGCACCGGGATCGCCGATGACAAGGCGATCTACAGCTTCATGCCCGAGATTGTCGAATTCTATACCGGCGAGAAACCGATCCTCGCCAATGTCCCGACCTGGCGCTGCTCGGAAGCCGATAGCCTTGCCTATGTGCTGGATAATTTGGCCGATCTGGTGGTCAAGGAGGTCCATGGCTCGGGCGGCTATGGCATGCTGATCGGGCCGACTTCCTCAAGGCGCGAGATTGAGGCGTTCGCCGCCAAGCTGCGCGCCCGGCCCGATAACTACATCGCCCAGCCGACGCTGGCTCTTTCCACCGTGCCGATTTTCACCAAGGCCGGCCTCGCTCCGCGGCATCTGGACCTCAGGCCGTTCGTGCTGGTTTCTCCCGAGGGGATCGACATCACCCCGGGCGGGTTGACGCGGGTGGCGCTCAAAAAGGGCTCGCTGGTGGTGAACTCGTCGCAAGGCGGCGGCACCAAGGATAGCTGGGTGCTGGAAGATTGATGGGGATGGGTTTGTCTTGGTTGCCTTGCCCCGTCCCCTTCAGGGGAGGGGCAGTGAGACTTGGGTCAGCGCAGCTGGCCTTAGTCGCAGCGGGGTGGGGTCTATCCTCCGGGTCCTGCGCTGCGTGGGAGGATAAACCCTACCCCCAACCCCCTCCCCTGAAGAGGAGGGGGCTTAGATGCTAGGCCGGACCGCCAGTGGCATCTTCTGGATGGCCCGCTACCTCGAACGGGCGGAGAATACCGCGCGGCTGCTCGATGCGGGGTTCCGCATGGCGCTGACCCGTGATGCGGTGACCAGCGTGGATGAATGGCGCTCGGTGGTCAGCACGGTTGGCCAGACGATCGGCTATGAGGCGGCGCATGCCAGCTATTCGGGCGCGCAGGTGTGGAACTATCTGCTGCGCGAAAAGAGCAACCCGAACAGCGTGCTGGCGATGATCGAAGCGGCGCGGACCAATGCCCGCGGGGTGCGCACCGCGCTGACCCGCGAAGTGTGGGAGGCGGTCAACGAGAGCTGGATGTTCCTGAAGGAACTCCTCGCCCGGCCGGTCCGCGAAGGTTCGCTCGGCATGGTGCTTGGCATCATTCGCCGGCAAGCCACACTGGTCCGCGGGGCGATCGACGGCACGATGCTCCGCAACGAGATCTTCAATTTCGCGCGGATCGGCACCTTCAGCGAACGGGCCGACAATACCGCGCGGATCCTCGACGTGAAATATTACGTCCTGCTTCCCTCGCTTGCCTGGGTCGGCTCCAATCTCGATAACGTGCAGTGGGAAAGCGTGCTGCGCTCGGTCGCCGGGGACCGGGCCTATCGCTGGCTCAA
>JANOFJ010000019.1:0-15357 GCA_031413595.1 Novosphingobium sp.
CAGCTTGGCGTTGTGGTAACTCGATGCGGCCTTTCCGCCGAAGATTTTCACCCGCGGCACCCAGTCGCGCTCGGGATGGCTGCGGATCTGAGCGTAGAGCGCGACGGTCTCCACCAGATTGAGCAGCTGGCGCTTGTATTCGTGAATGCGCTTGATCTGCACATCGAACAGCGCATCCGGATTGAGCCGGATCCCGGTCAGGTCATTGAGGTGGCTGGCCAGTGCAACTTTGTTGGCGCGCTTGACCTCGGCAATCCGTTCGCCCAGCGCCGCATCGCCAGCCATTTTATCAAGCGCCGTCAGTTCTTCGGCATCATCAAGGAACTTGTCGCCAATCGCGTCGCGCAAGGTCGCCGTCAGCCCCGGATTGCACTGTTGGAGCCAACGGCGCGGGGTCACGCCATTTGTCTTGTTGTTGATCTTGCCCGGATAGAGTTTGTGCAGGTCTGCAAACACCGTGGTCTTCATCAGTTCGGTGTGCAACGCCGCAACGCCGTTGACACTGTGTGCCCCGGCAAAGGCAAGATTGGCCATCCGCACCCGCCGGTCGCCGCCCTCGTCGATCAGTGAAATCGCCGAGATCTCGACCTCATCCATCTCGCGCTTGCGGGCTTCGCGCAAGACGCGCGAGTTGATCGCGTAGATGATCTGCATGTGGCGCGGCAACAAGCGCTCGAACAATGGTAACGGCCAGCTTTCCAGCGCTTCGGGAAGCAGGGTGTGGTTGGTATAGCCGACCGTGCGCCGGGTTAGCTCCCACGCCTCATCGAATTCCAGGGCATAGACATCGACCAGCAACCGCATGATCTCTGCCACCGCAACTGCCGGATGGGTATCGTTGAGCTGGATCGCGGCCTTGTCGGGCAAGGTGCGGACATCGCCGCAATGCTGGACATGGCGGCGAAAAATGTCCTGAATTGAGGCCGAAGTGAAGAAGTACTCTTGCCGCAGCCGCAACTCTTGCCCGGCGGGGCTTGAATCCGCCGGGTATAGCACCCGCACCAGGCTATCCGCGCGCATATCGTCGACCATTGCGCCGAAGTGATCGCCAGCATTGAAGGCATCGAGCCTGATCGGATCGAGCGCGCTGGCGGTCCACAGCCGCAGTGTATTCACGCGCTTGCCGCGCCAGCCGACCACTGGCGTATCGACCGCCGTAGCCTCGACCGCTTCGGCTGGGAGCCATTCGACATTCTCGCCCTTGGCAACAACTTCACCGCCAAAGCCGATCCGGTAGCAACTTTCGCGACGTTCAAATTCCCACGGATTGCCATGCGTCAGCCAGGTTTCAGGCAGTTCGACTTGCCAACCATCATCGATGCGCTGGCGGAACATCCCGTTCACATAACGGATGCCGTAGCCGTAGGCCGGGATATCGAGGCTGGCGAGGCTCTCCATAAAGCACGCCGCGAGCCGTCCGAGCCCGCCGTTGCCCAGCGCTGCATCGGGCTCAAGTTCTTCCAGCGCGGCCAGATCGAGGCCGTGACTGCGCAGCGCCCGCTCCATCTCGCGCGTAACGCCCATGTTCGACAAGGCATCGCGCAGCAGCCGCCCGATCAGAAATTCCAGGCTGAGGTAGTAAACCCGCTTGCCGTTGGTTTCATAGGTCCGCCGGGTGGATTCCATCCAGCGATCGATCACGTCGTCGCGCAAGGCAAGAACCGTCGCGGTGAACCAGTCATGCGGCTTGGCAGCACGCTCGTCCTTGCCGACCCGGTGGCGCAGGACATCGAGAATCCGCGCCTCCAGCAACTCGGCCTTGGGATTGGAAATGGCTGTCACGAATCCGAAACTCCTCGATAGCAAGACCGGTGCAAACCGGATCGGAGCCAGGCCCGGCACACTGCAAATCGCTATTCAGCCATCTTCCCCAAGCTTTTGAATATGCCGGGCGTGCGGCAGACGGCAACCGCTAATTTCTTCATGCAGTCGAATTCATTGTTGCATTTGGGGACGTCCGAGGTTGCCAAGCATCGGGTCGGAGCCGATGCACAGCGTCGATGGTTACGGATGCGCGCCCGGGATTGCTGGAACTGGCCAAAGCTGCGGGCCTAGCGCGGCTGTGGCGAGACGTTGACGGGCGGGAACGCGAAGTTTCCGAGCACGCGCTAGCGGCAATCCTCCCTGCTCTTGGCCATTCTGTCGGCAGTGCGCGGAAAATCAAGGAGAGCCTGGCCGAGTTGACCAACCGTGGGCGTAGTTTGCCACCGATGCTGGTCACCGAGGTCGGGCTGGCCACCCCTGTCTGGTCTCAGGCAGCCAATGCGGAGGTAACCGGCCAGGATGGTGTCACACAGCAGATCCGGATTACGGACGGAATTCTCGCGCCGATAGCCGAACCTGGCTACTACGATCTGGCGATCGGCGGTCAGACGCGCAAACTCGCGGTTGCACCCAGCCAATGTCCACTACCGCCGGTTCAGGGTCGCAGGATGTGGGGGGCCTCTCTCCAGATCCCGGCCTTGCGCAGCGCCATGCCGCACGCATTCGGAGGGTTTGGCGAACTGGCCGATGCAGCTCAAGTACTCAGCCGGAGCGGCTGCGACGCGCTGGCGATCAACCCGGTACACGCACTGTTCCCGGGCTTCGGCGAGGATTTCAGTCCGTATTCGCCGTCCAGCCGCACCTTTCTCAATACCGCGATGGGCGATCCCGCTTTGCTCGACCTGCCGACGCTGCCCAACGAAGATTCAGGAGAGTTTATCGACTGGCCTGCCGCGCTGCCGCAGCGGCTTACCGATCTGCGTCAGATCTTCGCCCGCCTCGATACCGCACAACGCGCCCTTATCGGACAAGCGAACCGGGCGGAAGGATCTGCCCTGCACCGCCACGCCGTGTTCGACGCGCTCGATTGTCACTTCCGCCCCCGCGGCGCGAAAGACTGGAGGGAATGGCCTGCCAGATATCGCCGTCCCGGCGGCGAGGCGGTTGCGCGGTTCGCGAGCCAGCACCGTGACGAAATTGAATTTCACCTCTTTGCGCAGTGGCTGGCCCGTGAAGGACTGGCAGTCGCGCAGCAGAAGGCCACCAAAGCCTGAATGGCAATCGGCCTGATCGCCGACCTTGCGGTTGGCGTTCATCCCGGCGGCAGCGACAGCTGGGCCATGCCCGGCGCCATGCTGCAAGGGCTGACGATCGGTGCCCCACCCGATCCGCTCGGTCCGCTCGGGCAGAACTGGTCGATCACCGGATTTTCACCCGCAGGCTTGCGAGATAGCGGCTACGAACCGTGGATAGCAATGCTGCGCTCTGCACTGCGCTCGGCGGGCGGCCTCAGGATCGACCATGCCTTTGGCTTGGCGCGCTTATGGGTCATTCCCGAGGGCGGCGATTCAGCGCAAGGGGCCTACCTCAGCTATCCGTTTCTTGATCTCGTGCGGCTGCTCACGCTCGAAGCACACCGTGCCTCGGCCCTGATTATCGCCGAGGATCTGGGCACCAGTCCGTCTGGATTCACCCAGGCTGTATCCGATCGCAACATGCTTGGTATGCGGGTTTTGTGGTTCGAACGGGCCGCCGATCACGGCTTCATCGGCGCGCGTGACTATCCTTCCAACTGCGTTGCGATGACTGGAACGCACGATACCCCGACGGTTGCCGGCTGGTGGTCGGGGCGTGACCTGGACTGGGCCGAACGGCTGGGGCGTCTGCCTGAAGACACCGACCGCACAATCGCCGAAGACGTTCGCGACTGGGACCGGGGTTTGCTGTGGTCGACGATCGGCACCGGCAGTCAGCGGCCAGCACCTGAAGACACCGACCCGGTCGTTGTTGCAGCACTGGAACAAGTCGCGAAGTCACCCGCGATACTGGCAATCGCGCCCATTGAAGACTTGCTCGGAGAAACGGAGCAGCCAAACCTGCCAGGCACAGTCGGCGAGCACCCCAATTGGCGGCGCCGAATGCAAGCGCCGCTGCAAGCCCTGATGAATCAGCCATCAAACCAAAAACGTCTGCAGGCGATTTCGGAACGAAACTGATGGGAACCCGCCCGGATACGGGCTCTGCGCAATCCAGCGAATACCGATTTTGGTAGCGGAGGAGGGGCTTGAACCCCGACACGCGGATTATGATTCCACGTATTTAGTTAGGCTTCCCGCTGGCTTAGCCAAGCCAGGTTGCATCGGTGCTGCATTGACCAAATTCTGATCGCTTTGGCTGCCCCTGAAAATGGCTGATTTCTGGGCTTGCTGCAATGCCCCATCACTTGCCGTTCAGATTTGTTTTGTAAACCGCGAATGTCGGGAATTGGGCCGCTAGCGGTCTGACCGGTTTTGAGTACCCAAAATCAAGAAGCTGCCGTTTGCGGGAATTGCCGAAGAACGACGGTAGTTGCCAACATTGCGAACATCCGCATCATTTCGCACATTTTCTCAACCGGCCGTATGTTCAGCGGTTGTGATCGTCATCGTCCGGTTGGAATTGTCCTCATAATGTGATATTTCTGCACAGTCGCGCCAAAGTCCTTCTGCGTAAGGGAGTTGCTGTGAGTCACAACTTGAAATCCGCCACGTTGATTGGCCTTGGATTGTCGCTGGCCAGCTTCGCTCCCGCTGTGAGCCATTCTTCTGCGGAATTGGCGGCACTCGATCCCAGCAAAATCGCCAAACTTGTCTGCGGTTCTCGCGACGGCAGCATGACCTTGGTGCGCGAACTGTTTATCGCCTCAGCGTTAGCTGCCCCAGCGAGTCAGACCGCACCGATTCCGCTCTATGACGACCTAACCCGCTCGCCATTCCGTATCTCCACGAATTTTCCCCAAGCACAGCGTTACTTCAGCCAAGGCCTGCTTTTGACCTACGGCTTCAGTCACGCCGGCGCTGTTCGCTCATTCCGTGAGGCGCAGCGTTTAGATCCAGGTTGCGCGATGTGCTGGTGGGGCGAGGCGGTCGCACTAGGACCCAATATCAACGCGCCAATGGATGAGCGGGACCGCCCGGCCGCACTCGACGCCATGGACCGCGCAATGGCGCTGCGCGGCCGCGTATCTCCGCTCGAGCGTGCACTGATCGAGGCAGCCGCGCTCCGCTACTCGCGGGACCTGAAGGCAGATCGTGCTGCCCTGGATGCTGCATATGCTGGTGCGATGATCGCGGCCGCCGATCGTTTTCCTGATGATGACGATGTGGCGGTTCTGGCAGCCGAGGCTGCAATGGACACCAGTCCCTGGAATTACTGGGAAAGCGACAAGAAGACTCCGATCGGTCGCAGCGGTGACGCGGTGCGGCTCGTCGAAGGCGTCGTCCGCCGCAATCCCGCACATATACAGGCCGCACATCTGTACGTTCATCTGCTGGAAGCGAGCGATCCGCAGCGCGCCGAGGCCGCCGCCGATCGGCTATCCGTGCCGTCGGCACCCACCGCAGGTCACCTCGTGCATATGCCAGGACACATCTATGAGCGGCTCGGACGCCATGCTGATTCTATACGGGTGAACATAGCGGCGGCTCGAGCGGACGAAGCTTTCATTCGCAGCTCCAACGATCACAGTCTGGTCCGCTACGGCTACTATCCACACAACATCCACTTTATCGTGACCTCGGCGCAGATGGCGGGCGACATGCACACCGCCGTCCGAGAGGCACAGCGGCTTCGCAACGTGCTGGATGCCGACACCTCCGCGAAGATTGCCTGGATCCAGGCGATTGACGCTGCGCCTTTTCTGGCCATGGCCCAGTTCGCCAGACCGGCAACGATCCTGGCAATGCCAGCACCCGACGCGCGCCTGCCATACCCTGCCGCGATGCGCCATTTTGCGCGGGCGATCGCTCATTCCCAGCTTGGCGACCAAACTGGCTTCGATGCAGAGCTGTCTGCGATTGCGCAGCTCAAGGATTCGAATGCCTTTGCAGGGATGATCGAGCAAGGTGTTCCGGCACCCGACCTCTTGGCGCTGGCGGAAGCAGTCGCCCGTGGTAAGCACGCAACTGCGCAGCGCCGGTATGCCGAGGCGGTCGCCCGCTTCCGCGAAGCCGCCGCAATCGAGGCCCGCATTCCATATCAAGAACCCGCGTATTGGTACTATCCCGTCAGACAGTCTCTCGGCGCAGCGCTTTTTCTCGCCGGTGATTACAGCGAGGCGAGCCAAGCATTCCGTGCAGCCCTCGTGCAAACCCCCAACAACGGCTGGATACTCTACGGACTTGCCCGCAGCGAGGCGGCGCAAGGGCACCGGCTCGAAGCTGCTGCAGCCAAGCGGGCATTCTCTAAGGCCTGGTTGGGCGACAAAAGCTGGCTTCGCATGGAGCGACTCTGATCGAAGATATCAGTGCCCCGACGACATTGAGGAAGGCCACTCGGAACTTTGCCGGCCTCCGCTGAGATTTCAACCGTTCCGGCGGCCGAATGAGAGCATTGAAACCGGCCGGCCGTCCAGCTCTTGGTTGTGGTCGTTCAGCCGACGAATGGCGAACGCGGTAAGCCGCCAGACGCGTGACTCCAGTGATTGCCTATATCTGCGCAAGCCCAGGGCCCGGGGTGGTAATGCTGTCTGCATCACTTTAAGTGCGGCAGCACAGTTCAGGAAGCTCAGGCAGAAACATGGCCCGCAAACACTCGAAGCACGATCCTTATGTCGACTTGCGTCGCGAGGTTATGGAACCAGAGACGATTGCGCCCTGCTGGTTATGCGGTCGGCCAACCGGCAAGATCGTTGTCTGGCACCATCCGGTTCCAAAGAGCCGGGGCGGGCGCGAGGTAGTGCCGATGCACCCCATTTGCCAACAAACTCTCACGGCAAACTTCACTAATTCGGAATTGCAACGCTACGGAATGGACGTGGAAGGCCTTCTGGCTAACCCTGCGGTCCGCAAGTTTGTCGATTGGGTCGCGAACAAGGATCCCGATTTCACCGCGCCCCAGGCCAAGAAGCAACGCTGAACGATTGGCGGGTATAGGAACGAATGGAAGAACAATGATCGGGTCATTCACAACAAAGGAATCGCAAGATCACTTTGCCCATTGCGTCCAGGTTTTCGGCGGTATCCCTGCAACCTCGCGGCGGCTCGGCATAGACGAACGGGCCATCCGGCGTTTTATCAACGGCGAGCGGCCTGTTAGCAAAGAACTCCTCGAAGACACCGCGAAAGCGCTACGCCAATTAGTCGCTGAAGCAACATCGGCAGAGAGACTTATGGCTGGGGTTTTTGGCGGTTAGCCGAACGACCCGCAAAATCCGTCCGTTCAAGCGGGCACCGCGCCATCGGATGTCGAGCAGAAGGCCTCATCAGTTGCAGCAGCAACCGCGAACATTACGGTCGTTCCGGCGTTGAGCGATAGCCCCCCGAAAGCGGCGGTTCGTTCAGGGCCCGCTTTGGGGCAACAAACTGCCCGTCCGCTTTCAGCTTCAAAACGAATAGAGCTGCCGCTGGTTAAGCGTCATTTTGCACTGCATCTCGGTCGTCAGAACATTTGGTCCAGATGGCGCGCAGATTTGCCGAGCGTTGGTCTCGTCTGGGGGCGATATTTGACGGCGGACTTGCATCAATGCAATTGGCTGCCACAGGATTATCAATCCAGTAACGAGCGCCTGGAACAGAGTTTTCCCTTTACCCCCGGCCCTTCGGCGGCAGTTCCCACAGCGCGCGCCCATAATTTTCTGCAGCCTCTTCCCACACCAACGAGACATGGGTGATGCCGACGTCGATGTCGCGCTTGAAGCGCTGGATCGGGTTGGCGAGATAGACCGAGGTCGCGCCGGCCATCAGCGATAGATTGCTGGCTGCCTTGCCCATCAACCGGGCAACATAGGCAGCATCGCGATGCGAGGCGAACGCGTCGATTGGTGCGGGCGCCCTGCCCGCTTCGGCCCATTTGTTCAACTCGGCCATGCGGTGGCGCATGATTAATTCGGCGGCGTGGATGTCGGCTAATGCTTCGGCTAGCTTGATCTGGTTGGCGGCCCGCTCCACCTGCATCTCACCGGTGAACAAGGCTTTCTTGCCGATCAGCGTCTTGCGCACGGCTTCGGCCATGCCCGCTGTCATGCCGATCAGCGCTGCGGGAATACCCCAGACGGCCGTCCAGGCGAAGGGTAGCTGGCTGATGGGGGTGCCAAGGGCCTTTCCGCCCGGCGTCGTTCCTATGCTTAGGTCCATGGCCGGCACGCGGCGGTGCGCCGGCACGAACACATTGTCGAGGATCACGTCTTTGCTGCCGGTGCCGCTGAGGCCCGACACGAACCAGTCATCCTCTATGCTGACATCACGGCGCGGAACCAACATCCAGTCGAAACAAGTCGGGCTGGGCTTCATGATGACGAACCAATCGGCGAAATCGCAGCCGCTCGAGAATTTCCAACGGCCGGTCAGGCGGGCGCCGCCCTCGACTTCCACCATCTCGCTTTGGGGGGCGAACGAAACGGTGGAGCACAGCCGGTCGTCACTGCCCGCCCAATATTCCTCCTGCGCCTCGATCGGGAACAGGCTCACTTGCCAACTGTGGAGGACGAACAAATTGGTCACCCAGCCCGTTGACGCGCAGGCAGTCGCGATGGTTCGGATGACTTCCGTAGCGGTATCGGGGCCCAGCTCGTAGCCGCCGAAACGCTTGGGCTGGAGAATTTTCGCAAAGCCGGCGGCACGTAATTCCCGCACCGTCTCATCGGACATCCGCCGGTTTTTCTCGGCATCCGCCGAACGCTCACGCAGCGCTGGCAGCAGCACCTCGGCACGGGCGATCATTTCCGCTTTGGTGGGGACAGCGGATTGCACTTTGGCCGTTTTGATTTGGATGTTCATGGCCGCATTCTCTCCGGGACAAGGCAAATATTGGGCCGACAATTTCTTCTTCCAAATAATCTGCGCCGGCTTTCATGTAAGCCGGGATCTGGAATCCAACAGCCATGAAATCCGGCCGGTACCCGCGCGGGCAAGTGGATCCGGGCTACCGGATCATTCGCCATATTGCTGGCATCAAGAATTAGCAGCTCGCTCTTGGCCGTCGCAGGATCGTAGACATAGCTCATCAAGTAGCCGTCGTCTTCGGACGCGCCGCCTGCGGCGGGCACAAACACAGCTTCACTGCCCGTGCGACCGCCCGTAAGGCGGTGCGACGTCCGGCTACCGGTGTGCATGTCATATTTGTGATAGGCCTCTACTGTGGGCGCATCTTGGCCGAATTCGCCGGTATATCCGTAGCGATAGGGTTGACCGATCAGCGTGTCGGGGACCCTTGGGAAATCGACTCCCAGATCGTCGATCTGCCGCTCGGTTACAGCGCCGGTCTTCAAATTCATCCGCCATTGGCACAGTGTCGGCAGTGGCGGTTTAATCATGCCCACCGCCATATATCCAACGAGGCGGCATCCATCCAAAACAACCTCGTCGCCAACTTCATAGGCGTTCATCGTGTGATAAATGTAGCAGGGATCAATATCGAACCAGACAACGTCATTATTCGATCCGGCGCGCGGCATGACGCCGATGCGCGCGCCATAATCCTGGTCAAACCGTATGCCCAGCCCCCCGGTTGCTCGGTTGTTCAAGTCCCAAACCATCGGTAAGTCCATGAATATCGTATAATTTTCCGTGATGCTGAAATCATGCATCATCGTTGCGCCTTTGACTTCAATTTGCTCCTGCTGAACCAGATCGCCCGATGCAGACGCGCGATAGTAAGTCAAAAAAGGCGGGAAAATGCCATAGCCAAAGAACAGGAGTTCGCCCGTTACCGGACAGGTTTTGGGATGCGCGGTCATGTTGGCATTCAATTTTCCGTCAAACCTGTATGGCCCCAAAGTGTCCAGTTCGGTGGACAGTTCGATCGGAAGACTGAGTTCCGCGAGCGCAAGAATCTTGCCTGCATGCCCAATGATATGCGTATTGGCTATGGAGTTTTCGAGTTTCATCCGAGACTCTTGACTGGGTGTTTCTTCGTCCAGCAAGGGCGTCTTGACATAGCGATTGCGATACCAAATTGCCTTGCCATTTTGCAGCTCAACGCCATGGATCATGCCGCATGCCAGAAACCAGTCCTGACTGACACCGGAGGGAGGATTGGCACCGTTTCGAAAATATCTGCCGTTGAGCTCAGGCGGAATACTGCCAGTAAGTTGCAGATCGAAATCAGTGGTTTCTTCAAAAACCGGGGCAAAATTTCCCGCCAGCCAAAATGGCGTTTGCTCCACTAGTTCAGCTGGCTTATTCATTTGATGCTCCCAACAATTAGATTTCTAATCCATCGCCCAATGCTCATCCCGAGCCATCATAGCGCACCCCTGGCCGCTGTGGGCGGCAAAACTGGCCCTGCGGTGCACTTCCCGGCCTGGATTCAGACTGCGAAGGTCAGGGCGAAAGTCGTCAGGCCGGCACCCAATTGCCATGAAATCCCGGTGGAATGCGGTTCGGAATGTGGATCGCCGCTTGCGGTGCGCCTTCAAAATTCTGGGCATTGAGGATGACAAGTTCGCTCGTCTCGTCAGCCGGGTTGATGACATAGCCCATCAGCCAGCCATCGTCCTCGGCGCTCGCATTTGGAGCAGGCACGAAGGCGAACTCGCCAGCGATGCGGCCCTGGCCAAAGTCATGGATCTGGCGGGTGCCAGTCTCCAGATCATGTTTGAACAGCTTCGCTTCGTCGGCGTCGGATCCATCATGAGCTTTGGGGAGGCCCAGTGTATAGCCATAACGATAGGGCTGCCCGGTCAGCGTTTCGTTGATACGCGGAAATTCCTGCGGATCGCTGTCAACCACGGCGCGCGAAACCCGCCGTGCGACGGGATCAATCTGCCAACGTTCAAATGGTATTTTTGCTGAATCTACCCCCGCCGTCACTTCTGCAAAAACCTTATCGTGGACGCAGCCATCGAACGTCACGGTGCCATCGGGATTGTCATAGGCGTTGCAGGGGTGAAACACATAACAGGGTTCGATATCGCACCAGATTGTGTCCACGCCCTTGCCGTCCTTGGCCAGCAGCCCGACCCGCGGCTTGTGCTTCGGATTCCACTTATAAGGAAAGCCCTCCCCGCTAACATATTGCTTGAGCGAAAAGGTGACCGGCATATCAAGGATGATCACATATTTTTCGGTGATCATACAGTCATGGATGGATGGGCCGTGCTGCACGGCAATCGGCTCTTCGCGGCGAACCTTGCCCTGGGTATCGACCACAACATGGCGAATTTCCGTCAGATTTTCAGCCGCATAACAGATTGCATGCAACTCGCCGGTCTTGGGGTCGAGATGGGGATGCGCAGAAAAACTGCCGCCCTTGAGCGTATCGTCAAACGGATCATAGGCAATTGTATTGAGTTCCTCGTCGATCCGCACAGGGCAGCCGCCTGCTTCGACCAGCGCCCAAGTTTCGCCGGCATAGCCCATGACGTTGGTATTCACGATATCGAACGGGGGTTCGTGCGGGCCAGGTGCAGATGGTTCGCCCAGGGCGTCGCTGACCGCACGAGACCGGATCCAGCGGTTACGGTACCACACCGCCTTGCCTCGTTTAAGCCGCACGCCATGAACCATGCCGTCGCCCATAAACCAATGGTAGAGGCCTGGATTGGGTGGCGTAATCGGATTGGGACCAATCCGGATGTAGCGGCCGTCAAGCTCGGCCGGGATGGTGCCGGTCACGCTGAGATCGGTCAATGTTTCTTCGGAAAGCAACGGCAGGTGAATGCCCAGAAGATAGGGATTGGGCTTGTCGGACTTCTTTCGGTTGCGGTTGAAATCTGCAACTTTCGTGATCCCCTTTGAAACCGTATCACGGATCAGGGTTTCAACTACACCAGCCATTGGGAACTTCCTCTGCGTACACTACTAACTTGATCGACGACGAAATCAGAATTTGATGGCCGCTTCCACCCCGAACTGGCGGGTTGGCGCCACAACTCCGAAATAGAAGATCCCCGCATTGATCGAAGCGGCCAAGACGCCGCCTTCCTTGTGGAACAAGTCGCGCACATAGCCACTGATCCGCAGGTTTTTGAGGTTGTCGCCAGCATGGATGAAGGCCAGTGAAGCGCCGACAGTGCTACGGCCCGGGATAATATCGCGCTTGGCGCCGGAAGTGTCGGTGACTGCCGATATAAAGGTATCGCTTGTATAGACATAGTCGATGGTCAGGTTGAGGCTGTTGCCGCCGCCAATCTCACGCGCATAATCGATCCCGGCCTGGACTGTATGTTTCGGCGCGGCACGGAAGTTCCGGCTGCCAGAGACATCGACCAGTGGACTACCGGGCAAGGTCAGGTCGGGCACCAGGAAGCTAAGGTACTTCGCGTCGAGATAGGACGCAGAAGCACGCAGCGTCAGTTCGGGCGTTGGCCGCGCCTGCAGCTCAACTTCGGCCCCGCGAATGCGGGCCGACGCTGCATTTTCAACCACGGTTTCCGTGACCATGCCCGCCGCACGCAAGATATCTTCTTGCTTGTTGCGATAGTTAGCCTGGAAAATCGTCGGATTGAAACGGAACAGCCCATTGGCAAAATCTGCCTTGACCCCCAGCTCATAGCTGTCGACCCGCTCTGGCTGGTAAGGCCCGATCGCTGTCGGGGACGCCCCACGACCATTGAAACCTCCCGAGCGAACTCCGCGTGACCAGCTTGCGTAGACCATCGTATCATCGTTCGGTTTCCAGTCGAGGATGACCCGCCCGCTTGGATCCTTGAACGTAGCCTTGCGATTGGCGGTGAAGCCGGGCCCTGGAATGGATAGGGTGGTCGAGAATGTCTTTGTCTCGATTGTGTAGCGCCCGCCCAAAGTCAGGCGAACATTGCTGCCCAGCTTGACGATCGATTCAGCGAAAACCGAGATGGAATCGAGTTTCTGTGATGAGTCAATTCGCTGGGCCGGCCCGTTAAGGAAATAGGCTGTGGCGATGGCGTTCCCGTTATAGGGATACGGCCGGATGGCATAATTGGTGTGAAGATAATAAGCGCCGGCGACAATATCGATCCGATCGGACACATCGCCCTGAACCCGGATTTCCTGGCTGAATTGCTTGTAATCCTGGTCACGCGCTGAAACAAACAACGGGACCGAGAAACCCGGCGCAAGCGGAATGAGAGGCGTGCCCGTGCCTTCTTCGAGCAGTGAATCGCTGGTATCCCGATAGCCGGTTATAGAGGTTAGATTGAGAGCCCCCAGCTTTGACTTGATCTCCAGCGATGCGGACCAACCGTCAATGAAGCTTTGGAAGGGGATGGTCGTGTTCGCGAACTTGAACCGCTCGGCTCGCTGAAGCAGATAACCTTGCGTGTCACAGCCGAGATCACCCAGACCGATGGAGAAGGTCAGGTCACAAATTGTCCCGCCGGCACCGAACGGCAGGCCGTTTGCTTTGGTCAAATTGACATTGGACGGATAGCTGCTGCGGTCCTTCTGGTAATCTATCGAAGCCAGGATCGATGTATCCGGGCTGACCTCAGCCAGCACGGCCAGGCCCAGCGTATAGTAGTCGCGGCCCGCCTCCCGCTTGCCCGTCGCACGATTGCGGGTGAAGGAATCCGAGGTCCGGCGCAGGCCGGAAATCTTGGCCGAGATAGCATCGCCCAGCTTGGGAAGATTGATAACCGCATCAAGGTCGAGCGCGTTGAAACTGCCGTAACGGGCGTGTAGCCGCGCGCCGAGTTCGCCGGTTGGCCTGGTCCGGCGGAAGCTGATGACACCGCCAACGGTATTCCGGCCAAAAAGTGTCCCCTGGGGACCGCGCAACACTTCGACGGATTCGACATCATTCAGATCGACATTGGCGCCAGTGCTCGACCCCAGGAACACTCCATCGATTGCCAGACCCACGGCCGGATCAAAGGTCTTTTCAAGATCGCCGAAGCTGACCCCGCGGATGCCTGCCGACAAGCTGTTGCCCGCAAACGCAACGCGGCCAAGCTGGATGTTGGGAATGAATTTCTGAATGCCGGCGATGTCCGTCACAACCGAGTTTTCGATCATCTCAGAACTGACCGCGCTGACCGCTAGCGGGGTGTCTTGCAAGCTTTCCTGCCGAAAGCGCGCGTAGACGATTATCTCCTGAATCGCCCCATCATCGTTGTCTGATTCTGCGTTAGTATCGGGCAAGCTCTGGGCGGCCTGCGCGAACGCCGGGGCGCTCACCAAACCGATTGTCCCAACAATCGCGCCTGCGCCAATGTAAACAGGCAAACGACGGAGTAATCTCTGAATGCGCGCCTTAGTCATATTATCCTCCCAAATAATATTATCGCCCGTCAATCCCGCAGTTTGCAGGTGACCAAAGGCTTATCTTTGTGTCAGGACTGCCTTGGTCTTTCGCCACGGCTTTGGCCCAGTCTTGTACATTGCTAGTTGGAGGACCGCGCAGGAACCACTATCAATTCTGATACATTCGTATCAAACCAATTTTCAGCGCCGCCGGCGGGGTTTATGCACCTCTCCTGCAGCAACTTTTTGCACGCTGGGGTTTGTCGGCGATTGGGCGAGATGTCATAATTTTCTTAATATATACAATATCAAACGTTGCGCTATGACGTGGGACGGAGTGCGGTCCTGGCGAGGGACCTGAAACACACACGCTGGCGCGGCCCCATTTGCAAATTTCGATACATACATCCGTTTCAATGATTAAGGGATAAATCGGCAAAAAATGCGCGTTTGACAAGGTCATCGTCATCCAGTCTGCCTTCAAAAAGACGGTGCCGCGCCAAAGGGATAGCCATGGAAAAAAATGGTACGAAATCAAAGCTATTGAAAGCAGCTATTACCGTATTTGGTAACCAGGGCTATTCTGGGGGTTCAGTCCGGCAAATAGCAGACCTTGCCAATACAAATATAGGAGCCATTAAATACCATTATTCATCCAAAGAGCAACTTTGGAAATCTGTTGTGAATTATCTCTTTGATAAATTGAGTACATCTATCATGCAAGATATGAAGCAATGGCCAAGCATGAGTCCACGTGATAGAGTGGTAAATTCGACAAGAAATTATATTTATTTCTGTGCAAAATATCCTGAACTAAACAGAATAATACTTTCTGAAACCATTCAAAATGGCGATCGTTTGCATTGGCTGGCAGAAAATCACTTCAGGCTGTTTATTGAACGCTCGGTTGCATGGATGGCAATAGCTCAGGAAAATGGCGTTTACCCTAAGGAAATTTCAGTTCTAAATCTGGTTTTCATCGCCACCTCGGCAGCCCAAAATCTATTTCTGATGGCGCCGTTTGTTGAGCATGCATTTGGCATAGATGTTTTCAAAAATGATCAAATCGAAAAGCACGTTGATGCGGTAGTCAAAATATTGTTGAATGAAGCTTAAAAAAACTGTGTGGTGCGAGGCAATTAGCAATATGTCGGCCGCAAGGCCGAGACGAGGGTTGCCGATCTAAGGACTTCTTTTGGGATAATTGAACTTGACCTCAAGCGTCTAACATTGA
>JANOFJ010000020.1:0-2055 GCA_031413595.1 Novosphingobium sp.
GGACTCGATCTTGTCACCCATCGCGGCTATGGCGTTCACCGGCGGGCCGATGAAGGCGATGTTTTCCTTGGCCAGCGCCTCGGCAAACGAGGTCCGTTCGGACAGGAACCCATACCCCGGATGCACTGCCTCCGCCCCGGTCTGCTTGGCCGCCGCGATGATTTTGTCGGCGATCAGATAAGACTGCGCGGCAGGCGACGGCCCGATATGCACCGCCTCGTCCGCCATCGCGACAAACGGCGCGCGGGCGTCAGCGTCGGAATAGACCGCGACGGTCTGGATACCCATCCGCCGCGCGGTCTTGATGATCCGACAAGCGATCTCGCCACGGTTGGCGATGAGGATTTTTTTGAACATCAATCTTCTAGCTTTCGAATTGATAGGTACGTTATCAATCCGAAGTGGAAGATCAGCACTCCACTTACGTATATTATCGGATCGATTTCAAACGGTGCATACGCGGCCAAGATTCTGTAGCCGAACAAGTAAGTGGACACCGTCAGTATAGTGCAAATCATTTGAGCGAGCGCCCGCCCTACGAGCCTGGTGAGGATCGCCGGAACGATTGTGATCATGACAAATCCTCAGTCGCGTCGTCCCCCACCGGCGGCATATTGTGCCCCAGCAGGCGCAGCATATCCGCGGCTGCCTCGACCACATTGGTGCCCGGCCCGTAGATCCCCTGCACCCCGGCATCGCGCAGGAAGTCGTAATCCTGCGGCGGGATTACGCCGCCGGCGACGACCTTGATGTCGGAGCGGCCGGCTTCGCGCAGCAGCCGGATCAGTTCGGGGATCAGCGTCTTGTGTCCCGCCGCCAGCGAGGACGCGCCGATGGCGTCGACGTCCTTTTCCAGCGCCATTGCCAGCGTTTCCGCAGGCGTCTGGAACAGCGGCGAACTCGTCACATCAAAGCCCATGTCGGTGAAGGCGCTGGCGATCACATTGGCGCCGCGATCGTGGCCGTCCTGGCCCATCTTGGCGACCAGCAGCCGCGGATCGCGGCGCAAACGCCGGGCGACGGCGGCAACCCCTTCGATCACCTGAATGTAGCGCGCGTCCTCGGCATGGGCCTTGCCGTAGATGCCGGTCACCGGGACCGGCTGGGTGGCATAACGGCCGAAAACTTCTTCCATCGCGTCGGAGATTTCGCCCAGCGAAGCGCGGGCGCGGGCGGCATCGACGGCGAGGGCGAGGAGGTTGTACTGCAAATGCTGCTCCCCCGCGAAGGCGGGGGCCTCAGGCGGCGAAGCGCCAGATGGCCTGAGGTCCCCGCCTGCGCGGGGACTCCCGTAAGCACGCGCGCCAGCGGTCAGCGCAGCAAGCGCCGCGCGGCACTTTGCCTCATCCCGGCCCTCGCGCATTGTCTTTAGCCGCGCGATCTGGCCGTCACGCACGGCGTGGTTATCGATGCTCAGCGTATCGAGGTGTTCTTCGGTTTCGAGGCGGTATTTGTTGACCCCGACGATCACATCCTCGCCCTTGTCGACCCGGGCCTGACGCGCGGCAGCGGCTTCTTCGATCAGGCGTTTGGGCATGCCGGTGGCTACCGCCTTGGTCATGCCGCCGATTGCGTCCACTTCCTCGATCAGCTTCCAAGCCTGATCGACCAGTTCCGCGGTCAACGCCTCAACATAATAGCTCCCGCCGAGCGGATCGACGACCTTGGTGATCCCGCTTTCCTCGGCCAGCACGATCTGGGTGTTGCGGGCGATCCGCGCCGAAAAATCGGTCGGCAGCGCAATCGCCTCGTCCAGCGCATTGGTGTGGAGGCTCTGCGTGCCGCCCAGCGTTGCCGCCATCGCCTCGATCGTGGTGCGGATGACGTTGTTGTAGGGGTCGCGGCTCGTGAGGCTGACGCCGGAGGTCTGGCAGTGGGTGCGGAGCATCAGCGACTGCGGATCGGCGGGCGTGAACAGCTTCTGCATCAACTCGGCCCACAGCAGGCGGGCGGCACGCAGCTTGGCCACCTCCATGAACAGGTTCATGCCGATGCCGAAGAAGAATGACAGCCGCGGCGCGAATTCATCCACCTTGAGGCCGCAGGCCAGTGCGG
>JANOFJ010000021.1:0-7699 GCA_031413595.1 Novosphingobium sp.
GCAAGCGGATCGATATGCCGCGAGAAACCAGGGCGAGCTTCGGGATTGGTGACATCGTACGCCACCGGATGTTCGATTTTCGCGGTGTAGTGTTCGATATCGACCCGGTTTTCGCCAACAGCGAGGAATGGTACGAATCGATCCCGCCGGAAGTCCGCCCGCACCGCGAACAACCATTCTATCACTTGCTCGCCGAAAATGGTGAGCAGAGCTATGTGGCCTATGTCAGTCAACAAAACCTGCTGTCTGATGGGGAAAGCGGCCCGATCGAGCATCCCTCGATCGAGCAGATGTTCGAAGAGTTCGCCGAAGGTCGCTATCGCCTGAGGCGGTCAATGACGCATTGAGTGTGTGCGCCGTATCCAGCCGTCAGGCTGGAAAATACGCAACCTAGGTTTTCAGCCGCCAGCCCGAACGCAGCAGGCGATAGAGCACCACCCCCAGTACCAGATTGAGAACGCCCAGCCCGATCGCGCCGTTCAGGACGGCGCCGTTGGTGCTGCCGATGTCGCTCTGGCCCAGGAAGCCGAACCGGAAGCCCGAGATCACGTAGAAGAACGGGTTGGCCCGGCTGATCGTCTGGAAGAGCGGGGCAAGGTTGTCGATCACATAGAAGGTGCCCGACAGCAGGGAGAGCGGGACGATCACGAAATTGGTCACTGCCGCGTTCTGATCGAACTTCTCGGCCCACAGTGACGTCAGCAATCCAACCAGCGCCAGCATGACCGAGCCCATCAGCCCGAACCAGACTACAGCCCAGGGATGCGCCACGGTGAGGTGGACGCCGGGCCACAGCGCGACGGCGCCCGTCAGCGCGAGCCCGACCAGAATCGCGCGTGTAACCGCTGCGCCGGTCAGCGCAATCATCAGCTCAGCCTCGGACAGCGGCGGCATCAGATAGTCGATTATCGTCCCCTGGATCTTGCCGATGAGGAAACTGAAGCTCGAATTGGCGAAGGCATTCTGCATCATCCCCATCACGATCAGCCCGGGTGCGACAAAGGTGGCGAAATTGACCCCGAGCACCATTCGCCCGCCGCGACCCATCGCCACGGTGAAAATAACCAGAAACAGCATGGTGGTTATCGCCGGAGCCCAAATCGTCTGGGTCTGGACCTTGAAAAAGCGGCGGACTTCCTTCATATAGAGCGTCCACAGCCCGAGCCGGTTAATCCGGTGGATCACGGGTACTCCCTGGGCCGGAAAATCGCGTCGTCCCCTGCTCAATCCGGCCTTGCCCGGTGCAGGCACGGGTCCGGCGGTATCTGGAACGGAAGTTGTGGGTTGATTGGCCATGGGGTGCCGACTATCGGCAGCCCGGCCCTATGGCAAGCGCAAGGCTCGTGACCGGGCCCGATGAAAGTGGATTAGGCATGAGCTGGACCGAGGAACGGATCGAAAAGCTGACCAAGATGTGGGAAGGTGGGTCAACCGCCAGCCAGATCGCGGAAGAGCTTGGCGGAGTCAGCCGCAACGCCGTAATCGGCAAGGCACACCGGCTTGAACTGAAGGCGCGCCCCTCGCCGGTCAAAGCCAATGACAAGGCGGATGGCCCCGCCCCGGCCGCAGCCAAGCCAGCCAAGGCCGCTGAGCCTGCGCCGCGGGCCGCGCCAGCGCAGCGTCCGTCAGCAGCCCCTGCCGTGCCGCGCGCTGCTGCTCCGGCCGCAGGTTCGGCTCCAGCTTCCGCGTCGGGTGACAGCATTCCCGCACCCGTCTCCGCCAAACCTCATCCGCGCATCGTTTCGGTCGGCCCCGGCGGCTTCTTGCGTCAGGGTCCCGGCGATCAGCAAGCACCGATCCCGCCCGCCCCGCCGCGCCGCCTGGTTCCTGCCAAGCCGAGCCCGGAGATTGCGGGCAAAACCAGCCTGCTCGAACTTAACGACCGGATCTGCCGCTGGCCGATGGGCCACCCTGGCGAGGCTGACTTCCACTTCTGCGGCGAAGCAGTGAACCCCGGCTTCCCCTATTGCGTCGAGCATTGCGGCCGGGCCTATCAGGCTCAGCTGCCTCGCGGTGCGCGCCGTCCGCCTCCGCCGCTGCCGTTCGGCGGCCCGCGGGTCCGCTGACACGTTCCGCTTTCGCTCCTGCCTGGCGCTTGCTAGGCAGGAGCGATGGTATCAACCCGCATTTCCCGCCGACTGCTGACCGCGGCTATCGCCGCCAGCACCCTCGCCTCTGGCGCTCCTGCGTGGAGCTGGTCTGAGGAAACCCACCAAACCACCGGAGCGATTGCCTGGTCCGATCTGAAGGCGCGTGACCCGCAGGCACTGGCCGCTTTGCTCACCCTCGCCCCGTCGCATCCCGATTTTACGCTGTTTGCCAAAGCCGCCCAGCGGTTAAGCCCCGACATGCGCGAGCGGGCGCTGTTCGAATGGCTGGCCCGCTGGCCCGATGATATCCGGAAAGGCCCGTATGACCAGCCCAAGTGGCATTACGAACTGCGGGTCGTTTACGGGCGGAGCAGCCTGTGGCCATTCCGCAACGGCACTGCCAGCGAAGGCTTTGCGGCCAACTATGCCCTGCTCGCCGACCGCTGTGCATCGCCTGCCGCCCGCGCCACGGCGATCGGCTGGCTGATCTACATCGTCGGCGATGTGCAGCAGCCCCTCCATGCCGGCCATCAGATGACCAGCGAGTACAACATGACCGACCGCGCTGGCGAGCTTGCCTTTGTGCGCCGGACGCCAGAGGGTGAGCCGACCAACCTCCACCAATATTGGGACAAGACGATGGAGCGCAGTGGCGTGGCGCTGCCAGCTGGTACGTCTGACTGGGCTACGGCGCTAGCCCGGATCTGGCCGCGTGCCCGCCTGCCCGAACTGACCCGTCAGGGCAGCCCGCAGGAAGTGTTCGCGAGCTATCTTGACGAAAGCGCCGAGCTCGCCCGCCTGGTCGCTTATCAAGGCACCTTCCTCAAGGCCAGCCCGGACCCTGCGCTCGCTCCGGTTGTCAGCGATATCGAGAACCGGGTGGCGCTCGAGCTCGCGGAGCGGCGCATTGCGACCAGTGGCTACCGCATCGCCGATGTGCTGGCGCGGGCGACCAAAGCCGCGACAACGAACAATCAGGCCTGCCCGCGCCCTTAAAATCGCCGTCAATTCGTCGTTAACCACAAAATGACTTCATACGATCCCTCATTCGCGCGCCAAAAAGGCGGGTTCTGGCGTTGGCTTGGCATTGCCGGTCAAACTGGTGATATCGAACCGGACGGAGCCGATGGCTCGTCGCTCAGCCCGCCTTCAATGGCCGACCGCCGCAATTCGCTGCGGATCCGGCAGCTGGAAGAAGTGGGCCGCTTTCTGAACCATCACGGGCTTGAAGTAACCGGCACCACGCTGGCAATTGCCTATGGCTACCTCAATGGAACCGATCCCAGGATCACCCAATTGATCGACCTCCAGATTCAGGCGCGCCATCCGGTGACAATGGAATGGCTGGACGAAATGCTCTCCCAGCCCGAACGCGAAGACGAGGTTGCGGTGATGGTCAAGTTGATGGAGCGGCTTGAGACCAGTATCGAGGACTTTGGCAAGACCAGCAAGGAGGCCCGCACCGCGACTTCTGAATACAGCAGTGCGCTGGAAGCCCATGTTGACGAGCTGGAGCAGGTGAGCAAAGCGGGAGTGGTGATCTCCGAGCTCGCCGCCATCGCCAAAGTCATGTTGAAACGCACCCGGATGATCGAAAAGCAGATGGTCCGTAACGACGCCCAAACCCGCAATCTGCGTCACCGGCTGGATGAGGCGCGGCGCACTGCCGAGGAGGATCACCTAACCGGCCTGCCCAACCGCCGCGCTTTCGAAGCGCACTTCGAGCAGGAATACCGCGAAGCCCTTGCCAGCGCCCAGACTCTGGCGGTGGCCTTCTGCGATATCGACCATTTCAAGCTGGTCAACGACACCCACGGCCACGATGCCGGCGACCGGGTGATCAGATTGGTAGCCCAAAGCCTGGCCCGAATCTCGAATGACCATTGCCACGTTGCGCGCCATGGCGGCGAAGAGTTCGTCGTCTTGTTCCGCAATGTCGCGCTGGCCGATGCGGTAGCCAGTCTTGACCGGCTGCGGCAGGAAATGGCCGAGCGGCGGCTGGTCAATCGCGCCAATGACCTGCCGTTCGGCCAGGTCACGTTTTCAGGCGGAATTGCCGATGTGTTTGCCTTTTCGGATCGGCGCGTCGCGCTGCGCGCCGCCGATGCCGCGCTTTACCGCGCCAAGCGGGAGGGCAGGAACCGGATCAGTGTCGCCGATCTCAGCGACGTCGAAGGCCTGGCAGCCTAGAGGAAGGCGCAGCATAACAAAGGGGCCGCGATTGCTCGCGGCCCCTCAGTTTGGTTCCGGTTAACGAAAACTCAGTCGTCAGACTTGAGGAACGCCGGCATATGGTCAGCGTTTCCGCCTTCTGAACGCTCAGGACGCGGACCACGGTCACCGCCGCCATCGCGGCGCGGGCCGCGATCGCCGCCGCCATCACGGCGCGGACCACGATCGTTGCTGCGCGGACGACGATCACCGCGGTCACCGCCCGGGCGATCACCGCGCGGTTCGCGTGCTTCGCGCGGCGGGCGGGTATCTTCCAGCTCGGCGCCGGTTTCCTGATCGACGACCCGCATCGACAGGCGAACCTTGCCGCGCGGATCGATCTCGAGAACCTTGACCTTCACGGCCTGACCTTCCGACACGACGTCAGTTGGCTTTTCGACGCGCTCGTTGCGCATTTCCGAGACGTGGACGAGACCGTCCTTGCCGCCCATGAAGTTCACGAAAGCGCCGAAATCAACGATGGTCACAACCTTGCCGTCATAGACCTTGCCGACCTCTGCTTCCTCGACAATGCCTAGGATCCATTGGCGCGCAGCTTCGATTTGTGCCGGATCGGAGCTGCTCAGCTTGATCAGGCCTTCGTCATCGATGTCGACCTTGGCGCCGGTTTCAGCAACGATCTCGCGGATCACCTTGCCGCCGGTGCCGATGACTTCACGGATCTTCGACTTGTCGATCTGCAGCGTCTCGATGCGCGGCGCATGAGCGGAAAGCTCGGTGCGCGATGTGCCCAGCGCCTTGGTCATTTCGCCCAGGATATGCGCGCGGCCGTCCTTGGCCTGAGCCAAAGCCTGCTGCATGATTTCCTTGGTGATCCCGGCAACCTTGATGTCCATCTGCATCGTGGTGATGCCCTCGGACGTTCCAGCTACCTTGAAGTCCATGTCGCCCAGGTGATCTTCGTCACCCAGAATGTCGCTGAGGACGGTGAAGTCCTTGCCTTCAAGGATCAGGCCCATGGCGATGCCCGATACCGGACGGATCAGCGGAACGCCCGCATCCATCATCGAAAGGCTGCCACCACAGATCGTGGCCATCGACGACGAGCCGTTGGACTCGGTGATGTCAGACAGCACGCGGATCGTGTAAGGGAAGTCTTCCTTGCTCGGCAGGACAGCCTGGAGCGCCCGCCAGGCAAGCTTGCCATGGCCGATGTCGCGGCGGCTGGGAGCGCCGAAACGCCCGACTTCACCGACCGAATAGGGCGGGAAGTTGTAGTGCAGCATGAAGTTCGAATAGGTCAGGCCTTCCAGACCGTCGATCATCTGCTCGCTGTCGCGGGTGCCCAGCGTGGTGGTGCAGATCGACTGCGTTTCACCGCGGGTGAACAGCGCCGAACCATGGGTGCGGGGCAGGAAGCCAACCATCGCCTCGATCGGGCGGATCTGATCGGTCTTGCGCCCATCAATCCGCTGGCCGTCCTTGAGGATGGCACCGCGAACGATTTCGGCTTCGATCTTCTTGACCAGCTTGCCAGCGACCATCTGGGTCTGTCCGCCATCGGCTGCAAAAGCGGCCTTGGCAGCTGCGCGGGCTTCGTTCAGCGCATTCGAACGTGCCGACTTGTCGGTCAGCTTGTAGGCTGCGGCGATATCCTTGCCGACCAGATCCTTAAGCTTTTTCTTCATGTCGGCGGTATTGTCCGACACGTCGATCTTCCAAGGCTCCTTGGCGGCCTTTTCGGCAAGATCGATGATCGCGTTCACGACCTTCTTGATCTCGTCATGCGCGAAGATCACGCCGCCGAGCATCACTTCTTCGGAAAGCTCGCGGGCTTGCGATTCGACCATCATCACCGCGCCGCCTGTAGCGGCCACGACGAGGTCCAGCGCGCCGGCAGCCGCAACGGGCTGGCTCGGGTTGAGGACATATTCGCCTTCGACAAAGCCGACCCGGGCAGCGCCGATCGGGCCCATGAAGGGCAGACCCGAGATGGTCAGCGCAGCCGAGGCTGCAATCATCGCAACGATATCTGGCTCAGTCTCGCCATCATACGAGAGGACCTGGCAGATCACGTTGATTTCGTTGTAGAAACCTTCGGGGAACAGCGGGCGAACCGGGCGATCGATCAGACGCGAGGTCAGCGTCTCTTTTTCGGTCGCGCCGCGCTCACGCTTGAAGAAGCCGCCGGGGATACGGCCGGCAGCGGAGAACTTTTCCTGGTAGTGAACGGTCAGCGGGAAGAAATCCTGGCCTTCCTTCACCGATTTGGCGGCGGTCACGGCGCAAAGCACCACGGTTTCGCCATAGGTAGCAAGCACAGCGCCGTCTGCCTGGCGGGCAATACGGCCGGTTTCCAGAGTGAGGGTCTTGCCGCCCCACTCCAGCGATACGGTTTTAACGTCGAACATGTGTTTTCCTTGTGATCCCGCAGCGCCTGATTGCGGTGCGGGGCCTCTTGTGCCGGAAATGCCGGTCCGGTCCGGTCGGAGCGCGTCATTGCGCCCCCCTCACTGGCCGCGCCGCCTCATTGCAGGCGCGGTCCAGATACAAGAAACGGCCCGCTAGAGGGGCCGCTCCAGGTTATTACTTGCGCAGGCCGAGCTTGGCGATCAGCGCGTTGTAGCGTTCCACGTCCTTGCTCTTGAGATAATCAAGCAAGCTGCGACGCTTGTTGACCATCATCAGCAAGCCGCGGCGCGAATGATTGTCCTTGTGGTGCGCCTTGAAGTGGTCCGTCAACGTAACGATCCGGCTGGTGAGGATTGCGACCTGTACTTCGGGCGATCCGGTATCACCCTTGCCACGGGCGTTGTCGTTGATGATTTCGAGCTTCTTTTCTGCGGTAACCGACATTGTATTTACTCCGCGACATCGGAAAGATTGAAGCCTCTCAAAACGGTCAGGCTTCCGCCCGAAAGCTCCACCAAGGCCAACGGCAGCGTGCCGGCTTTCCCCCAGTAGACCCCGTCTGTTAAGGCCAGTCCGGTCAGAACGCGGCCTTGTTTGACCGCCCTTGCCTGTTCCGGACTGAGGTTGAGAGCCGGGATGTCGACCAGCCCTGCCTCCAGCGGCAAGAGTATGTTCTCAAGTGGCGCGCCCTTACCCACATCGTTCAATTTGTCCAGCGAAATCGCTTGGTCGAGCCCAAACGGACCTGCCCGCAACCGGCGCAGCATGGTGACATGGCCGGCGGTGCCCAGCGCGCGGGCAATGTCACGGGCAAGGCTGCGGATATAGGTGCCTTTGGAGACGTGGGCGATCAGGGTGATTTCACTAAGCCCCTCCGCTTCAGGGGAGGGGTTGGGGTGGGGTCTATCCTCAAAGCGCGGCGCTTGGGGAGAAACCCCACCCCCGGCCCCTCCCCGGAAGAGCAGGGGGGGAAGAGTGTAAACCGTCACCTCACACGCCGTCAGCTCCACCGCCTCGCCAGCGCG
>JANOFJ010000022.1:0-18426 GCA_031413595.1 Novosphingobium sp.
TGTCGGCCTGCGCGGCTCGCTCGCCCCCGAAGGCGCGATCGTCAAGGTGGCGGGCATGCACCGCCTGCAATTCCGCGGCCCGGCGCAGGTGTTCGAGTGCGAGGAAGACGCTTACGCTGCGGTTGAAGAACGCCGGATCAAGGAAGGCAGCGTGATCGTTATCCGCAACGAAGGCCCCAAGGGCGGGCCGGGCATGCGCGAAATGCTCGCCACCACCGCTGCGCTTTACGGGCAGGGCATGGGCGAAAGCGTCGCGCTGATCACCGATGGACGTTTTTCCGGCGCAACGCGGGGCTTCTGCATCGGCCATGTCGGCCCGGAAGCCGCCGAATGCGGGCCGATCGCGCTGGTGGTTGAGGGCGACATGATCGCGATCGATGCCGAAGCCGGAACAATCGAGCTTGAGGTCGACGAGGCCGCGCTGGCCGAGCGCCGCAAGCTGTGGAAGCCGCGCGGGACAGATTACAATTCGGGCGCCCTATGGCGCTATGCGCAGAACGTCGGCCCGGCCTATCAGGGCGCGGTTACCCACCCTGGCGGCAAGGCTGAGACCCATGTTTTTGCGGATATCTAGCGCCACTCTGGTCATTCTGGCGCTGGCTGGCTGTTCCAGTCCTGCGCCGGAAATGGCCGAAGCGGCTGAGAAAATCGCGTGCGCCCTCGATGGCGCGGCTGAGTTTTCCCCGACCTGCACGGTCGAGAGCCAGATCGTGCCGGGCGGCACGATCCTGGTGATCCGGCATCCCGACGGCGGATTTCGGCGCTTCGAGATCGAAGGTGACCTGGTGCGAACCGCCGACGGCGTAGATCCGGCGGTTGTGACAGTGCTGCCTGACGCTACCGAAGTCGCCGTCGGAAGCGATCGCTATCGCCTCCCGCCGCCAGCGCCACCTGTCAATGCCCCACGCCGCTGACCAGATACTGACCGTCGCGCAGATGCGCGCCGCTGAAGAAGGGCTGATCGCGGCTGGAATCTCGGTCGATGAATTGATGCAGATCGCCGGGCGCGGCGCGGCGGAATGGGTCTGGCGGATCGCCGCGCACCGCGCCGTCACCGTGCTGTGCGGCCCCGGCAACAACGGCGGCGATGGCTATGTGATTGCCGAGGCTTTGCGGGAGCGCGGCTGCAAGGTGGCGGTGGTGGCTGCGACAGAGCCAAAAACCGACGCGGCCCGCAAGGCGCGTGCGCTTTACCAAGGCGAGGTTCTGCCCACCGATCATTTGCCCAAGGGCGATGTGCTGGTCGATTGCCTGTTCGGCAGCGGTCTGACCCGGCCGCTGTCGGAGGATCACGCCGCATTGCTCACCCGGCTCGCTGCCAGCCATTGTTGGCGCGTGGCTGTCGATGTGCCGAGCGGGATCGAATGTGACAGCGGGATGCTGCTGAATGCGGATTTGCCGGACTTTGATCTGACCGTGGCGCTGGGGGCTTGGAAATTTGCCCATTTCCTGATGCCCGCCAGTGCAACGATGGGGGCGCTGCGGTTGGTGGAGATCGGAGTTGCGCAGGTCCCGGGCGCAGCAGCGCGGCTCGTCCGGCCGCGCCTGATCGTCCCGTCTGCCGACGCGCATAAATACCGGCGCGGACTGCTGGCGGTGATCGGCGGAGCAATGCCGGGGGCGGCGCTGCTGGCGGCGCTGGCGGCGCAGGGCGGAGGCGCTGGCTATGTGAAGCTATTGTTGGGCATGGGCAGCGCGCATCCTTCGACAAGCTCAGGACGAGCGGAACTTGGAAAGAACCCAAACACAACGCCCGCTCATCCTGAGCCTGTCGAAGGACGCGCGCAAACGCCAGCCCCACCAGACTTGGTGATTGATTCCCGGCCGCTGTCCGAGGCGCTGTCAGATACCCGCATCAACGCGCTGCTCAGCGGTCCCGGTCTTGGCCGTGATGATGATGCCCGCGAACGATTGGCCGAGGCGCTGGCTGCAGATATCCCGGCCGTCCTCGATGCCGATGCGCTGGTTCTGCTCGGCAGCCAGCAATTGGCGGCCCGCACCGCGCCGCTGATCGCGACCCCGCATGAGGGGGAACTGGCCGCACTCGAACGCGCCTTTGATCTGGATCGCAATGGCTCCAAGCCGCAGCGCACTCTCGCACTGGCCCGGGCGGGCCGGATGATCGTCGTCGCCAAGGGGCCCGACACCGTGATCGCCGCGCCCGACGGCCGGCTGGCCTGCGCCCCGCGCGCCTCCAGCTGGCTGTCGGTCGCGGGCACCGGCGATGTTCTGGCCGGAGCGATCGCGAGCCGGCTGGCCGCGGGCGCAGATCCCTTCGCCGCTGCCTGCGAGGGCGTATGGCTCCACGGCGAGGCTGCGCGGCTGGCCCCGCCGGCTTTCTCCGCCGCAATGCTTGCCGCAACCATCCGCAGCGCCTACGCGGCGGCCTGTGAGCCAGACTGAAGAAATCATTCGTATCGCTGCCAAGGGCGACGGGGTTACCGCCTCGGGCCGGTTCGCGGCTTTTGCCGCGCCGGGCGACCTGCTGCTGGAAGACGGCACACTGCAACCGGGGCCTCATCATGTGTCCCCGCCCTGCCGCCATTTCGGCACTTGCGGCGGCTGTCAGCTTCAGCAGCTGGACGAGCAATCGCTCATCGATTTCGTCGAAGCACGGGTCGCCAATGCCTCCGCCAGCCATTCGCTGGGTGCAGAGCTTGTCGCGCCGCCGCATCTCTCGCCGCCTCACACCCGCCGCCGCGCCGCGATGAGGGCAGAGAGCAATGCCGGGAAGATCGAGATCGGTTACCGTGAAGCCAAGTCGCACAGACTGGTCGATCTGGGCGAATGCCCGGTGCTGGCGCCCGAACTGGTGGCGATCATTGGCCCCTTGCGCAAGATGCTGGCGCGGCACGGCCAGGGGCAATCGGGCGGGAAGGGCAAGTCCAAGGCCAAATCGCGCATCGCGGTCGATGTTGAAATGGCTCTGGCCGAACAGGGGCTTGACCTGTCGCTCAAGGGATTGACCGTTGAGGGTCTGACCGCGACCGAGGCGATGCTCGATTTCGCGCGAGACAACGCGCTGGCGCGGCTCACTCTCGATCAGGGCTACGGCCCGGAAACGCTGTGGGAGCCTGAACCGGTGACGGTGCTGCTCTCCGGCGTCAGCGTGCCATTGCCGCCCGGCGCTTTCCTCCAAGCGACGCTGGACGGCGAGGCGGCGCTGGTCGCTGCCGCAAGCGAATGGCTGGACGGCAGCGCCACGGTGGCGGATCTGTTCTCAGGGCTTGGTACCTTTGCGTTCGCGCTTGCCAAGGGTCAGACCAAGGTGCTGGCGGTCGAGGCCGCGCGCGATGCCCATCTGGCGTGCAAGGGCGCAGGCGCGCGGACCGGCAGGCAAGTCCACGCGCTGCACCGCGATCTGTTCCGCAATCCGCTGCAAGTCGATGAGCTTAACCGCTTTGCCGCAGTGCTGCTCGATCCGCCGCGGGCCGGCGCGCGCGATTCGATCGAACATCTGGCGCAAAGCACTGTCGCGAAGATTGTCTATATCAGCTGCAATCCGTCAAGCTGGGCGCGCGATGCCATGACCTTGATCGAGGGGGGCTACAGGCTGGCGGAGCTGCGGCCGGTCGGCCAGTTCCGCTGGTCAACCCATGTCGAGCTTGCCAGCCTGTTCGTCAGGACGTCGTCCCCGGCCTGACCGGGGACCGCTGGCCTCATCGATCCGATCTTGCGTCGATGAGGCGAGCGGTCCCGGATCAAGTCCGGGACGACGGGTTATTGAAACAGCGCCATCGCTGCGTGAGCGACCAGCATCATCAATGCGAGGCTCGACAAGACGAAGATGCCGAACCGCACGATCACGCGGTTGGACAGGACCTGCACCAGCGAGTGAACCACGCGCAGGCCAACATAGGCCCAGGCGATGCTGGCATTGAAGCCATCACCTTGACCGATCATTGCCAGTACCAGCGCCACCGCATAAAACACAGTCGGTGCTTCATGTAAATGATTGTAATTGTGCGCGATCCATTGGGTCTTTGCGGGCAAGACCGCGTCAAGGGTCTGGCCGGTTCCGCCAACAAGTGTCTTGCTGTCGATCTTGGCCGCACTCATCGCGGGCAGGCGGGTGATATACATCCATAGCCACATCACCATGGTCCATCCCGCCAGAACGATGACGGGCTTGAGGATTTCCATACCGATCATGCCACTACTCCAGGATTAGCGAGCAAAGTGATCATGACTGCGCGGACCGCCAGGATCAGCAGGAATACGGTTGCCACCAGAAATAGGGTGAAGCGCACCGGCACGGTGTTGATCAGGGATTGCCACAGGGAATGGACGATCCGCAGCGCGACATAGGCCCAGGCCAGCGTCACATCGAGTTCGGCTGCGCCCATGATCGCGATGATCAGGGACGCGGCGTAGAAGATCGTCGGCTGTTCCATCAAATGCGTGTAATTGTGGGATTTCCACTGGACGCTGTCGGGCAACACACCTTCCAGATCTACGCCCCGTCCGCCCTTTTTAGCCGAGGCGAACCCGCCGGGCTGCTTGAACAACGGCGGCAGTCTGGTCAGCGCCAGCCAGTTCAGCATGATTAGCGACCACAGTACCAGAACGGCTGCTGGTGCGAGCATCTGTGCCTGCATGATTTCCCCCCTATTCCGAGATATTATGAACCGAGACTGCGACGGGATTGGTAGATTGTCAAATGCAACTAGTCGGTGCTGGCAATCACCTGCGCAAAGCTCGCCGGATCGGTGTTGCTGCCCGTCAGCATGATCGCTGTCCGTCCATCGACCGGCACTTTGCCAGCCAATGCCGCAGCCAACGCCGCTGCGCCGCCCGGTTCAAGCACCAGATGGAGCTTGGCGAAGGCAAAGCGCTGGGCGCTGCGGACTTCGGCCGGGCTGACCCAGACCCCATAAGTGCAGCGTTCCTTGAGGATCGCGAAGTTGATTGGTGCGGTGGCGGGAGTTTGTAGCGCATCGCAGGCGGTCGGCGGGGCGTTTGGTCCGGCACGTTGAATCTCGCCGCTGGCAAGGCTGCGGCACACATCGTCCCATCCTTCGGGCTCGACCGGCACGATCTCCGCATCGGGACAAGCCAGCGCCAGGCCAGCACTCAGCCCGCCGCCACCGCAACAGGCGATGATTCGGGTGGGGGCTTCAAACCCGCGCAGTTTCATCTGCGCAACGATTTCCAGCCCGGCGCTGCCTTGCCCTTCGATCACCCATGGATCGGCATAGGCATGGACCAGCGTTGCTCCCTGCTCATCACAAAGCTGAGCCGCCAGCGCATCGCGGTCTTCCCCGCCGGGCCGGTCATAGGTCACAATCTCGGCGCCCATCGCGCGGGTTGCGTCCAGCTTCACTTGCGGGGCGTCGATCGGCATGACGATGGTCGCGCGGATTCCCAGTCGCCGTGCGGCCCAGGCCACGCCTTGCGCATGATTGCCGCTGGATACGCCCACCACCCCGGCCGCCCGTTCCTGATCGGAAAGCTCGGTCAGCCGGTGCCAGGCCCCGCGGATCTTGAAGGCGCCGATCGGCTGCAGGCTCTCCGCTTTGCACCACACCGTCACTCCGCCAATTACGGTTTCAAGCAGTGGCGTTGTTGGCAGAAGTTCTGCTATCTTGGCGGCAGCGCGAGCAACGCCTTCGGGAGTTGGGGTTCGCATCGGTTGTGAAGTCATGCCAGCAGCCTATATGCGCGGTCGCGGCGCGGCCAAAGGAGATTCGGGTGAGCAAGGTTCTGGTTATCGGTGCAGGCGGGGTCAGCTCCGTCGCGGTCCATAAAATGGCGATGAATAGTGGTATTTTCAGCCACATCAGCCTTGCCAGCCGGACCAAGGCCAAGTGCGACGCGATCGCCGCCTCGGTTGCGGAACGCACCGGTGTGACGATCGACACCTATGAGATCGACGCCGAAGAAATTCAGGCGATGATCCGCCTGATCGAAAGCATCCAGCCCAAGCTGGTCGTCAACCTCGCGCTGCCTTATCAGGATCTGGCGATCATGGATGCGTGCCTGGCGACCGGGGTCGATTACATGGACACCGCCAATTACGAGCCGCGCCACGAAGCCAAGTTCGAATATCACTGGCAGTGGGCCTATCATGATCGCTTCAAGGAAAAAGGCATCAAGGCGCTGCTCGGCTCGGGCTTTGATCCGGGCGTCACCAGCGTCTTCGCCACCTGGCTCAAGAAGCACAAGTTGAAGACCATTCGCACGCTCGACATTCTGGATTGTAACGGCGGCGATCACGGCCAGGCGATTGCGACCAATTTCAACCCGGAAATCAACATCCGCGAAGTCACCGCTCCCGCGCGGCACTGGCTGAACGGCGAATGGGTGGAAACCCCGGGCTTGACGATCCGCCAGCAGTTCGATTTCGAAGCGGTCGGCCCCAAGAACATGTATCTGATGTATCACGAGGAAATCGAAAGCCTCAAAACCCATCTGCCCGAGATTGAGCGGATCCGCTTCTGGATGACCTTCGGCGATGCCTATATCACGCATCTGACGGTGCTCCAGAACGTCGGCATGACCCGGATCGATCCGGTGATCTATCAGGGCCGCGAGATCATTCCGCTGCAGTTCCTCAGGGCCGTGTTGCCCGAACCGTCCTCATTGGGCTCGACCACCAAGGGCAAGACCAACATTGGCGATATCGCCACCGGCCAGGCGCTCGACGGCAGCGGGGAAAAGACCTTCTACATCTCCAACATCTGCGACCACGAAGACGCCTATGCCGAAACCGGCAATCAGGCGATTTCGTACACCACCGGCGTCCCGGCGATGATCGGCGCGGCGATGATGCTGACCGGGGCGTGGCAAGGGCCAAATGGCGAGGGCGGCGTGTTCAACATGGAGCAGTTCGATCCCGATCCCTACATGGAGATGCTGAACGCGCATGGCCTGCCGTGGACGGTCAAGGAACTCGCCAGACCGCTGGAGTTTTGATCCAGACGGAATGTTGCGCGTGTGCTTCGACAAGCTCAGCATGAGCGGGTCTTGATAAAACATCCGCTCAGCCTGAGCTTGTCGAAGGCCGCGCGCCAACCTAGGGCCAGCTAATGGAAACCAGAGCAGGAGACCCAGGCGCTTTCGCCCGCTTCGACCTTTCCCGCGTCGATAGCCCCGCCTTCGTGGTCGATGCCGCGAAACTGCGGGCCAATCTGGCGGTATTGGCAGACATCCGCGACCGCGCCGGGATCAAGGTGCTGGCGGCGCTCAAGGCCTTTTCGATGTGGAAGGTTGCGCCGATTGTCGGGGAATACCTCGACGGGGCCTGCACCTCGGGCCTGTGGGAAGCACGGCTGGCCGATGAGTTCTATACCTCTGGTAAAGACGGGGCCGAAATCGCGACCTACTGCGCGGCTTACAAGGCCGATGATCTGGCGGAAATCTGCCGCTTGTCCGACCATGTGATCTTTAACTCCCCGGCCCAGATCGAACGCTTCGTGCCGCAGATCGCGCTTGCTCGGGCAGGGGGCGCGGAGTTCGATATTGGCTTGCGCATCAACCCGCTCCACGCGACAGGCGAGGTGCCGCGTTATGATCCTTGCGCCCCGCATTCGCGGCTCGGTTTCCCGGTTGACCAGCTCACTGATGAGATGATGGAAGGGGTCGATGGGCTCCATTTCCACACGCTGTGCGAACAGGATTTGGCTCCGCTCCAGCGGACGTGGGAGGCCCTGAAACCTCGCATCGCGCGCTATCTGCCGCAGCTCAAATGGCTCAATTTTGGCGGCGGGCATCATATCACACGGTCCGATTACCAGCGCGATGAGCTGGTGGCGTTCCTCAAAGGCGTGAAGGCCGAAACCGGCTGCGAGCTCTATCTCGAACCGGGTGAGGCGGTGGTGCTCGATGCAGGCATTCTGGTCGGCACGATCCTCGATGCCCAGTGGAACGGGATGCCGCTGGCGATCACCGATATTTCAGCGACCTGCCACATGCCCGATGTGATCGAAGCGCCGTATCGTCCGGCGATGCTGGGCGAATTGCCGCATGATGAGGAAGCGGTCGATGAGGGCGAGGGCGGTGCAGTCCGCCTTGGCGGGCCATCCTGCCTGGCCGGTGACGTCATCGGTGATTACCGGCTGCCGTTCCCCGCCGAGCCGGGCCAGCGCTTCGCCTTCCTCGATCAGGCGCATTATTCGATGGTCAAGACCACCACTTTCAACGGCGTGCCGTTGCCCTCGATCTGGCTGTGGGACAGCGAGAGCGACACCCTCGAATGCATCCGCAAGTTCGCTTACGAGGACTTCCGCGATCGTTTGAGCTGAAAAGGGAATTTATGGCCGTGGATCGTGAAATGCTCGACGCCGTCACCAGCGACCCGCTCACCATGGGCTGGATGCAGGGCTTCCCGCCGCCGCCTGAAAACCGGGTTCTGGCGGCGCGCGCCGATCATATGCGCTTCCCGACCACGCGCTTTGCCTTTTCCCATATGCGCGAGTTTTCGCCCACGGCGCGGGTCGGACGGGGGCCAGACGCACCCTCGATACTCCCGCTGGCGCTGCGCGATGATCTGGACGGCGTGACCTTCATGCCGATCGGCAGCACCCAGCCGTTGCGCTGGGACGAGGCGCACCTCGCGAATTTCACCGACGCGATCCTCGTCTTGCACCGGGGGGCGGTGGTCTATGAGCGCTACTTCGGCGCGACCCGGCCAGACAGCCGCCATATCGTCTTTTCGGTGACCAAAAGCTTCGTCGGCACGCTGGCCGAAATGCTGATCGCAGAAGGCCGGCTCGATCCCGCCGCGCCCATCGCAGGATTGCTTCCGGAACTCAGCGGCAGCGGCTTTGCCGATGCCACGGTGCGCCAGGTTCTCGATATGACCACCGCGCTCGATTTCTCGGAGGAATATACCGATCCCAACTCGGGTATCGGCGCGTTCAGCATGGCGCTGGGGCTGACCCCGCGCCCGCCGGGCTATACCGGCCCGACCGACCTGTATGAATTCCTCCCGACCATCGCCAAGGCGGGGGAGCATGGCGAGAAATTCACCTACCGGACCTGCAACACCGAAGTGCTGGGCTGGATCATCGCCCGGCTCGAAGGCAAGCGGCTGTCCGAAGTGCTGTCGGAGCGAATCTGGCAACCGCTCGGCATGGAAGGCGATGCCGATTTCCTGATCGATTCGACCGGGATGGCCTTCGCCGGTGGCGGATTGAACCCGGTGCTGCGTGATCTGGTCCGATTTGGCGAGGCGATGCGGCTGGACGGCAAGCTGAACGGCACTCAGGTAATTCCCGCCAGTGTGGTCGAAACGGTCCGCCGCGGCGGCCGCCCGGAGCACTTCTCAGCCAGCGAATTCCCCCTGCTGCCGGGCTGGAGCTATGGCAGCCAATGGTGGGTAAGTAACGATAATCACCGGACATTCACTGCGCGCGGGATCCACGGCCAGACGGTGTGGATCGATCCGGTGGCCGAGACGGTGATTGCCCGGTTCGCCTCGCACCCGATCGCCGCCAATTCCGCGCTCGATCCCACTTCGCTACCGGCCTACAGCGCGATTGCCGAACACCTGATGAAATGAGTCCGAAGGGCCTTATTTTCACTTGCAGTTCAGACACGAACTTTTATATCGACGCTCCGCAGCCCCATGGGGACTTCCAAACCGCAAGGCTGCTTTTTTGAACTATCCGTTTGGGGGTCCCTTGAGTTGCACCATCATCACGACGCACCGGCTGTAGTTCGCGCGCTCGCGCCGGACGAACCTGTTATCCTCAACCGCCCGCATGCAGCGGCGCGCGCTGCCCGCTTCTTTGCCGAGAAGTTTCCGGGCAAGTCGCTCTATGCGGTCAAGGCCAATCCCTCACCCGACCTGCTTAAAGTGCTGTGGGAAGCTGGCGTCTCCCATTATGATGTCGCCTCGATCGCCGAAGTGCGGCTGGTCCGCGCTACGCTGCCGGAGGCGGTGCTGTGCTTCATGCACCCGGTAAAAACTGCCAGCGCGATTGCGGAGGCCTACACCGCCCACGGCGTCCGCGTGTTCAGCCTCGATACGCTGGAAGAGCTGGAAAAGATCGTTGCCGCGACGGGTCAGGCGCAAGACCTTTCGCTGTGCGTGCGGCTGCGCGTTTCGTCCGACTATTCGGAGCTGAGCCTTGCCGCCAAGTTCGGGATTGATCTGGCCGATGCTGCCCCGCTGCTGCAGGCGACCCGCCAGGTGGCGGACAGCCTTGGCGTCTGCTTCCACGTTGGCAGCCAGGCGATGACCCCGTTTGCCTTCGTTCAGGCGATGGAGCGGGTCCGCGCTGCGATCGTCGATGCGGCGGTCACGGTCGATATCATCGATGTCGGCGGGGGCTTCCCCTCGATCTATCCGGGGATGGAGCCGCCGCCGCTGGAAGATTACTTCGATGTGATCCACCGCGCGGCCGAATCGCTGCCGATCTCCTATTCGTCGGAACTGTGGTGCGAGCCGGGCCGGGCGCTTAGCGCGGAATACAACTCGCTGATCGTCCGCGTCGAAAAGCGCCGCGGGGATGAACTCTACATCAACGACGGCGCCTATGGCGCGCTGTACGATGCGGCCCATGTCGGCTGGCGTTTCCCGGTGAACTGCCTCAGCGAAGGGCGCAGCGAGACGCAGGAGGGCTTCTCGTTCTACGGCCCGACCTGCGACGATGCCGATTTCATGAAGGGCCCCTTCATGCTGCCCGCAGACATCAAGGCCGGTGACTATATCGAAATCGGCATGCTCGGCGCCTACGGCGCCGCGATGAAAACCGCGTTCAACGGCTTTGGTGAGGCGGTGGCGATTACGGTGAGCGACGAGCCCATGGCGAGCCTCTACCGAGGCGACCGCCGCGATCCGCGGTCGAGCGATAATGTGGTGTCGCTTAGGTAGGCGGCAACTTCATCCGAATAGAAAACAGGACCCCGTGATCGCTCACGGGGTCTTTTTTTCTGCTGCTGGTTGCGTCTGCTTTTGGCGTCGGTTGTAATGTGAGCACCCGCGAAAGGCAGACGGCTTGCTATTCCACGTGACATTCAAACAGTGAAATCCGCAGGCAAACAGCAAGCACCGCAGGCGCTGATCGAATGGCCTGATGGAACTAACGGCATGGCAGCGGGGTTTGTCCCACACATCGCGGAGAAACATCGTGTCAGCTGCGTATTTCTATGATGCCGAAGGCTGTGACCGTGAGATGCCGATCGCGGAGGCGACCAGCGCCGGGTTGGACGAGAACCAGCTGGTCTGGTTCGACATCGAAGAAACCGACGAGCAGGCGCTATCAAAGCTCGGTGCTGCGCTTAGCCTGCCGGATGACGCGTTAGGGTTTGGCAGCGGTGAGCCAGTGCGCGGCGTGACCGCGTTCGAGACATTGTTCACATTCGACTTGATCCGCGCATCGATCGACGACGCGCCAATCCGGTTCATGGTTGGCGGACCCTGGCTGATTACTATCCGCAACGGCCCGGTCAGCTACTTCGAAAAGTTCCGCGAACGTGACAAAGGCGAGTCTTTGCTGGGACGTCTCAATCCGTTGGCTCTGGCGATTTCGCTGATCGATTGGCACCTCGAAGAGTACCACTTTGAAGCCGAAGCGATTCAAACCCGGCTGGATAAGCTCGATACCGAGATCCTTCTTGCGCGGACCAGCAAAACGCCATTGGTTGAATTAACCGAGCTTCGGCGCAGGACGGCGCAGCTCCGCAATCGGCTGGAAACCCATCGCCCACTGGTTCATGCGATGCTGCGTCCAGACTTCGGGCATCTTGCCGATGAGTCTGCGAGTGATTTTTTCCACACGCTTGAATCGCATTATGAACGCGCCGAAGACTCGCTTGATCGGGCCCGCGAGTTTGTCACCGGAAGTTTCAACCTTTACGCCACAAAAACAGCGCAGAGCACAAATGATCTGGTTCGCGCGCTGACAATTGTGACGGTAGCAACAGGTTTGTCGGCGGCCATTGCCGGGATCTTTGGAATGAATTTCGACATTCCATTCTTCCACACGGGAAAGCTTGGTTTTGCGACTGTTACGGGTGCCACCTTCGCCATCGCGCTATCGGTGATCCTCTACGCCCGGCATAAAAACTGGCTGTAGAAAAGTTTCGGGGACACAAAGTTTCGGGGACACAACAACAAGTTTCGGGGACACAACAACAACAAGTTTCGGGGACACAACAACAACAAGTTTCGGGGACACAATACTAAACTCTCGCCCCTCCTCTTTAGGGGAGGGGTTGGGGTGGGGTTTTGCCTGTAGCGCGGCGTCGCGTGGGAGGAGAGACCCCACCCCGCTGCGACTAGGCAGCAGAGCTGCCAAGTCTCACTGCCCCTCCCCTAAAGGGGACGGGGCTATCGCATATTCACCTCAACTCTCAATTTCCGTCATCCTGAACTCGTTTCAGGACCCATTTTTCGGCACACCCGGAGCTTGGTATTCGGGCGAAATCCTCGCAGCTTGCGCCTTTTTGGCCAGCTCCGGGCTTGCGGCATGATGGGCCCTGAAACAAGTTCAGTGTGACGAGATTGCAGACAATTGGGAAGATGCGATTGCGCTCCCCTGAAGGGGGCAATTTGAATCCTCAAGCCGCCCTAACGCTCGCCAGCTCCAACCGATCCCAGATCTCCACCAGCGCCCCGGTCAGCATCTGCATCATCGCTGGGGTATGCGCGGGGCCGGGGGTGAACCGCAGGCGCTCGGTGCCGCGCGGCACGGTCGGGTAGTTGATCGGCTGGACGTAGACCCCGTATTCGGCGAGCAGGATGTCACTGATCTGCTTGGCGCGGATCGGGTCGCCGACCATCAGCGGGACGATATGGGTGGTCGATGCCATCACTGGCAGCCCGGCATCGCGGAACAATTGCTTGAGCAGCGCGGCGCTCGCCTGCTGGGCGTCGCGCTCTTCGCTCGAATCCTTGAGGTGGCGCACTGCGGCGAGCACGCCTGCGACCAGTACTGGCGACAGCGAGGTGGTGAAGATGAACCCCGGCGCATAGCTGCGGATCACGTCGATGATCCGGCTTTCGGCCGCGATATAGCCGCCCATCACCCCGAACGCCTTGCCCAGCGTGCCTTCGATAATGGTGATCCGGTGGGCGGCTTCGTCACGCTCGGAAATGCCGCCGCCGCGCAGCCCGTACATGCCGACCGCGTGAACCTCGTCGATATAGGTCAGCGCGTTGTATTTGTCGGCAAGGTCGCAAACCGCGTGAATCGGGGCGACATCGCCTTCCATCGAGTAAACGCTTTCAAACGCGATCAGCTTGGGCACGTCCGGATCGGTTTCGGCCAGCAGTTCTTCGAGGTGGGCCAGATCATTGTGGCGGAACACCTTCTTCTCGGCGCCCGAATTGCGGATCCCGGCGATCATGCTGGCGTGGTTCATCTCGTCCGAAAAGATCACGCAGCCGGGAAGGATCTTGGCCAGCGTGGAGAGTGTCGCATCGTTTGAGACATAGCCCGAGGTGAACAGCAGCGCGCCGTCCTTGCCGTGCAGATCGGCCAGCTCGCCCTCAAGATCGACGTGGTAGTGGGTGTTGCCGCCGATGTTGCGGGTGCCGCCGCTGCCGGCGCCGACATCATTGAGCGCCTCTTCCATCGCGGCGATCACCTTGGGGTGCTGGCCCATCGCAAGGTAATCGTTGGAACACCACACCGTGATGTCCTTCGGCCCATTGTGCCCGGCAAAGCAGCGCGCGTTGGGATAGGCGCCTTTGTTGCGCAAAATGTCGATGAAAACGCGGTAGCGGCCCTCCGAATGGAGCCGATCAATCGCCTGGTCAAAAATCTGGTCGTAGTTCACTCGGGACTTGCCCCTATCAAACACGCTTGCCCTCTAGCTGAGCATCGAACCAATTTCCAGCGCCTTGTTGCGGTTTAAATACCTTCGGGATCCGGGCCGAAACGGACGTGGATGCCGTGCACCTTCTTGTCGATGAACAGCCATTCGAAGTCATGCCCGGCCAGAACGGTCATCTTCGGGGCGGATTTCTTGAGCGCCCGGATCGTTTTGAGCCAGGCGAACACTTCGGCGCGGTTTTCCGGTGCGACATAATCGCCCACCAGCCGCGAGCGCGCGCGCAGTTCCTCCCAGCTTTGTGCGAAGGTCGCGATGTCGCCCGCGAACAGATATTCGCGCCCGTTTGCCATCCGAACGTAGATCATCTGCGATCCCGGCGTATGGCTTGGCGCGGGAATAACGACGACTCCGGGGGCAACCACCTGCAAGCCGGTCGAGGCCAGTTTTGCTTGCAGCGTTACACCCTTGGGCCAGGGCACCATTTTGCTGGCCAGCGCCGCCGTGGGCAATTGCTGCGGGCCAAGCCGGGCCGCATCGGTCAGCGGCAGGCCGCCGACGGCCACCAGTCCGCCCAGATGATCGGGATGTTCATGGGTGATCAGGATCATCCCGGCATCGCGCAGCGCCGCATCGACCCGGGCTTGTGCAGGGGCGCGGAAGGCCTCCATCCCCATTTCCTGCGCGGCAGCGGCGGTCATCCCGCTGTCGATCACGATTGGTTTGGCGCCCGGGACCAGCAGCCGCCATGCCATCACGGCCACGTGTTTGCGTTTTATTCCCGAACCGGCGACGAACAGATCGCCCGGCAACCGCCGCCAGCCGACCACTTCCACCTCAAGTGCCGATGGGGCCGGGCCGGGGATGCTTGCGGCCAAGCTGCGGAGCTGTTCGATCCCGACCGGCTTGGCGGGCACGTCGCCCGGGCGGTTGTCCAGCAACAGCCAGTAACAAGGCACGGCGAACAGCACCAGCACGGTGAGCAGAAACCAGTTGAGCCGCTTTGTCATTCTAGAGAATTTCCCACCTGTTCAGCCCATAGTCTGCCAGTGCCGGGGCCAGCGCGGCAAGGCTTTCTTCGTCCCTTGTGAACAACGCCAGATCCGGCAAATTGCGCTGGAACTCTTGACCCTTGGTCAGATGGGCAATCCGCCGGGCGATCCCGACACCGCCATCGACCAAGCGTACGTCCGGACCGAAGGCAGTGGACAGCTCGTCGGCGACCAGCGGGAAATGGGTGCAGGCCAGCACCACCGTATCTATCGCCATGCCGCCCGGCTGATCGCGAAGCCCGGCAGCGGCCCGGGTGAAAATGCCCGGATCGATGCTCTGCCCGCGCAGCTTGGCCTCGGCCGCTCCGACCAGTTCGGGCGCGGCGTGGCGCAGCAGGCGCTTGTCATGGGCAAACTCGGCCTCGAGCCGGTCAACATAGCCCTGCCGGATCGTCGCGGCAGTACCGAGCAGTCCGATCGTGCCGGTCCGGGTCAACTCTGCGGCGGGCTTGATCGCGGGGACGGTGCCGACCACCGGGATCGCCAGCACATCGCGAACCATGCCCAGCGCGATCGTCGAGGCGGTGTTGCAGGCGATGCAGGCGAGGCGCGGGCGGAAGCGTTCGGTGATCCGGCCGAGCAGCCCCGCAACCCGCGCGGCAATCTCCGCCTCGCTCTTGGTACCATAGGGTAGCCCGGCGTTGTCGGCGGCGAAGATCACCGGGGCTTGCGGCAGGAGTTTGCGCAACTCGCCCAGCACCGAGAGCCCGCCGACGCCCGAATCGAACAGCAGGATCGGCGCGTCAGCATCCATTGTCGTGCAACTTTCCCATCCTGCCCTTGTCGAAGTGCAGTCCTTGTAGCTACCACTGCGACAGATTGGGAAGTGCAGCGGGATATTTGATGGCGATGAATTGGCTTTATGCACTGGCGCTGGGATACGCTCTCGGCTCGGTCCCGTTCGGATTGCTCCTGACCCGGGCGTTTGGCGCGGGCGATCTGCGCAGCATTGGCTCGGGCAATATCGGCGCAACCAATGTGCTGCGGACCGGGCGCAAGGGGCTGGCGGCGGCGACGCTGCTGCTCGATGCGCTGAAGGGTCTGGCGGCCGTGCTGTTGGCCTATCGTTTGTTTCCCGAAGTCGCGGGCCTGACCGCGCTTGGCGCAATTCTGGGTCATTGTTTTCCGGTCTGGCTGGGCTTCAAGGGCGGCAAAGGCGTGGCGACGATGATGGGCATCTCGCTCGGCCTCGGCTGGCCGATCGGGGCGACTTATGCTGCCGTCTGGCTGGCCGTGCTGGGGCTCACCCGGATTTCGTCGCTTGCGGGCATGAGCGCCGCGATTGCCGCGCCTATTGCCGCATGGGCCACCGGCCATGCCGGGCTGGTCCCGATCCTCGCCGCAATTGCGGCGCTGGTCCTGTGGCTCCACCGCGGCAACATCGCCCGGCTGCGAGCCGGAACCGAAGCCAAACTGGGTGACGGCAAATAGAGACCGCCACCGAACTTTCGCAGGATGAGGCTTTTGCCCGCATCCGCCTGCTTCGCTCGCCCAATATCGGCCCGATCAGCTACGCCCAACTGCTGCGCCGGTTTGGTAACGCGCAGGCCGCGTTGGCAGCTCTGCCCGATCTCGCCGCGCGCGGCGGCAAGCCCTATCGCGCTGCGGCTGAGGGCCGAATTGCCGATGAGGTAACCGCGCTGCGCAAGGCTGGCGGGCGCTATCTGTTCCACGATTCACCCGAATATCCAGCCTTGCTGGGTGAGCTGGAGAGCGCGCCGCCGATCCTGACCATGCGCGGTGATCCGGCCTTGGCGCTGCGTCCTTCGGTGGCCATCGTCGGCGCACGCAACGCCTCCGCCGCTGCGGTCAAGCTCGCGCGGCAATTTGCCGGCGAACTGGCCGAGGCCGGGTTCATTGTCGTCTCGGGGCTGGCGCGCGGGATTGATGGCGCGGCGCATGCGGCCAGCCTGAAGCGCGGCACCATCGGCGTGATCGCCAGCGGGATCGAGATTGCCTATCCGCCCGAGCACCGCGATCTGCAGGAAGCGATCGCCAATCAAGGCCTGCTGCTGGCCGAATATCCCCCGGGGACCGAGCCGCTGGCCCGCCACTTCCCCTCGCGCAACCGGATCATCGCCGGGCTGGCACTCGGCACGCTGGTGGTCGAAGCGGCGCCCAAATCCGGCTCGCTGATCACCGCGCGGCTGGCCGGAGAGTCCGGGCGTGAGGTTATGGCGATCCCCGGCTCCCCGCTCGATGCCCGCGCCCAAGGCTGCAACCAGCTGATCCGCGAGGGCGCGGTGCTGGTCCAATCGGCCGATGATGTGATCGAGCTGCTGTCAGGCTTCGATGGCAACCCGCGCTCAACCTTCCACGAAAATGCCTCCGCCGCCTATTCTATCAGCGACGAGCTGGGGGATGAACCAGCGGACATTGCCGGGCTGCTAACCACTGTGCCGATCGCGGTGGATGAGCTGATCCGCCAGAGCAGCGAACCGGCAGCAGCCGTGCAGCTCGCGCTGCTCGAACTGGAACTGGCCGGACAATTGGTGCGCCATGCGGGCGGGCGGGTCAGTTTGTCGGGTTAGGGGGAAATCATGCGTGTTTTTCCATCACGGATGCCTCGCGGCGCGGCGTGTTCGCGGCGATTGACGTAGTGCTGGCCATCGGCTTCTTTGCAGCTTGGCGTCAGACGTAGCAGAAGGGGTAGGGGTGACAATGGAGCAGGCTGGCAATTTGGGGTTTGGGGCCCTTTTGGATGAGATGCTGAGATTGACCCGCCAGCATTTCCCCGCTGCGGCGCTGGTTGTGCTTGGCCTGACGGCAGCTGATTTGATCCTCGTCTGGATGATGTCCGATTTCGGATCGTTTCTGCCTACGTCAGTACTGCAGTTTTTTATGTTCTATCATTTTTCTGAGCACTTGCTGGCTGACCGGCTTCCTGCGGGCCAAGCCCGGCAACGGCATTATGGCGCATTGTTTTTCGCCAGCTTTATGTCCGGAATCGGTATTCTGGTCGGCCTAGTGCTACTGGTGATTCCGGGCATCTATCTCATGGCTCGCTGGGCCCTGATCACGCCGCTCGTCATCGCCGAACAGCGTGATGGCAGCGATGCGTTGAGTGAAAGCTGGGACGTTACCTTGCATTCTAACGGTGTGCTTATCGCAATGATGCTGACAACCGGCGCGGTCTTGGTTGGCGTTCCGCTGCTTCTGTTGATAGCGGCCGAGGGTGCAGAAGAGATGGCTGCATATGCCTCTGAAGTTCTGTTCAGCCTAGGTGTCAGCGCCTGGTCTGCTATCAGCTCAGTGATGGCGGTTGCGGCCTATCGCTTGCTCAAGCCTGGGACGAACGCCATCCGCGAAGTCTTTGCCTAACAAACCCCCCTTGACCTTTGCTTGCCAACCCCGCCACCCTCGCGCGTACGTATACACGTGAGGATTGCAACACCCACCATGCAGCTAGTCATCGTAGAATCCCCGGCCAAGGCCAAGACCATCGAGAAGTATCTGGGCAAGGACTATAAGGTTCTCGCCTCATACGGTCATATCCGCGATCTGCCGCCGAAGGATGGCTCGGTGCGGCCCGATGATGAGTTCGCGATGGACTGGGAAGTTTATGGCGACAAGGCGGCCCGCGTAAAGGCGATCACCGATGCCGCCAAAACCGCCGATCGTCTGATCCTCGCGACTGACCCTGACCGTGAGG
>JANOFJ010000023.1:0-1645 GCA_031413595.1 Novosphingobium sp.
CAGCCGTTCACCGATCAGGCGGTTTGAAAGTCCATCGGCCACCCCGGCCAGTACTTCGCGCTCGCGCCGGGTCAATTTTCGGACCCGGCTGCGAGCCATCGCTTCGCGCAGCCGGGCGCTCCCCAAAGTGCCGGCGCTTTCTTCTGCCACTACCAGGGCCTGACGGATTTCTCCGGCGCCAAACGGCCAGGACAGATAGTCTATCGCGCCGTCGAGCACGGCTTTGACCACCTGGCTCGGCTCCGGTGCCTCGGCAAAGGCAACCAGCGGCAGCCAATCGCCGATTTCGGTCATGTGTTCGAGCATGGTGCCGACGATCGTGCCGTCGTCATGCACGAGGATCACCCCGTCACGCGGCCAGCTGCGCATTATCTCGCCGATATCCTCAAGCGGTTCCACGTGGATGGAAGTGCCGGCCAGGCAATGCGAGATTGCGGCGCGGCGGCGAAAGTCGCTGTCGATCAGGACCAGGTTGCTGCGTGTTATCATGGAAATAACCTTAACGATAATTGCGTAGGGGTTAAGCCTAAGTTGCGTCCATTATCGCCGAGGATTTGCTCCAAAACCGATATATCCAGATTCGATGATCTAAATATGTCGATCAGGTAGTTATACGTAACTTGATTCATGTCTTTTATATTTCAGTATTACTGTGAGAAATAATCAATTTTGGCTGCGTAGCATCGCCCGCGAAATTTCAATGAAGTCCTGACGGATAAGTCCAATCGTTCGCGGATCGAAAACCAGCACGCTGTCGAGCACTGCCTTGCGTGCTGCTTCAAACATCTGGAGCAGCGCCGGGGCAATTCCGCCGGTTCCGCTCACCCCCAGCCGCAGGGCGGTCAGCGCCGCGAGTGCGCGGGTCAGGGATTGGCTCTTGAGGGCATTGTCACCGCGCTCGGCCGCGAACAGCGCGCTGCCCAGCGAGGCGATCAGCTGTTCGTAACACAGCACGACCAGTTGGGCCGGATCGGCCCCTGCAACGCGGGCATCGAAATCGACCCGGCGATAGGCTTCGAGTGGGCTGGTTTGAGCGATCACTTCAGTTGCCTCCCGAATTCCAGGCGTCGATCTGGTTCTGCAGGAACGACAGGGTTGAACGCGATGCGCCGACCCGGCTTTCCGAGGTGGCAAAGCGCGAGGTCAGCTGCGAGCGGAGCTTTTCCTGTGCCTCCGCCAGTTTCGATTGGTCCTGGGCAACTTTGCCCTGCTGGGCCGCGTAGCGGGTGATCGATCCGGCCAGCGAACCCGGGTTGCCGGCGGCAGATGCACTTCGCGCGATCCGGTCCATCGAGGCATAGACCCCGTAAAGACCCGGCGTGAAAAATGCCGCTGCGCCCTTGGAATCGGCCTTGAGCGTTGCGGTCAGCCGCGCGGTATCGAGGCGAAAACTGCCGTTGCGTGTCGTGGCGAGGCCCAGATCGGCCAGAGTCCGCGGCGCACCTGCAGCAGCACCGGGCATGATTACCGTTCCGGCCAGCGCGGTCAGCTCGCGGCGCAGCGCCCGGGCGCCGCTGTCGCGGTTCAGGTCACCGGTGGTGGGGCTGGTGGCCTCGGACAGCGCCGTGACGATTTCGTTGAGCGCGGTCGTCAGGTCCTGCATCACACTGGAGATGGCGGTGGATGGATCGCTGAACCGGATCAG
>JANOFJ010000024.1:0-20661 GCA_031413595.1 Novosphingobium sp.
GATCCGGCCAGCGCGAAAGTGATCACCAGCGCAAGGCCGGCTCCCAGCACGCCCAGCACAGTTGGCCAATCGGGCAGCCAATCGAACTCGAACATCTGGACGATCACTAGCCATGCGGTCGCGCTGCCCAGCGCCAGCGCCACGCCCGCCAGCAACAGCGCCAGAGCGCCGTATTCGGCCAGCTGGAGCAGCAGCAATTGCCGCTGGCTCGCGCCCAGCACCCGCAGGATCACATTGTCATAGAGCCTGCTGGCCCGCGCGGCGGCAATCGCTCCCAGCAGCACTGCAATGCCCGCCAGTACCGCCACCGAAGAGGCGGCAAGGATCGCGGTGCCGACCTGGCTCAGCAGATCGCGGGCTTCGCGCAGCACTCCGCCAACCTCGATCACCGAGCTGGATGGGAAACCCCGGACCAGCGCCCGCAGCAACTCGCCTCGCGACGGACCCGGGGGCAGATCGATCGTCGCAGCCAGATTATGCGGCGCATCGTTGATCGCATTGGGGGAGAAGACCAGCACATAGTTGAAACCCATGCTGTCCCAGTCGATCCGCCGCAGCGAGGCGATCGTGGCGGTGCGCTCCACCCCCAGCACGCCGATGGTCAGCTGATCGCCGAGCTTCAGATCGAGCGCCTCGGCCAGTGCCTCGTCGATCGAGACCAGCGGCGGGCCGGTATAAGCGGCGGGCCACCACTTGCCCGATGTCACCACATTGCCTTCGGGCACGCTGTCGCCATAGGTCAGCCCGCGCTCACCGCGCAGCGGCCAGGCCTCCTCGGGGATTTCCTTGAGGTCGGATACGCGGATCATCCGCCCGGCCGGACCATAGGCGAGGATCGCCCCGCGAAGCGCGGGCACGGTGCGGACTCTGGCTTTGGGCGCGATCCGGGTGACAGATGCGGTGAACTCGTCGACCCGATCACGCGGCACGTCGAGCACGAAATAGTCGGGCGCCTTTTGCGGCACCCGCGCGGCGATGTTGCGATCAAGGCTGGTCTGGACCGCCGCCAGCAGCACGAAGGCGGACAGGCCAAAGCCCAGCGCCGTCACCAGCGCGCCGGTCTGTGCGCCGGGTCGGTGAAGATTGGCCAGCGCCGCACGCAGCAGAAATCCGCGCGGGCGGGGCAGGCGGGCGGCGAGCCAGCGGATCGCCTGCCCCAGCAGACCCAGCAGCCCGAGGACGATCACTGCACCGCCCAGGAACCAGGCGGTCACGATCGGCTGCGCGGCGGTCAGCAGCGCCAGACCGGCGATGGCGGCCATGCCAAGCCCAACTGGCAGCAGCGCATCGCGGCGGGCTCTACCAAGCGGCGAAACCCGCGCCCGCATCAGCGCCATTGCCGGGAAATGCCTTGCCCCCAGCAGCGGCGGGGCGGCAAAGATCAGCGCCACCAGCAAGCCATAGGCGCTGGCCCGCAGCAGCGCGGCGGGATCGAACACAAAGCCGGGGGCCACCGGCAGCAGGCTGCCCAGCGCCTTGCCCAGCAGCGGGGTTACTGCAACGCCCGCGACCAGACCGGCCAGCGCGCCGACCAGCGCCGCAACGGCGATCTGGATCAGGTAAATCCGCGCGATGTCGCCGCTGGTCGCGCCCAGCACCTTCAGTGTGGCGATGCTGCCGCGCCGGGCCTCCAGATAGGATGAAACTCCTCCGCCGATGCCGATACCCGCGATCACCAGCGCGGCAAGGCCCACCAAGACCAGAAATTCGCCCATCCGGCTCACGAACCGCTCTGCCCCCGGCGCGGCCTTGCTGCGTTCGCGGATAGTCAGGCCAGCGGCGGGGAACTGCTTTTGCAGCGCGGCCTGCACCTTGAGCGGGTCGCGCCCCGCCGGCAGGGTAATCCGGTATTTGCTGCGATACATCGCGCCCGGCAGGGTCAGGCCGGCCCGGGCCGGGAAAGTTTCGGCGACGATCACCACAGGGCCGAGCGCGAAACCTTCGCTCAGCCGGTCAGGCTCATCGGCGATGATCCCGCCGACGCGCAGGCTCTGGCCGCCGATCGTGAAGACATCGCCCGGTTTCAGCCCCAGCCGCTCGGTCGCGCCTTCGCCCAGCCAGGCTTCGCCTGCTTGCGGTGCGCCGACCAGGCGGCCATCCTTGAGGGTCAGGCGACCTATCAGCGGCCACTTCGCGTCCACAGCCTTTAGTTCGACCGGAGCGGCGAGATCGCCAGAGCTCGCCCCAGAGCTGGCCATCGCCTGCATCCGGGTTCCGCCCGAGATGGTGCCAAGCGCCTTGAACGCTGCCATTTCCTGTGGGCTGGCGGCGCGCTGCCATACTTCCACCTGCAAATCGCCGCCGAGCATGGCGCGGCCCCGCGTTGCCAGCTCCTGCTCGATCGCCCCGGTCAACGTGCCGATTGCGGCCAGCGCGCCCACACCCAGGAACAGGCAGACCAGCAGCAGCCGCAGCCCCCGGAACCGCGCGTTAAGATCGCGCCGCGCGATCCGCCAGGCCATATGCCAGGCCATGGACTGGGGGAGCGTATTGCTCACGCCGCGGTGTCGCTGGCGATCCGCCCGTCGGCCAGCGTGATTACCCGCTCGCAGGCGCTGGCCCGCGCCGGATCATGGGTGATGATCACCAGTGTCGCGCCCGTCTCGGCGCGGCGGGCGAACAGCAGCTCGACGATCCCGGCGCCGGTGGTGGCGTCGAGGTTCCCGGTCGGCTCGTCGGCAAACAGCAGCGGCGGGCGCGGGGCGGTGGCGCGCGCGATGGCGACGCGCTGCTGCTCGCCGCCCGAAAGCTGCGCCGGATAATGCGTCAGGCGGTGGCCAAGGCCGACAGCCGCAAGTTCGGCGCCCGCGCGGACCCAGGCATCATCCATTCCGGCCAGTTCCATCGGCGTCGCGACATTCTCCTGCGCGGTCATGGTCGGCAACAGATGGAACGCCTGGAGCACGATCCCGATCCGGCCCCTGCGAGCCTGCGCCAGTCCATCCTCGGACAGCGCCGCAAAATCGGCGCCTGCCACGCTCAGCGTGCCTGAACTGGCCCGCTCCAATCCGGACAGCACCGCCATCAGCGAGCTCTTGCCCGAGCCCGAGGGCCCGAGCAGCGCCAGCGTCTGGCCGAGCGGCACGGTCAGGTCGATCCCGCGAAGGATTTCCACTGCGCTGTCACCGCTGCCGAGGGTGAGGGTAAGGTTCGAGGCGGAAATCGCCGGGGAGGGGCTTGTCACGGCGCGGCAATGCCATAGCTAGGGGCATTCCGGCAAGAGAGAGTTGCGAAATGAAATTGACTTGGGCGGTTCTGGTTCCTGCGCTCGCACTTTGGGGCTGCGGCTCGCCTGCGCCGGTGCCGCAGCCCAGCGCCACAGAAGCCGCACCCGAAATCCCCGTTATGGGCCAGGAACAGCAGATCGTCGCCTTGGGGGACAGCCTGTTTGCGGGCTACGGGCTTGAACCGGAGCAGAGCTATCCTGCCCGGCTCGAAGCAGCGCTTCGGGCAAGGGGCATCAACGCGCGGATCATGAATGCCGGGGTATCGGGCGATACCACTGCCGGCGGGCTGCAGCGGCTGAGCTTCACCTTGAACAGCCTGCAACAGCCGCCCGCGCTGGTGATTATCAGCCTGGGCGGCAACGACATGTTACGCGGACTTCCGCCTGAACAGACCAAAGCCAACCTTGATGCGATCCTTGCAGAGCTCGGCAAGCGCAAGATCAAGGCGGTGCTGCTGGGGATGCTCTCGGCGCCCAATCTGGGGGCGGACTATCGCGCGAAGTTTGATCCGATCTATCCGGCGCTGGCAAAGAAGCACGATGCGGCATTGGTGCCGTTCTTCCTCCAGCCGCTGATCGATAAGCCTGAGCTGATTCAGCCCGATCATATCCACCCGACCATGCCGGGGATTGATTTGCTGGTCGGATCGACCGTTGCGGCAGTGGCCGAGGCGCTGCCTAAATCCGTTCCAGCGACCCCTCGCTAACCCGCCAGACCGCTGCCTCGCCCGAAATCGCGGCAAACGGCGCGGCTTCGGTCCCGGTCAGCCAGACTTGCGCCGTACCTTCGCGCAGCCGCTCGAACAGCGCCTCACGGCGGATCGGATCGAGATGCGCGGCGACCTCGTCGAGCAGCAGCAGGCGCGGGCGTGTCCCATTGAGCAGGCCGGCATCGTCCAACAGCCCGGCATGGGCCAGCGTGATCGCAATCAGCATCGCCTTTTGTTCACCGGTCGAGCATTCGGCGGCGGGCTGGTTCTTGCCCGCCATAGTCACGGCCAGCTCGTCGCGGTGCGGCCCCGCCAATGTCCGCTGCGCCGCACGATCACGGCGGCGGCCCGCCGCCAGCGCCTCGGCCAGCGCGTCCGGATCAATCGGACCGCCCGGCTGATAGGTCAGCGTTGGCCGGGCAAACGGTGCTTGCGGCAACAGCCCCAGCGCTTCGTCCAACCGCGTGATCATGCCAGCGCGGGCCTGCGCCAGAGCGGCTCCCGCCTCGGCCAACTGGGCTTCCAGCGCATCGAGCCAAGTTGGGTCGGGCTCGGCGGCTTCGCTGAGCAGGCGGTTGCGTTCGCGCAAGGCATTGTCATAGTGCGATGCAATGCGGGCATGGCCGGGCTCCAGCGCCAGCACCAGCCGATCCAGGAACCGCCGCCGCGCGCCCGCGCTTTCGGCAAACAGCCGGTCCATTGCCGGGGTCAGCCAGCCGACGCTGAGCCATTCGCCCAGTCCGACCGCTGCTGCCTCGGCCTGGTTGATCTGCACGATCCGCCGCCCCGGGCGCTCGCTGCGGATGCCGGTTCCGATCTGCACTACCCCGTCGCTACCAGTCAGTTCTGCGCTGATCGCAAAGGCGCCGCTTGCCCCATGCCCGGGCATTTCGGAGATCGCGGCCCGGCGCAGACCCCGGCCCGGCGCGAACAGCGACAGCGCTTCCAGAACATTGGTCTTGCCCGCGCCGTTCTCGCCGATCAGCAGGTTGAATTGCGCCGTCCCATCGATCCGCGTGTCGCGATGATTGCGAAAGTCAGTCAGCAGGATCCGGTCGAGCGCCATGGTGCCGGGGCGATAGTCTGAGAGAGGCGCTAATGCCATGCAAAAGGCGAATGCCGAAAGTTGGGAAATTTCACCAACTCTTCGATATTCATCGCAGCGAAAGAATCCCGGACGGCAAGCGGAATGGTAGATTTTAGCCGTTTTCCTTGTTTGGCACGCCTCATGCAAACATCATTGCATTCGGTGGAACACTCCACTGACACCAAACACAAGAAGGGAAAATACCATGACCAACACCAATTTCGCCAGCCGGTTTACCGCCGCCGTCTCCGCCTTTGCGCTCTCGCTGGTCTTGATCAGCGGCACCGTGACCGTCCCCAGCAGTGCCCAGGCGCATGATGCCCAGTTCGCTTCGACCTATCTGAGTGTCGTCGCATGAGCGCGCTTGATAACCAGCGCGGCGAGATCGCACCTGTCACCGGCGGCTTCCGTCTCAACAAGGAACGCGGCAAGTTCATGGGCGTAAGCGCCGGGATTGCCGACTACTTCAATGTCGATGTCACTCTGGTCCGCCTGGGCTGGGTAATCGGCACTCTGGTGGGCTTCGGCTCGCTGATCCTCGTCTACATCGCGATCGGCCTCATCGCTGATTGATTGGGCCGATTGATCCGACCCCCGGCGAGAGGCCCCGTCTGCAACCAGGGCGGGGCCAATCAGCAGCCGGAGCGATTTCAAGTGAAATGGAACATTCCAAGTCTCGGAAATCGCGACCACATAACCAGCTAAATCGCATCCGCCTTGGCAAAGGGTGAGAAATCGGTCCCGGAGTCAAACACCTCGACCCCCTCACGCGCCTTGAGCCAGCCGACCACCGCATAGGTGACCGGCGTCAGCAGGGCTTCCCACACCACCTTGAGAAACCAGTTGGTGACCATCACCATCAGCACCTGCTCGTTCGACCAGATGCCAAGGAACGCAATCGGATAGAAAATAGCGCTATCGACTGCCTGCCCGAAGAAGGTCGAGCCGATCGTGCGGCTCCATAAATGCTTGCCTTGGGTCAGGATCTTCATCTTGGCGAGGACGAAGCTGTTGACGAATTCACCCGCCCAAAAGGCGATCATCGAGGCGGCGACGATCCGCCAGGTGCTGCCGAACACGCTTTCATAGGCCGCCTGACCGCCCCAGCCATCCGCCGCCGGCAACGTCACCACGACCCAGCTCATGAAGGCCATGAAGGCCATCGCGGCAAAGCCCATCCACACGCAGCGCCGGGCGTTGGCATAGCCATAGACCTCGGTCAGCACGTCGCCGATCACGTAGGAAACCGGGAAAAACAGGATGCCTGCGCCATAGAGCAGCTTGTTGCCCGTCAGGAGCCAGTGCCACGGCAGCCATGAACTGACGCCGACGAGCGCAGATAGATCCACAGCCGCCAGCTTGCTCGCCCCGATCAGATTGGACAGCAGCAGGATCGCGACGAACGCGGCCATGACATAATCGAAATAGCGGAAATGCCGCCGTGCGCTGGAGGTGCCGTCAAGGCGGGAGAGGGCTTCGGTCATGCCCGCGATCTACCTCGATTTGCACCGGCTGCAAACCATGCTTAAGGACCACCTTGCGCGCGCCCGTAGTTCAACTGGATAGAGCACGAGCCTTCTAAGCTTGGAGTTGCAGGTTCGAGTCCTGCCGGGCGCGCCATTGTTTATTTGCCCTCAAGCGCCGGGCGGCCGCATCCGCGGCCTTGGCTTCCCTCGCATAAGCTCGGGCGGCCAGTCGGCATTGCGAACCCTGCCGGGTTCGATGAAGATATTTTTGCAATAAATTACAGAATCTTAACTACATCTTGCGATTTCTTTTCGAAGATGTGGGAAATGTCACATTCCAGTAGTCGTGAGTCCCTTAAAGCGGACCTGCGACCCGCCCGGTTGCTTCGGTAACCGGCTACTTGCCCTCGTATGCAAATACGAGGGCATTTTTTTGCCTAACCCCGCTTGATAAGATCCAAGGGTTCACTGGTGATCGGATAGCCGGCATTTTCAGGGATGGTCAGCCATCTTGCGCCATCGCGTTCCTCAACCGATGGGGTGATCATCTGGCTGGGGAAGGTCTGGACATGGGATAGCGCGGCATCGAAGTTCGCCAACTGTGCCAGCCGTTCCAGATTGCGGCGGGTCGGAAAGATCACCTGGATTTCGCCCGCATCGGCCATTCGCAAGGCTTCGCTGGCGCTGACCCAGAACAGGTGGGTATTCTCCGTCTGATCGACCAGCAGATCGACTGCGCCCGTGCCAAGGTCGGCCAGATAAAAGCGCGTGTCATAGATGCGCATGTGGCGGTGCTTCGGGCGCCAGCGTGAAAACGGCACCAGTCCAGCCAGATCCAGCGTCCAGCCCATCGCTTCCAGCACCGGAGCAAGCGTCGCCTTTTCCAGCAACAAGGCCCGCGCGGTCTGGGCCTGTTCCAGCGTGGCGCGCTGGTGCATGCCAACCACCAGCCCGGTTTCCTCAAGCGTTTCGCGCACCGCAGCAATGCGGGCGGCCAATTCACTGCGCTCTTCCTCGTCCGCCGCACCAAGCTTTTCGGCCAGCTCGAAATCGGCCGCATCGACCCGGCCGCCGGGGAATACCGCCGCACCGCCAGCAAAACGCATCTCGGCCGAACGCTGGACCATCAGCAGTTCAGCCGCGCCGCCTGCGGTATTATGGCGAAAGATCACCAGCGTCGCCGCCGGGTTGGCGGGCGGCGCTTCGTCCGTGTCGGCATATTCGTCCGGATTTTCCATCTGTCTCACCGTGCTTCGTCCAGCCGGGTTTGCCAAGCATTATTCGAAGGCGTATGCTGTCGGCAATCTTTACACTGAGCGTGTCGGGCCTTCACGGCTAATCCAAAAAATCGTTTGAAATAAGTGGTTTTCGGAGTTTGGCACGGGAGGTGCATTGTTAGCTGTACCCCCAAGCAGTCTCGAATAGTGGCGGGGCCGCACCCTGGTCTCCGCGGCCCCGCCTCCCCGAGATGCTTCTCCCAAAATCGCTGGAATTTGGTTGGCCAACCGGCCTGTTATTCCGGACTGGGCTTGCTCAGAAAGTTGGCTTGCTCAGGAAGCAGGCGCGACCTTGGCTTCGTCCATCAGTTCCTGCAGCTCGCCGGCCTCGAACATTTCCATCATGATGTCGCTGCCGCCAACGAATTCACCCTTGACGTAAAGCTGCGGGATCGTCGGCCAATCTGAAAAAGCCTTGATGCCCTGACGGATCTCCATGTCCTGCAACACATCGACGCTTTCATAGCCGACACCAAGGTGTTCGAGGATCGCGATCGCCTTGCTCGAAAAGCCGCATTGCGGGAACAGCGGGGTTCCCTTCATGAACAACACGACATCGTTCGAGCTGACGATCTGGGCAAGGCGGGCGTTTGTATCGGACATGGCTGGGTCAACCTGATCGGGAAAGGATATGGAGTTCAATTGGGAACGGCGGTGGTCAGTTGCAAGGCGTGAAGCTCTCCGCCCATCCGTCCGCCCAGCGCATCATAGACCAGCTTGTGCTGGGCAACCCGGCTTTTGCCAGCAAATGAGGCCGAGGTAACGCGGGCAGCATAATGGTTGCCGTCACCGGCCAGGTCGGTGATCGCAACCTGGGCATCGGGCAGGGCGGCGCGGATCATCGCCTCGATATCAGCGGCGGCCATTGCCATGGTCAGGCTTCGCCCATCAGCGCGCGGCGGGCTTCAACCTGCTTGGCTTCCAGCGCAGCGCGCACGTCGGCTTCGCTGGTTTCAACCCCGGCCGAGATCAGATCGCCGATCAGTTTGCGGACAACATCCTCGTCACCGGCCTCTTCAAAATCGGCCTGGACCACGCTCTTGGCATAGGATTCGGATTCGGCCGCAGAAAGCCCCATCAGCTCGGCTGCCCATTGGCCCAGCAGCCGGTTGCGGCGGGCGTGGATGCGGAACTGGGTTTCCTCATCATGGGCGTATTTGGCCTCTTCGGCGCGCTCACGATCGTTGAAATTGGTCATTGGTCGTTTCCTTTATTGTGTCGCCCGCGCTCCCAAAGTGAGCAGTTCAGCCGTCCATCTTCACCACAACTTTGCCGATGGCCTTGCGGTCCGCCAGCAGCGAAATCGCCTCGCCGCCGCGCTCCAGCGGAAGTGTAGCAGAAATGCGCGGATTGATCTTGCCTTCCTTGAGCAGGCGGAACAACTCGGCCACGTGGACCGCGTTTTCCTTGGGGCTGCGGGCAACGAATGCGCCCCAGAATACCCCGCAAACGTCGCAGCTTTTCAGCAATGTCAGATTGAGCGGCAGCATGGCGATCCCGGCCGGGAAGCCGACCACCAGAAAGCGGCCTTCCCAGGCGATCGAGCGGATCGCGGGTTCGGAATATTCGCCGCCGACGATATCGTAGATCACATTGGCGCCGTTCGGCCCGCAGGCGGCCTTGAACTGGTCGATCAAGGCCTTGGACTGTTCGCGATCAAACGGCGGGCGGCCATAGATCACCACTTCGTCTGCGCCCGCCTCGCGCGCAACCTGCGCCTTTTCCTCGCTGGAGACGGCGGCGATAACCCGAGCGCCAAACGCCTTGCCAAGCTCGACCGCCGACAGCCCGACGCCGCCGGCCGCGCCCAGGATCAGCAGAGTATCGCCCAGCTTGATGTGGCCGCGATCCTTGAGGCCGTGGATCGTGGTGCCATAGGTCATCAGGATCGAGGCAGCGGTTTCAAAGCTTACACCGTCTGGCACGGCAAACAGGCGGACGCAATCGACGCAGACCTTCTCCGCAAGCCCGCCATGGCCGATCCCGGCCAGCACCCGGTCACCAACCGCCCAGCCAGTGACGCCATCGCCCAGCGCTTCGATCACACCGGAAATCTCGCCGCCCGGGGCATAGGGCCGCTCAGGCTTGAACTGATAGAGATCGCGGATCATCAGCGTATCGGGGAAGTTTATCGCGCAGGCCTTGACCGCCACCAGCACCTGACTGGGGCCGGGGGTGGGGGCGTCGATCTCGTCGAGGGTGAGTGTTTCAGGGCCGCCAGCGGCGTGTGATCTAAGAGCTTTCATGCCTGGACTCCGGTTCCGGTGGCGAGCCAGGGCAGGTTGGCCCTTACGCCTGTTTCATAAGCAGTGATCGCCGCGTCGCGCGCCAGCGTCAGCCCGACCTCATCCAGCCCGCCCAGCAGACAGGCCTTGCGGAACGGGTCGATCTCAAAGGTGTAGCGATCCTGAAACCGCGTGGTGACGGTCTGGTGTTCAAGATCGATCTGCACCGGGTCGGTCTTGGCCACTTCCAGCAGCCGATCGATCTGCGCCTGCGGCAAAACCACGGTGAGTATGCCGTTCTTGAACGCATTTCCCGAGAAAATGTCAGAGAACGACGGCGCGATTACTGCCTTGATGCCCAGGTCCAGCAGCGCCCAAGCCGCGTGTTCGCGGCTGGAGCCGCAACCGAAATTGTCACCCGCGATCAGGATTGGCGAGCCTTTGAATTCGGCCGAATCGAAGATATTGTCCGGATCATCGCGGATAGTCTCGAATGCACCGCGCCCCAGACCCTCGCGGCTGATCGTTTTGAGCCATTTGGCCGGGATAATCACATCGGTATCGATGTTCGCTCGCCCGAACGGAATCGCCCGGCCGGAAACCTCGTTAACCGGCTCCATCAATCGGTCTCCGGCGCGTTCTCGGGATGCGGCGGCGCTGAGGTTGGCTTGGGCTCCTTGCGCCGCGAGGCATAGAGCAAGGCAGCCGCCAGCGCAGCAGAACCAATCGCGGCCCCGGTCAAAGCGGCTTTTCCGGTCCAGGTGGGTTTTTCGGTTTTCTTGGTCATGGGATTACCTATCGCTGGTGAGGCGGGGTCTTGGCAAGGGTTCTACGCCGCAGAGAGCAATTCGCGAACATCGGTAAGCCTGCCAGTCACCGCCGCCGCTGCAGCCATCGCCGGGCTCACCAGATGCGTCCGCGCTCCGGGGCCCTGCCTGCCGACAAAGTTCCGGTTGCTGGTGCTCGCACACCGTTCGCCCGGCGGGACTTTGTCGGGGTTCATGCCAAGGCACGCCGAGCAGCCCGGCTCGCGCCATTCTAGGCCGGCTGCGATGAAGATCTTGTCCAGCCCTTCGGCTTCGGCCTGACGTTTGACCAAACCTGACCCTGGAACAACGATCGCCCACTTCACGCCCGCCGCCTTGTGGCGCCCTTTGAGCACGGCGGCGGCGGCGCGCAGGTCTTCGATCCGGCTGTTGGTGCAGCTGCCGATGAAGATATTCTCGACCGCGATGTCGGTCATCTTCGTGCCGGGGGTGAGGCCCATATAGGCGAGCGAGGCGCGGGCGGCGTCCTGCTTGGACGGATCGGCAAAGCTTTCCGGTGCGGGGACGACGCCGCCGATCGCCACGGTGTCTTCGGGGCTGGTGCCCCAAGTCACGGTCGGTTCGATGTCGGTGGCCTGGATCACCACACTCTTGTCAAAGCGCGCGCCGGGATCGGTGGTGAGCGACTTCCACCAATCCACCGCGCGGTCCCAATCATCGCCCTTGGGCGCATAGGTGCGTCCTTTGAGGAAGGCGAAGGTCGTCTCGTCCGCCGCGATCAGCCCGGCGCGGGCACCGGCCTCAATGCTCATGTTGCAGACGGTCAGGCGGCCTTCGATGCTCATCTCCTCGAACACGCGGCCGCGATATTCGATGACATGACCGTTGCCGCCCGCGGTTCCGACCACGCCGATGATGTGGAGGATCAGGTCCTTGGGGCTGAGCCCGACCGGAAGATCGCCCTCGACCCGGACTTCCATGGTTTTGGAGCGCGTCAGCAGCAACGTTTGCGTCGCCAGCACATGCTCGACCTCGGAAGTGCCGATCCCAAAGGCCAGCGCGCCAAGCCCGCCGTGGCAGGAGGTGTGGCTATCGCCGCAGACTATGGTGGCGCCGGGCAGTGAAAAGCCCTGTTCCGGCCCGACAACGTGAACGATGCCCTGCTCGGCATCGGCATCGCCGATATAGCGGATCCCGAAATCGGGGGCATTGCGTTCCAACGCTTCAAGCTGCGCGGCACTCTCCAGATCGGCAATCGGCACATGCTGGCCTGCCGCGTCGCGCCGCGCGGTGGTGGGCAGATTGTGATCGGGCACTGCCAGCGTCAGATCGGGGCGGCGGACCTTGCGGCCTGATACGCGCAGCGCCTCGAACGCCTGGGGGCTGGTCACTTCATGGACCAGGTGGCGGTCGATATAGATCAGGCAGGTGCCCGCAAGGTCATCGGCATTGCGGCGCTCAACCAGATGAGCGTCCCAGATCTTCTCGTAAAGGGTGCGCGGAATACTAGCCATATCGTTGCCCTAGCCCCAGCTTGCGATGAATCGCAAGCGGTGGTCATGGAAATGTCAGATTAGTGCGCCTACATAGTGCGCATGACCGCAGCGCCGCATTATTTTCCGATCAAGATCGTTCCCGATGACATCGATTTCATGGGCCATGTCAACAACGCGCGCTATCTGTCATGGGTCCAGGATGCGGTGCTTTCGCATTGGCACAAGCTGGCGCCCGCTGAGGCGGTTGCAGCGCATGGCTGGGTCGCGCTGAAGCACGAGATCACTTACCGCAAGCCCGCCTTTCTGGACGATGACGTAATCGCCAATGTGCTGTTGGAGCGCATTCAAGGCGCGCGCGCGTTTTACGAAACCATCGTCAAGCGCGGCGAGGAAGTGCTGGCCGAGGTGAAATCGAGCTGGTGCTTCATTGATATCAAAACGTTGCGCCCGGCCCGAATCGGTGAGGAAATCGCCGCCTTCTTCCTCCCCCCGCGCGCTGAGGATAGCTTAACGGGCACCCGGCGCGTGCCGGATGCCCGTCAGTAGTTCTAGTTAGCCCCGGCGACCGTCATAGTCGCGGCGTTCCATCCGCAGCATCATACGAGCCCGGTTGATCCGCATTTCCAGTGTCGCTACCTCGTTACGGGTCAGTCCGTTCCGAGAGTATCTCGCGTAGAGTGACTGGATGTTGCGCACCTCGTTGCGCAGCCTGCTCCATTCACGCTGCGACAGCCGGCCGCGGCGCTCACTGCGGTTGACCGCTTGACGCAGGTCGTTGATGTCGCGGCGGATCATCGCGTTGGCCGCCGGTGTCGGGTGCCAGTTGCGCTCGTAAGTGTTGCTCTGGCGATGATCTTGCGCACTGGCAGGAACGGCCGCGCCGCCAATGGCAAGCGCCAGCGCGAGCGGGGCAGCAAGATATTTGAACTTGGTCATTATTAGTCTCCAATTGCGGTATGGACACTAAACGCCCGAATTTACTATAAGTTACGCCGCAAACTGTCGCAGTTTGTCGTAGGGCGGTCAGCCTTTGCCCTGCGAGCGCGAAAAGCCTATGATGCGGGCATGTCACCTCTCGCTGCCAGTTCGATCGTGTTAGCAACCGTCCTCGCGATGGAGGCGCTAGCGTGGGCCAGCCACAAATATATCATGCACGGCTTTGGCTGGGGCTGGCACCGCGATCATCACGAGCCGCATGACAAGCCTCTGGAAAAGAACGATCTGTTCGGGATCGTCGGCGCCGGCATGAGTATTTCGATGTTCGCCATCGGCAGTCCCTTGGTTCGAGGGTCAGCGGCGTGGGAGCCGGGAACCTGGATCGGGCTCGGCATCCTGCTTTACGGGGTCATCTATACGCTGGTTCACGATGGGCTGGTCCATCAGCGGTACTTCCGATGGGTGCCAAAGCGCGGTTATGCCAAGCGGCTGGTTCAGGCGCACAAGCTCCACCATGCGACGATCGGCAAGCACGGCGGGGTCAGCTTCGGCTTCGTGTTCGCGCGTGATCCGGCAGCACTGAAGCGGGATCTGGCGGCACAGGCAAAGGCCGGGGTTGCGGTGGTGCGCGAGGCGGCTGGCCATTTACCGTCGTCCCGGACTTGATCCGGGACCGCTGGCCTCGTCGATGCGAGGTCGGAATGATGAGGCCAGCGGTCCTCGGTCAAGCCGGGGACGACGATTCGCCGATATAACGCGCTGCCGTCTCGCGGATCAGCGCGATCATGTTCGGCACGCCCTGGGTGCGGTTGGAACTGAGTTGGTTTTTCAGATCGAACGGCGCCAGCGCGGCGACAACATCCATCACGGCGACTTCGGCGGCGGGCTTGTCCTGCACCGATGAAAGCACCAGCGCGATGATCCCCTTGGTGATCGCAGCGTTGCTGTCCGCCATGAAATGCAGCTTACCGCCCGCCACAGTGGGATAGACCCAAACGCTGGCCGAACAGCCGCGGACCAGCGTGGCGTCGGTCTTGAGCGCGTCCGGCATCGGTCCCAGCTCGCGGCCCAGCTCGATCAGCAGCCGGTAGCGTTCGTCGCCTTCGAGGAAGAGATATTCATCACGGATGTCGGATAGGCTGCGCATGGTCGCGGCCTCTAGCGGGGTAGCCCCTACAAATCCACCCCGGCGGCAATCGCTTCCAGCTTGCGGATACGTTCCTTGAGGTCGGAAATCTCGATCCGGGTGCCGATGCCATTGGTTCCCGCGTTCGCGCCGCCCTCAATTTCCGGGCGAAGCCGGTGCTGGTCCAGCTCGCGGACCTTGAGGGCCAGCCAGCCCTGCCAGCCCTTGAGCATGGCCGCAGCGACAACGCACAGGCCGATCAGCGCGGCAGTGGCAATCAGGAGATATTCGCTTTCCATTGCGGGGGCTCCTTGGGAAGTGGGGCCGGCGGGACCGTTACCGGTCGCACAGGCTTTCGATTTCATCGGCGACCTGCTGACTGCGCAGCCGCTCGGAACTATTGGCATCGGTGGTAATGCGTTCAAGCACTTCAAGACGCTTGCGCAGTGCGATCACTTCGCTTTCAAGCTCCTGCTCGCGCGGGGTGTGCTCGCCATCGGACACATGGTCGTAGCTGCCGTCGATTACCTGCCGACCGCGCGATCTTCGGGCAGACCCTAGGCCGCTGTCGCCATGCATCGCCTGGTAACGGGCTTTGAAGATTGAGGCGATCGATACGATCAGAATGATCATGATCACCATGATTTGTCCGCCTGACATAGTCTCTACTCTCTTTGACCGGCAATTGGCCGGGGTTGGTTCAATTCACCGCAGGATCGCGAAGATCCTCGATTGCAGCGGCCAGATCCTGGCCTTTGTCGGTCGCGATCCGTTCCAGCACCCTGACCCGCGCTTCGAGCCGTTCGGTGTGCGCGGCATATTGCGCTGCCTTTTCGGCGGTCTGGCTGGCGAGCAGTTCCAGCTTGCGCTCCTTGAAGGCCAGCCGGCGCTTGTATGTGCTCGCAAGAATTCCGATCATGCCGATCAATCCGCCCATCGCGATCAACAGGCCGATTACATCTCCAAAGCTCATGCCTGGTTCTCCCGCTTGGCCAACAGCGCTTCAACCTTGCGGTCATCGCGCAGCGCCTCGATCTGATGGGCAACGCTGTAACCCTTGTCGGTGACAATCTGCTCCAGCACGATCATCCGATCCTCAAAACTTTCGAGCCGCTGGGTCAGCCGGGCGTTTTCCTCGCGCAGCGCCTTATTGGCGTGATCGGGCCGGTCGGTCTTGCCGCCCCATTCATCCTCCACCGCATAGCCATGCTTGGCCCGGATCCAGTTGTTCACCAACCAGCCGATGGTTGAGATGGCGATGATCGCCATCACGAAATTTTCGCCAGCCCATTCCATCAGCGGATTTCCTTTTCGCGGGAGTCGAGCAGCGCTTCCATCTTGCGGCTGTCACGCAGCGCTTCGATCTGGCTAGCCACGTCATAGCCCTTGTCGGTCACGATCCGTTCGAGAACGCGGACACGCTCTTCCAGTTCGCGCGAGTGGCTGGCATATTGCGCGGCCTTTTCTGCGCTTAGGCTTGCGGTCGCATTCACCTGCATTTCCACGATTTTCTGCCGATGCTTGGTCCAGAGCCCGATGATCGGAATTGACAGTGCAAACAGCGGTATGATTATCCAGATGGTTTCCGGTCCCATGATATTTCCCCCAATTCGGCGCGCTTAGCGCAGCCGTTCGATTTCTTCGGACAGCCGCGGGTTGCCGCTGACGTAGTACAGTTCGACGTCAGCCAGGCGGCGGTCGATGTCGCGGAAAGTTGCGCGGACATCGCGGGCGGTGCGGGTCGGCGACTGGCGCACGCGCTGCCAGAACTGCTGCTCCTGCCGGTCCACATAGAGATGCGATGGCTTCTTGGGAGCGAAGATGCCGATCCCCAGATAGATCAGCGGGAGGAACCCCAGGCCCATGAAGGTCAGGGCAATTGCCCCCAGCCGAACCCAAAGCACATCGACCCCGGTGTAATCGGCAATCCCGGCGCAGACGCCCATCAATTTGCCGTTGATCTTGTCGCGATAAAAGCGGGTGCGCGGGCTGTTCATTTGGAAGTCCTCCCCTTCTTGGCAAGCATCCGGTCAAGCTCTCGCAGCGGCTGGTTGTCGAGCTCGCGGTCATGAACGAGCCGCGCCGGCTTGAAATCGGGGTCGTCGCTGGCAACCAGACGCTCGACAGTATCCATCCGCTCATCAAGCCGGCGGGCAAGCGTGTAGAGCTCTTCCAGCAGCGTTTCGTCATCGGTTGTCAAAGTGGCGGCGGTCTTCCAGCGCGTCACATAGTGGAGGATGATCCACGGCAGACCAACGAACAGGGTGCCAACGACAAATACTGTGGTGAAATCGAGTTCCACGGGCTCAATCCTTCCTCTTGTCAGCGTCGTCTGCGAGCGCGCGCTTCATGGCTTCCAATTCTTCATCGATCTTGTCGGCCCCGGCGAGCGCCGAGATCTCGTCGGCCAGGCTCGGACGGGCAGTGCCATCGGCCAGGTTCAGCGCATCGGCGCGGCCCTCGGCGTAATCGACCCGGCGTTCGAGCTGGTCGAACCGCGACATCGCCTCATCAACCCGTTCGCTGGCCAGCAGCGTGCGCAGTTTGACCCGGTTTTCGGCGCTTTCGAGGCGCGCGGCGATCGCGGTCTGGCGGCTGCGGGCTTCGCGCAGGCGGGTCTGGAGTTTCTCGATGTCGATCTCATAGGCCCGCAGCGCATCGTCGAGCACGGTGATCTCGGTCTTGAGCTGATCGGCCATGTCGGAGGCCTTCTTCTTTTCGACCAGAGCGGCGCGGGCCAGATCCTCGCGGTCCTTGGACAGGGCGAGCTGGGCCTTTTCCGCCCAATCGGCCTGCAGCCGGTCAAGCTTCACCGTGTGGCGATGCATTTCCTTCTGGTCGGCGATGGTGCGCGCCGCGCTGGCACGGACTTCGACCAGGGTTTCCTCCATTTCGAGGATGATCATGCGGATCATCTTCGAAGGATCGTCAGCCTTGTCGAGCAATTCGTTGAAATTGGCGGCGACGATATCACGGGTACGCGAGAAAATGCCCATCCAGGGAACTCCGGTTGTGGGAGTGGGGGAACGACGGAGGCGTTCAACCTCGGTGTCGACGCGGGAAGTGCGGCGGGTTTCGCCGGTTAGGGTTTGGGCCGGAGCGCGCGGGTGGCGGGGGGACTGATTCCCGCCAGCGGGGGCCCCGGAATGCTCCGGCCCAAGAGGGTTAAGAGGGTCAAGATCCTGCGGATCGGTCATCGCCGCGTTCAAGCCTGTTGGGCCTGCGGCGCAGCGCCGGTACGGGCGAAGGCCGGGGCGCTATCAAGCTGCTGGGCAAGCACGAAGACGTTCATGGCAAGCACGGCAGCGACGCTAGCGAAGATCGCCTTATCGAGCTTGCTGGACTTGCGGTGAGTCTGGACGTTCATGGCCTTAACCTCGTTGATGCAATGCCGGAGCGGCAGTTGTTCATGTTACAGCAAGCGCCGTGCCAAACCTCAAAACCTGCCAATTTTCGCGGTTTTCGCTGCAATTCGACCAACGACATTTGGTAAGACTTGCGAGGTGTTGGCAAATTTCGCTATAAGTTGGGTATGGAGCGCGAAACACAGTTTCTGGGTCAGTCGGGTGCCTTCCTCGATGCGGTCGAACGCGCCAGCCGCGCCGCGCCGATGCGCCGTCCGGTGCTGGTGGTGGGCGAGCGCGGAACCGGCAAGGAACTGATCGCCGAACGGCTCCACCGCCTCTCGTCGCGCTGGGGCGAGCCGCTGATCACGCTGAATTGCGCGGCTTTGCCGGAAACGCTGATCGAGGCGGAGCTGTTTGGTCATGAGGCAGGAGCTTTCACCGGTGCTACCAGAGCGCGCGCGGGAAGGTTTGAAGAAGCCGACAAAGGGACATTATTTCTCGACGAACTGGCGACTTTGTCGATGGGCGCGCAGGAGCGTTTGTTGCGCGCGGTCGAATATGGCGAGGTAACGCGAATCGGCTCGTCACGCCCGATCATGGTCGATGTCCGGATCGTCGCCGCCACCAACGAGGATTTGCCGCGCCTGGCCGAAGAGGGGCGGTTCCGCTCCGATCTGCTCGACCGGCTGAGCTTTGAGGTTATCACCCTGCCGCCGCTGCGGGTGCGCGAGGGCGACATCTATGTCCTGGCCGAATATTTCGGGCGGCGCATGGCGACCGAGCTCGACTGGGACGAATGGCCCGGTTTCTCTAACGGCGCGATGCAGGCGCTGGAAGATCATCAATGGCCGGGCAATGTCCGCGAGCTGCGCAATGTGATCGAGCGCGCGGTTTATCGCTGGGACCAGTGGGACCAGCCGATCGCCCATATCGTGTTCGATCCGTTCGACAGCCCGTGGAAACCCGCCGCCATGCCTCGCTCCGATCAGGCGGGTGAGCAAGCCGCTGCCAATGTCGCCCAAGTGCCGGTGCAAGTGCAGTTCGATACCATTGAAGACCTGCGCGGCGCAGTCGATTCCCACGAGCGCGCAATCCTTGAACATGCCCTTGGCAAGCATCGCTACAACCAGCGCCAGACCGCCAAGGCGCTGGGGCTGAGCTATGACCAGCTGCGCCACTGCATGAAGAAGCATGGCTTGATGGAGCGCGGCGGTTAGGGAAATCGCAACAGAACGCCGCTAATGGTGCCCTTGCAAAGATATGTAGGGAAGGATGCTGTTTTGTTGGGAATTTTTCGTGGTTTCGGTATGGCAGGACGCATTCTGTTCCTGGCAGGGTTCTCTCTGTTGATGGCTTTCGGGATTGGTACAAGCTACATGGCGGCGGATCCCGAAGGCGCGAGCGAACTGGCGCTGGGCGTGATTGGTGTCACTGCAGAAAAGGATTCACTCGACCCGTGGAGTCGCACGCCAACCAGGAGCGACCCCGAGGAGGCGGCTGCCGATCGCGCCGACCGGATTGAGCGGATTTATGAAAACCGCGAGTACACCGGGGAAACAGGCGACTAACGAGCCATGCAAGAAGATGAAAATCAACCTGGCCAAGAGGAATCGGTTTACGCGCCGCTTCTGAACAAGAAGTTCGTGTTGTCGGCGTTCGTGTTTTTGCTGTTTTTTCTCTACGTCAAGTCGGCAGAAAACATGGTCGATAAGTTGCACGACCCGCAGCATGGGCGTCAGGAGCAAGCCAGCAAGAACGCCTGGGCCTTGGACAAGCCAGCGCAACCCGCGCGCTAGCTGCCGGGCGTTCGCAATCCGGGCGTGCCAGCCGGGCATGGCCCTTTCAAACTCTCCAGATGCGGTTCACCCGATTTGCGCCTGCGCGCGGAACTATCGGGCTCGCCGCGCATTGCCTTGCCGTTGTGGTGCTTTGGTGGCGCCGCTGGTGAGAGGGACTATTCATGCAACGAGGCGGTACCGGCCTGCTCCTTTTGCTAGTGGCGGCGCTTGGCGGCTGTAATTCCGCGCCGGGCGGCGATGCCGACCAGCAGGGTGCCCCGCAAGTCGCGTCTTCCTCTGCCGCCCAATCCGATGCCCTTGCCGCCCATGACATCGCGCAGGGGCTGCAGCTGCCAGCCGATCTGGCAGACGATCAACCGCGTGAGGTGATGCAGGCGCAGGTGGTGCTCGACCGGCTCGGCTTCACCCCCGGCGTGGTCGATGGCAAGCCGGGTGCCTCCATCCGCAATGCGGTCATGGGTTTCCAGGAAGCCAACGCGCTGCCGCTGAGCGGGACAATCGATCCGGCAACCCAGCAGTTGCTGGCACGGTGGAACAACATTCCCGCCACCCGGATCGTGACCATCCCGGCCGAATTCGCTGCTGGCCCGTTTACGGCGCTGCCCGATGACGTGGCGGACCAGGCCAAGCTGCCCGCGCTTGGCTATGAAACGCTTGAGGAAAAGCTGGCCGAGCGGTTCCACACCACAGTCGATACGCTGATGCTGCTTAATCCTGGCGGAGTACCCGCTGGCGCAACCGTAGCCGCCTCGCCAACTGCTACCTCCGCCGCCGGGCCTGCTCCTGCTGCCAGCACCAATCCGGCCAGCGCCAGTCCAGCCAGCGCGAACACAACCTTTACCGCCGGTCAGCAAATCCGCGTCCCCAACGTCGGCGGAGATGTAATCGACCCGGCGCAAGTCGCAGACCCCGTCTGGCGCGCGACCTTGGCGCTGCTCGGTGTTGGCTCAAATCAGCCGAAGGTCGCGCGGATCGTGGTGAGCAAGGGCAAAGGAACGCTGAAAGCGTTCGATGCGGCCGACAAGCTCGTCGGCGTTTTTACCGCGACGATGGGTTCGAGCAAGGATCCGTTGCCGCTGGGCAATTGGAAGATCAACGGGGTCGCACGCAATCCGCCGTTTCACTATAACCCCAAGCTGTTCTGGGACGTCTCTGATACCAAGGAAAAGCAACTGCTGCCGCCGGGCCCCAACGGACCG
>JANOFJ010000025.1:0-2641 GCA_031413595.1 Novosphingobium sp.
TCAACCGGGCCAGTTGCACCCGCTTGCCCGCCAGCATGGCCGCCTGAACATCGCGGACCTTGACCACGCCGATGATATTATCGGGGGCGCCATCGGTGACCGGCAGCAGCGAATGCGGACTTTGCTTGATCATCGCGCGAACATCGACCTCGCTGGCGCGGCGATCGATCCAGTCAAGTTCGGTTCGCGGCGTCATCAGTTCGCGCACGGGGCGGTCTGCCAGCCGCATGATTCCGCTCATGATCGCGCGCTCATCCTCTTCGATCACGCCCGACCGGGTGGCCTCGGCGAAGATCATGTGCAGCTCTTCGGCAGTAACCACATCTTCGCCCGCCTTGCGCACCCCGCCCAGCCGCAGCAGCAGGGTGGAGGAACGATCAAGCAGCCACACGAATGGCGCGGTGATCCGCGCCACCATTGCCATCGGGCGCGAGGCAATCAGCGCGATCGGCTCTGCCGCGCGCAGGGCCAGCTGCTTGGGCACCAGCTCGCCCACCACCAGGCTGAGATAGGTCGTCACCGCGATTACCAGGATAAAGCCGGCATTATCGGCAAACCGCTCGGGCACACCCAGCGCCAGCAGCCGCTCTGCCATGGGCCCGCCCAGCCGCGATCCCGAAAAGGCGCCGGCGATGATCCCGACCAGCGTTATCCCGATCTGTACGGTCGAGAGGAACTTGCCCGGATCGGCCGCCAATTGCAGCGCAGTCCGCGCGCCCCTGCTGCCGCGCTCGGCTGCAACCCGCAGCCGCGTGGTGCGCGCCGAGACGATCGCCAGCTCCGACATGGAGAACAGGCCATTGAGCAGGATCAGGCCTGCAATAATAAAGACGTCAGTCCAAGGGAACGGTGTCACGAGTTGTGCGTTAGCAGAAGTGGCAGCAAAGGGGAAACATCGCGTTGCCGGCCAGCCAGCATGTGCGGCGGCAATCCATTGACAAGCAAATAATCAACGTTCCATTCATGTGCGGCGAGACAGAAATCAAGGTGCATGTTGCCTCCATCCGGCTCACTATCAGGGCCAACCCAATATAAGGGGAAAAATCATGAAGAAGACCCGCCTTTACGTATCGAGCTTTGCAGCCCTCTCGCTGCTGAGCGTTTCGGCTTGCGTCACCGATCCAAACACCGGCCAGAAGAAAGTCTCGCGCACCGCTATCGGCGGCGTTGGCGGCGCTGTTATCGGCGGCCTGCTGGGCGGCGTGATCGGCGGCAAGACCGGGCGCATCATCGGCGCTGGTATTGGCGGCGTTGGCGGCGCTGTGGTCGGCTACAAGATGGATCAGCAGATCAAGGAGCTGAAGGAACAGACCGCAGGCTCCGGCGTCGATGTGACCGAAACCGATGGCGGTAACGCGATCCTGGTCAATCTGCCCGATGGCGTGACCTTCGATGTCGGCAGCTCAACGCTGAAGCCAGCCTTCCGCACCACGCTGAACCAGGTGGCGACCAGCCTCCAGCAGTACCCCAGCAGCCTGATTGATGTTTACGGCCACACCGATTCGACCGGTTCGGACGCGTTCAACCAGACCCTGTCGGAAAGCCGGGCGCGGACCGTGGCGGGCTATCTGGTCAGCCAGGGCGTTGCCTCGGCTCGCGTTCGCAGTCAGGGCTTTGGTGAAACCATGCCGGTTGCCAGCAACGATACGGCGGATGGCCGGGCCAGGAATCGCCGGGTCGAAATCAAGATCGTTCCGGTTACCCAGGCAGATGTGGCTGCGGCCAAAGCCGGGCAGTAACGCTGCCTTTGCCGAACCGAAAAAAAGGGCCGGTGGCGACACCGGCCCTTTTTCCGTCCGCTTGGGTAAGCGTCACGATTTGCCGCAAGCGCAGCCCGGCCCGCAGTTGCAAGCGTTCCCGCACTGGCAGTTCGGTGCGGGCTTATTGGCCTTGCACGAGCATTCTGGCTGGCAACGGCAAGGATTACATTTGCACTGGTAGTTCATCGAGAGTTCCTTTCCGGATGGGTGGAGCCGCCGATCTATCGCAGCGATTCGATCTAAGCTTGAACGCAGCGGCTATATTTCGCGATTGCGTGAGGACATCCCGGCTGGCTCGCGCTAAGCTGTGCGAATGCAGATTTCGGGACGCGGCAGGATCGTGGTTTGGGAAGGTGCCAGCCTGTGGGTGCTAACCGCCGCGCGCGGCGATGCCGGCACGGACTTCCACACCCATCATGCGGTCCAGATCACGATATCGCTCGACGGAGGATTCGCGATCCGGACACCCCACCAAAGCGCGAATGGCCCAGTGTGCGCCGTTGCCGCAGATACGTCGCATATTTTCGAGGCTACGGGCGCAGTGGCCTTCCTGTTCGTCGAACCTGAAAGCGCGACTGGCCGGGCCATCGCTGCGCGCTTGTTCGCAAATTCCGGCCTCGCCGAAATCCGCCTTGAACCATTGGCACCGATGATTGCAATGCTCCGTGATCTGCTCGCGGAGGGAGGCACGGCCACCGCATTTATCGAAATCGGACGGGAAATTCTTGCTGAGGTTGCCGCAGGACTGGAACCAAAATTCCCCGATCCGCGGGTGCGGGCAATTATCGACTTTATCCGGGCCAACCTCGATGGCCCGTTAACACTCGCTGCTGCAGCGGCCAACGCCAATCTTTCGTCAAGCCGCGCACGCCATCTGTTCG
>JANOFJ010000026.1:0-9812 GCA_031413595.1 Novosphingobium sp.
GCCCAAAACAATCAGGCCATGAACCAGAAGGTCGTGCCCATCACCAGATAGGCGCAGATCCAGAAGGCTGCATGGGTGATCGTTGCCTCGATCAAGGTGCGCTGGTGGCCAAGCGTGATCCACAGCGCCGGGACAATGTACGTCACCGCCAGCCCGCCTGACATCATGAAATAAAGCCACGGCTTTTGTTCCAGCGTTGCGCTGCCGGTCCGGGCAAACAGATGCCCCAGCATCATTGATGAAATCAGCAGCAGCACAAAGGTGACCGTGATTTGTGCCACAGGAATGCCGCGCGCCAACGAGCGCGGCCCAGTCACGGCCATCTTGATCCGTCCAAACAGCGGACCGTACCACAGCCGCTCAAGCACCAGTGCGGCGAGGGCTGCAACGAAAACGCCTAACCAGTTTACCGATCCCATCGCAAAAACCATTCCTTTGGCCGCGATGTAGGGCGGCGCGATTGGGTTTGCCAAGTCGTGCCCGCGGGAATGCGGCGACATGGCCTTGTAGTGCGGCAATCGACCGTGTTGGAACGCCGCAGGTGACGCGGGCATCATTTGCGCCTATGCGGCGCGCCCATGGCATTAGAGATTCCCGCACAACGCAAGATCGGCATGGTCAGCCTCGGCTGCCCCAAAGCGCTGGTCGATAGCGAACGTATCCTCACGCGTCTGCGCGCCGATGGCTATGCCATGTCCGCCGATTACGCGGGCGCCGATGTGGTACTGGTCAATACCTGCGGCTTCCTCGATTCGGCCAAGGAGGAAAGCCTGGCCGCGATTGGCGAGGCGTTTGCCGAGAACGGCAGGGTGATCGTGACCGGCTGCATGGGCAACGAAGCGGATCTGATCCGGGCAAAGTTCCCCGCCGTGCTCGCTGTGACCGGCGCGCATCAATATGAGGCGGTAGTGGAAGCGGTGCATGAAGCCGCGCCTCCCAGCCAGGGGCCCTATGTCGATCTCATTCCGCAAAATTACGCGGATATGGCCGACATCAAGCTAACCCCGCGTCACTACAGCTATCTCAAGATTTCAGAGGGTTGCAACCATTCCTGCGCCTTCTGCATCATTCCCGATTTGCGCGGCAAGCTTGTCAGCCGGCGGATCGACGCGGTGCTGCGCGAGGCGGAAAAGCTGGTTGCCGCCGGCACCCGCGAGCTGTTGGTAATCAGCCAGGACACTTCGGCTTACGGGGTCGATACCCGCCACGAAAGCCGCGACTGGAAGGGCGCCCCGGTCCGCGCGCATATGACCGATCTGGCTCGTGAGCTAGGCGGATTGCGCACACCTGCCAACGAGCTTGGGGGAGGCGTCCCGCCGTGGGTGCGGCTGCACTATGTCTATCCCTACCCCCATGTCGATGCGGTGATCCCGCTGATGGCAGAAGGGCTGATCACCCCCTATCTCGACATTCCTTTCCAGCACGCCAGCCCCTCGGTGCTGCGGGCCATGAAGCGCCCGGCCAATGAGGCCAAGGTGCTGGAACGATTGAAATCCTGGCGTGAAATCTGCCCTGATATCGCGATCCGATCGAGCTTCGTGGTTGGCTTTCCGGGGGAGACCGAAGCGGATTTCCAATATCTACTCGATTGGCTGGATGAAGCCCAGCTTGATCGGGTCGGCGCGTTCCGTTTTGAACCGGTCGCAGGCGCTGCCGCCAATGCCTTGCCCGATCCCGTCCCCGAAGAGCTCAAGGAAGAGCGCTATCAGCGGCTGATGGAAAAAACCGCCGCAATCAGCGCCGCCAAGCTCGCCGGAAAAATCGGCCGGGTGATCCCGGTGATCGTCGACGAAGTGGGCGAGGCTGATGAAGACGGCGATATTGGCGCTACCGCCAGGTCACAGGCCGACGCTCCCGAGATCGATGGCAATGTGTTCCTGCGCAATGTCCCAAGCACCCTCATGCCGGGTGACATTGCCCATGTGCTGATCGAAGATGCCGATGCCCACGATCTGTTCGGAGCCATTGCTGCCGCCTGAACCTTGGGGAATCCCTGAGGTTAGGCTTTCGTAAACCATACCGGTTTAGCATTACCGCGGGATGATCGGCTTTTCCGGTCAGTTGGGGTGAGAGCTAAGGGGCAATGGCAGTCGGGAGACTACTAAGGGGCTTGACCGGGAACTCCGGGGAGAAATCTCCCGTGCCCGTGAATTATGGGTCCGTCGCCGTTATCCGGCCCGCGGACGCCAAGCGCCGGCTTGAGGTTCTGGACGATTTTGAGCAAGCCGGGATCGGCTGGCTGTGGGCTACCGACGCCGAGGCACGGCTGATTTACATTTCTGAAAATGCGGCTGAAAAACTTGATCGCACGATCGAGGAGCTGCTGGCCAAGCCGCTGATTTCGCTGTTCGAAACTGATCCGGACGACCCCGATAACCGCTCAGGCCGTCCGCTCAACTTCCAGCTCAACGCGCGCAACAAGATCACCGATCTGACCGTTCGCCTGACCCTCGCCACGGCTGCGCAGGAAGGCCGCCAGACGTGGTGGTCGGTCTCTGGCCATCCGAAGTTTGACAGCGCAGGCAAGTTCCAGGGCTACCGCGGCAGTGCGAAGGACATCACAGTTGAATACCAGCGCAAGCTGGAAGATTCGCGGCTGGCCGAATATGATTCACTGACTGGGCTTGCCAATCGCCACCGCCTCAACCGGCGACTCGAATCGACGTTGACCGCTTACCGCGCGGCCAAGCGCAGCTGCGCCCTGATGATGATCGATCTCGATCGGTTCAAGCAGGTCAATGATACGCTGGGCCATCAGGCTGGGGATCAACTACTCAAACAGGTGGCCGACCGGTTAACACGGGTGATCGGTGATCGCGGCGAAATCGGGCGGCTGGGCGGCGACGAATTCCAGATCATATTGCCCGATATTGATGACCGCGGAAAGCTGGGCGAAATTGCGGCCAAGGTCATCCAGATTGTCTCGCAGCCCTATCCGATCGGTGACAAGCGCGCCATCATCGGCGCCTCGGTCGGGATCGCGATTGCGCCTTACGACGGCGTCGAGAAGGACGATTTGATCCACAGTTCGGATCTGTCGCTTTATGCCGCCAAGAACGGTGGCCGCGGACAGTTCCGCTTTTACTCGGCCGATCTCAAGGACGAGGCGGAAGAACGCCGCCTGCTCGAGCAGGATCTGCGCGAGGCGCTCGCCAATGAAGAGTTGGCGCTGCATTACCAGCCGGTCGTCCGGGTCGAGGATCATATGGTCATCGGCTTTGAAGGGCTTATGCGCTGGGAGCACCCCGAGCGCGGCCCCGTCAGCCCCGGCCTGTTCATTTCGATCGCCGAGGAGACCAACCTCATCAATATGCTGGGCGAATGGGCCTTGCGCCGCGCTTGCCGGGATGCGCTCAACTGGCCCAAATCCGTGCGCGTGGCTGTCAACGTTTCCGCCAAGCAATTCGTCAATCCCGGCTTTACCGACATCGTCACCGACGTTTTGGCGACATCGGGCATCGAACCTGACCGGCTTGAGCTGGAGCTGACCGAGAGCGTCTTCATGGGTGACAGCGAAGCCACCGACGAGACCTTCAAAGTCCTGAAAAATCTTGGAGTCCGCCTTGCGCTGGATGATTTCGGGACCGGCTATTCCTCGCTCAGCTATCTGCGCTCGGCGCCGTTCGACAAGCTCAAGGTTGACAAGAGCTTCGTCGACAGTTGCACCCAGACCGATCAGAATAGCGCCAAGATCATCGCCGCGATCATCGGCCTGTCCGATGCGCTGGGGATGGAAACCACCGTCGAAGGCGTCGAGGCATTCGATCAGTTCAACCTGGTCTGCTCGAAGGGCGCGAAATTCATTCAGGGCTGGATCTATTCCAAAGCCCTGCGGCTTGAAGAGATCGAAGCCCGGATGGGCAGCGGCGAGTTCAAAATCGAACCCGATGGCCCCGAAAAGCACCGCTCCGAGCGGCGCTCGGTCTATCGCCGGGTTGGCCTGATCCACGAAGATCACCGCTATGAGGTGGTGATGCGCGATCTATCGATCAGCGGGGCGCGGGTTGAAGGGCTGATCGGAGTTCCCGACGGGACCGGGATGGTGCTCGATCTGGGCGGCGGCCAGCTTGCCGTGGGTGTGGTCAACCGTACGCAGGATGCCTCCATCGCGCTCGAGTTCGAAAGCCCGCTGGTCAGCGATGGCGCGGGCGGACTTTGCACCCGCCGCCGCGTATCCCCTTATGCGCTGGCCGCAGCCGGGATGCCGCTTGCGGTGCTGCCGCAGGGCAGTTACCCGCTACCGCTGACCCCTGATGGGACCAGGAGCCAGCCGCAGTTCATGCAGGTAACCGTAGGGCGCAATTAGCCCGCAATCCACCTGGAGCGCTAGCGAACGCCCTACTGGTTGGGATCCTTCACCTTGAACGGATCGGTTGGCGCCGGCTGGGTCGGCAAGGACTGACGCGGCAATTCCTTGTCGCTGTTGGCCGCCTGAAACAGCATTCCGGCCATGACCGTCGCGGCCTGCCGCAGATCATCGCCGCGCAGATGGTCCAGCGTGTCGAGATTGGAATGGTGCACCCTGCTACTGTAATCGAGCGGATCCTGGATGAATTGATAGGCCGGAAGGCCGATCGCCTGCAAATATACATGATCGGTGCCTCCGGTGGTCTGCGCAACAACCTTGCCCGCCCCCATCGAGCGGAACGGGGCGAGCCAATCCGTCAGGATCGGGACTGCGCCCAGATTGCCCTCGGCATAGATGCCGCGGAACTTGCCGCCGCCATTGTCCATGTTGAAATAGGCCTTGAGTTGGCCATAGCCGGGCAATGGCTTGATCGGCCAGGCATTCCGCCAGGCGGTATAAGCTTCAATCCCCCGCAGCGACGGATCGACCGGGCGCGTGGCAAGGTGGCGTTCGATATAGGCGCGGCTCCCCAGCAGCCCCTGCTCTTCGCCGGTCCATAGCGCAAAGCGGATCGTCCGCTTCGGCTTGACCCCGAGCTGCCTGAGTATCCGGGCGGCTTCCAGCACCACCACGCTGCCTGCGCCATTATCGGCCGCGCCATCGCCCGCGATCCAGCTGTCAAAATGCGCGCCCGCCATAACGTAGCCGGCCTTGGGGTCACTGCCCGGAATTTCGCCAAAAATATTGTTTGCTTCAAGATTGCTTTCATCGAAGCGGGCTTCAGCAGCAAGTTCGATCACCGGCGCTGTGCCGGTCAAAGACAGACGAACCAGCCGGCGATAGTCTTCGGCCGCCAGTTCAAAGGCCGGCAGCGTCAACGTCTCTCCCGGGAAATAGGCATAGCCTTCGCCGTGCACCAACATCCCGTCCCGGTAGCTGATCCGGACCATCGCCAGCGCGCCCTCAGCTTTCAGAAATTCGGTCAACTTGCGGGCAAAGCCCCGGCGTTTTGTGCCTTCGACGGCTGCGTCGGGGTCAAAACGGGGCAAGTCAAACTTGTCCAGATCGCCAATTTCGCTGTCGCTCAAGCGCTTGAAGTGGGACTCCTTAGGCTCACTGGTGGTGCCGGGCAGGCTGACCAGCACGATCTTGCCCGCCAGCTTGCCGCGCCATTCGGCGAAGTTTTCTTCCTTGCTGATCGGCGCGACGGCAATGGGCGCACGGATCGCGCCGCCAGTGGCGGGCGACCAGGCAACCGGAATTGCGGTCATCTCGATGCTACGCGGACTGATCATCCGGGCCGAATGCGCCCCCAGATTCCAGCCAAGTCCGAACCGGAAACCCTCGGTATGAACCGCGCTCAGCCCCAGACTGCGCATCCGGGCCAGCGCCCAGGCCTCGGCCCGGCGATAGCCATCGGAATTGGTCAGGCGCGGTCCGATCCCGTCCATCAGTTCAGAAGCGGTGAGCATCGCCTGGCTGCGGTTGGTGCCTTCATCGACAATCGCCGCCACCGTCCGATCGTCCGGTCCGGCATTCGCGGGTGTGGACATTACGGCCAGCAAGACGGTGCTGCCCAGGCAGAGCGAGTGTTTCATTCGGATGGACCCCTGTTTTTGATCTGATCCAAGTTTGAAGCCTGCTTGCCGCTATGCCAAGAGGGAAGCGACGAACGACATGACGCAGCGATAGCCTGCATGACCGAGTCTTGATTAGTCCGCGCAAGCGGCTAGCCTGATGGTCATGAACCGGGTTCTCATCGCGCTTTCCGCACTCGCCCTTCCCTGCACCGTCCAAGCACAGGAACTGTCCGCTGCCGAGGCCGCCGCCATTGACACCGCCGTTCGCGCAGAGCTGACCGCAAGCGGCGTTCCTTCAGCCCAGATCGCAGTGGTTCGCGATGGGCAACTGGTGCTCGACATGGCTTGGGGCAAGGCATCCGACACCATCCCCGTGACACGGACCGACCTGCCCTATCAGATCGCCTCCAATTCCAAGCAGTTCCTTGCCGCCCTGATCCTGATACTCGAGAATGACGGCAAGCTCTCGATGAATGACCCGGTCGCGAGGTGGATCCCAGGGATCAGCGGCGGCGAAGTGATCACGATCCGCCAACTGCTGAGCCACACCGCGGGATTGCAGGACTATTGGCCGCAGGACTATAGCTTCCCGGCGATGGAGCAGCCGACAACGCCGCAAGGGATCGTCGATCGCTGGGCCAAAAAACCGCTCGATTACGCACCCGGCACGCGCCGGCAATATTCCAATACGGGCTATGTCGTGGCGGGGATGATCGCCGAAAAAGCTGGCGGTGCGCCGCTGTGGGATCAGTTCGAGGCCCGGTTGTTCAAGCCGCTGGGGATCAAGCCCCTGCCGATCGACGAGACCAATGGCGCCGCCTTTCCGCAAGGCTATCATCGCAATGCGCTGGGTCCTGTCCGCGCTGCCGCCCCGGCGGCCAAGGGCTGGCTGTGGGCCGCCGGCGAGCTTTCAATGACCGCGGCAGAGCTGGCCGAATGGAACATCGCCCGGATCGAGCGGACGCTACTGCCGAGGGAAGATTGGGAGATGATGGAAACCCCGGTCCGCCTGGCTGACGGGACCGGCGCGGGCTATGGGCTGGGCGTGAGCAAGCAACTGGTCGGCGGTCGCTGGGTGGTCGATCACGGCGGAGAATCGGTCGGTTTCCTCTCGCAAAACAGTATCTGGGTGGACGACAAGATCGCCATCACCGTGCTGACTAATGCTGATTTCGCCGGAGTTCAGGATTCGCTGACCCACAAGATCGCCGAGATCGTGCTGCCCAAATCCGCGCAGGCCAGCACCGCCGAGCCGGCCCGGACTGTTGACGCGCGGGCCGAGCTGAAGGCGATCGCTCAGGGCAAGTTCGATCGGGCGCGCTTCACTGCGAATGCGCAGTATTATTTCAAGCCGGAAACGCTGGGCGACTATCGCACCAGCCTAAGCAGGCTCGGCCCGCTTACTGCAATCAGCCCGCTTCGAGATCCGCGCCTGCGCGGGGGCTTCGTCAACCGCAACTTCCGCCTGACCTTTGGCAAGAAGTCGTTGGTTCTGATCACCTATGCGGAACCGGGCGCAAATGGCCGGTGGGAGCAGTTTATCGTGATGCCCGAGTAAGCTTCACAGCCATCCGATCTTGCGGAACCTAAGCCACAATCCGGCACAGATCGCGGCAATCCCGCCCAGCACAATGAAATAACCATAGCGCCATTCCAGCTCGGGCATGAATTTGAAGTTCATTCCATAGATCCCGGCAATGGCAGTTGGCACGGCCAGGATCGCCGCCCACGCCGCCAGTTGCCGGGTCATTACGCCTTGGCGGTGGACTTCGAGCAGGCTGGCGGTTTCGACGATGCTGGCCAGTGTTTCCTTGAGGCCATTCATCCGCGACATAGTGCGGCGGACATGATCGAGAACGTCGCGAAACCAAACGCGGGCCGATGGATCGATCGCCGACAACTCGGTGCTGGTCAGCCGCTGGCAGACCTCTTCCATCGGGCCGATGATCCTGTGAAACCGGCGCAACTGGCGGCGCTGGCGAAAGATCCGGCGGATCGTCGATTGCTCGGGGAAAACATCGATCGCCCGCTCTTCCATCACCTGAACCGATGCTTCCAGCCGCTCCATGATCGGCTGGTAGCCATCGACGATGAAATCGAGGATCGCATGGGCAACATAGTCCGGCCCCTCGGCCAGCCGCTCGGCATTGGATTCCAGTCTCTGGCGCAGCGCATTATGCGCCCTGCTCGAGCCGAACCGGACGCTGACGATGAAATCCTTGCCCAGGAAAATCGCGGTCTGGCCATAGGCGATATTCTCGCCCTCCTCGATTGCCGCCGTGCGCGCGACGATGAATAGCTGCTGCCCATAAACCTCAAGCTTGGGCATCTGCGTTGGGTTGAGCGCATCCTCCACCGCCAGCGGATGCAGGCCGAACTGGCTACGGACCAGCTCCATTTCCGCAGGAGCTGGATCGGCGAGGCCAATCCAGTCAAAATTATGCTCTGGCAGTGGCGCACGCGGAGCACCATCTACAGCCAGCGAATGGTCGGATCGTTTCCCCGCGGTATATCGGTGTGCAGCAATGATCGGCATTGCAGCGCAGTGCCAAACGTTAATGATGCTGGCAATCAAAAGCGATATAGCTTACATTATTGTCAATAGCCGAATGGAGAACCCGATGAATGCCCGTGCAGCAATGAACGATTCGGTTGATGTATTGATCGTCGGCGCGGGCCTCTCGGGAAGCGGCATGGCCGCGCATCTGGAAATGATGTGTCCGGGCAAAAGCTATGCAGTGGTCGATCGCCGCGCCGATCTGGGCGGGACGTGGGATCTTTTTCGGTATCCCGGGATCCGCTCGGACAGCGACATGCACACGCTGGGCTTCATTTTTGAGCCGTGGACCCATGAAAAATCGATCGCTGACGGCCCGGCGATCCTCGATTACCTGAACCGGATCGTCGATCAGCGCGGCATCCGTCCGCATATGCGGATGGGCCACAAGGTCATCTCGGCAGATTGGCAGGGCGGCAGCGCCCAGTGGCAAGTGGTGCTGGAAGACGAAGCCGGGCAACGCAGCATTGTGCAGGCGGGCTGGCTCTATCTGGGCTCAGGCTATTACGATTACGACGACCCCTATGACGCCCAAATTCAGGGGCGCGAAGACTTCAAGGGCCAGATCATCCATCCCCAGTTCTGGCCGACGGACATCGATTATCGCGGCAAGCGCGTGGTGATCATCGGTTCGGGCGCAACCGCCGTTACGATCGTACCCGCGATGGCGCGCGATGCGGCGCATGTCACCATGCTCCAGCGGACCCCCACCTGGTACGGATCGCGCCCGGCAAAAGACTGGTTTGCCAATACCCTGCGCAAGATCCTGCCCGAAAAGCTGGCCTATACGATCACCCGCAAGAAGAATATCTGGATGCAGGATTATGTGTTCAAGCTGGCCCGCAACAAGCCCGAAAGGCTTAAAAAGGAGCTGACCAGGCGGACCCGCAAGGCACTGGGCGACAAATACGATCCGGTGGCCTTCACCCCGCCCTATAATCCTTGGGAACAGCGCCTGTGCCTGGTCCCCGATGGCGACATGTTCGAGGCGATCAAGGCCGGCAAGGCCGATGTGGTGACCGATCACATCGAACGGATTGACGCCACCGGCATCCAGCTCAAATCGGGCAAGCACCTTGACGCCGATATCATCATCACCGCCACCGGGCTCAAATTGGCGATCGCCGGCAAGATCGCGATCAGCATGGAAGGCCAGCCCATCGATTGGTCGCAGCACTTCTATTACAAGGGTGCGATGTTCTCGAACGTGCCCAATCTCTCGGCCGTGTTCGGCTATCTCAACGCCAGCTGGACGCTGCGGGCGGACATCAACTCGGAATATGTCTGCAAGGTGCTGAACCACATGGACAGCATCGGCGCGCAGGTA